>NZ_CP009516.1:3450292-3763955 GCF_000970285.1 Methanosarcina horonobensis HB-1 = JCM 15518 | reverse complement strand
GAACTACCCCTCCCTAAAATCTTCGCCTTACGGCTCAGTTTTGAGGGATGAGCTTCCTTCGAGTACTTCAATCATCAGCTTCAACTCTTGAAGAGTCTCAGTTCCTCAAGAAAAGGTTGGGAAGTTGACGGCTTTCATCTCTCACCTGCCAGCTCGGATAAATCTGACCTGTCGAGGAAGGAGACTTCCCGCCTTAAAAGAAGAGTTCCTCTAAACAGTTATGGGCCAAAAGAAAATAGAGCAAAAAGAGTGAAAACAAGATCTTAAAGGAAAGGAGATTTTTCCCTTCCCTTGTTTTTTCAATTATGCCCTTGCTTTCATTTTGTCTATGATAATATAGTCTTTGATGGCGCTTACGGAGTCGAAAGGAATCAGGATATAATTGTCCTCTTTTTTGTATCTTGATACATCAAAGGTGGGGTTTGGGCTGACCATAAGGTCAATGATACGTCCTCCCTTGATTTCAATTACAATATTGCTCAGCGTTCCTATCTCCGTTCCGTCGGTAGCCATCACTTGTTTGTTGAAGAGGAGGTTTCTTGCAAATACTTTAGACATTCTTATCTTGTCTCCATGCTCAGTGTTATGCGGGACTTGGGTAAAGCTGGCTTTCAGTTTAAATACCTTTACTTCCGGTATTTTATTTAATTTGAAACTATATTCTTTATAAATTCTTCCTTTTTAAGAGTTACTCATTTAAATTCTTACCTGTATCCCACTAATCCAGCTGTCTCGACCGGTCTCTGACCTCCTTTAAACTGCTCCTCTATCTTCTCATAGAACTGAGCAATGTTTTCGGTAATTGTGGGTTTCACTTTCTTAAGAGCTTCTCTGAAGTGCCTCATCTCAATCGCTTCAACATCGAAGTTCTCTCTGAGAGCAAACATTACAGCCTCTCTGCATACTGCTTCGATATCCGCGCCTACATACCCTTCTGTTATACCGGCAAGGTTCTCAAGGTCCACGTCCTCTGCAAGAGGTGTATTCTGTGTGTGGATCTTAAAGATCTTCAGCCTGCCCCTGCGGTCAGGTGACCCGACATAAACCAGCCTGTCAAAGCGGCCAGGGCGCAGGATTGCAGGGTCAAGCAGGTTAGGCCTGTTAGTTGCGGCAATTATGACCACATCTTTAAGGGTCTCAAGCCCGTCCATCTCAGTCAGCAACTGGTTGAGCACTCTTTCCGAAGTCCGGCTGTCCGTAGATTCCATACCCTGCATTCCAGCAATGGAGTCGATCTCGTCAAAGAAGATAACACATGGAGAAACCTGCCTTGCTTTCTTGAAGGTTTCCCGAATTGCCTTTTCCGACTCTCCGAGCCACTTCGAGAACATCTCCGGGCCCTTGACGCTTATGAAATTGGCATTTGACTCTTTGGCAACAGCCTGGGCTATCAGGGTCTTTCCAGTCCCGGGAGGGCCGTAAAGCAGGATTCCCTTCGGAGCTTTTATGCCCATCCTGACAAACTTTTCCGGGTTTTTAATAGGCCACTCAACAGCTTCGATGATAGCATGCTTTGCTTCATCAAGACCTCCCACATCGTCCCAGCCAACCGAAGGCATCTCGACAAAGATCTCTCTCAGAGCCGAGGGTTCGGCTTCCATCAGGGCATCTTCAAAATTCCTTTTGGTGACAACGATTTTCTCCAGTCTTTCTGGAGGAATTGTTTCTCTTTCCAGGTCGAGGTCAGGCAGATTTTCCCTGAGGCAACGCATTGCTGCTTCCTGCACGAGAGCCAGAAGGTCTGCTCCCACAAAGCCCTGAGTCCTCTCAGCCAGGGACATGAGATACAGGTTCGTCTTCTCTTTCTTTTCTCTTTCCAGAGCAGCTTCATCAGCCTCCACCCCCATCACAGATTCGGTTCCGATTTCATCTGCGATTTTAGCTGCAGCTTCAATTTCAACTTCAATCTGTGGCTCAGCCTCGTCTTTCTCGATTGGCATTCCCCTTGTGTGAATCTGCAGGATCTCGTACCTGTCTTTGGTATCCGGCACTCCGATATGGATTTCCCTGTCAAAGCGTCCGGGTCTCCTGAGTGCGGGGTCAATTGCGTCCACACGGTTAGTGGCCCCGATAACCACGACCTGTCCTCTTTCCTCCATCCCGTCAAGAAGGGTGAGGAGCTGGGCAACTACTCTTCTTTCAACTTCCCCTGTCACGTTTTCCCTTTTTGGGGCAATGGAATCAATCTCATCAATGAAGATAACTGAAGGAGCGTCCTGGGTTGCCTCTTCGAAGATCTTTCTTAACCTTTCTTCACTTTCCCCGTAGAACTTTCCCACAATTTCAGGGCCGGCAATATAATGGAAGCTCGCTCCTGATTCGTTTGCCACGGCTTTTGCAATCAGGGTCTTTCCGGTTCCTGGGGGGCCGTACAGGATAACCCCCTTTGGAGGCTCTATATTAAGGTGAGCAAAGAGCTCAGGATGTTTCATAGGCATCTCTATCATTTCGCGGACGCGCATGATCTCGTCGCCCAGCCCTCCTATGTCTTCATAGGTGGTGACGCCTCTTGTTGCTTTTTCGTAGCCCTGTACCGGCTTTTTCCGGAGTTCAATGTTTGTGGCTTCCGTAATCAGGACAATTGTGTTTGCAGGGTCTGTCTCAACAGCAACCAGGGGGATTACCTGGCTTGTTGTCAGGGACTCTGTCATTGGCTGAGACATCGAATTTATAATAGGAATTATGTCTCCTCTGAACACAGGTCTTTTCAGGATATGCCGTTTTATGATCTCATTTGCATGTTCCCCAAACTGCAGTTCGGGTCCGCCCTGAGTCATGCTTTCCGGAAGCGCCAGAATCAGCTTTTTTGCTTCCGGGGCTTCGACCTTTTTAATGGTCACTTTCTCCCCTATAGAGACCCCGGCGTTTTGCCTAATGAAATTATCAATGCGCACAATCCCCTGTTCCCAATCCTGCCTGTCTGCCCTCCATACCTTCGCTGTGGTCTTTTTCTTCCCCCTTATCTCCACAATGTCGCCGGGAGAGAGCTGAAGTTTCAGTAGCGCTGTAGGGTCAAGCCGGATAATTCCTCTTCCAAGGTCAATAGGATATGCCTTTTCAACCTTTAACTGTATTTCTTCCATGGATCATCCCGAAAATAGTTGTCTTTTTGATTGTAATTCTATCTGGTAATGACATAAAATTAAAGGATATAGATTTTTCCCGAATTTTCCGGATCGAGTAATTCCTAGCTGTCTGTTTTTATAGATCGAGTAGTTCTTAACTATCTGTTTTCTATATTAGATGCTCTTTTTATTTTAATGCCTGTCATCCGGAAAATTTGTCCTGTACATATTTCCTGTATATATTTCCTGTGTATCAGGCGCCTTAAGCATTAAATTCCTTGATGCTCAAGATCGGGAAATAGCCTAGTACATTTTAACACTCAAGTATTTATATTATAATGTCCGGAAGACGAATCTCCTATATTCTCCATTTATTAAATAAGTTTACCTTTCACTCTCTTTTCTCTGGAAGGTTAATATATTTACAGCTTCTGTGTATAAAACTGTTTAACAGGGTCTGAATCAAACTTTCTGATATTATTCAGATCTTCCGGAAAAGCAGCCTTTAATTTAATCTCGAGTTTGAGATAGTCAAATTCATATAATTCACATAAATTCCAGGAACTTAAGAGTATGGACTTTGAAAAAGCACAGAACAGGATTATTGATTTTATCCGGCATGAGACTGGCAAAGCAGGTATAAATGGGGCAGTTGTAGGCATAAGCGGGGGAATTGATTCTGCCCTTACCGCAACTCTTGCAGTAAAAGCTCTCGGAAAGGACAGGGTTCTTGGCATTCATATGCCCGAAAGCAGCCTTACCCCTGCTGCTGACAGTGAAGACGCCAAAATTCTTGCAGACTGGCTTGGGATAGAGTACCGGACAATTGACATATCAGGAATTGTCTCAGCTTTTATGGCTGCTGTTCCGGAAAGCGAATCTGCGGACAGGCTCACGAGAGGCAACCTGAAAGCAAGAACCAGAATGTCCCTTCTTTATTTCCACGCAAACCAGCTGAACTGTATGGTCATCGGAACAGGAAACAAGACCGAAATTCTTCTTGGTTACTACACGAAATACGGGGATGGAGGTGTTGACCTTGAACCTATAGGCGGGCTTTACAAAACTGAGGTATGGGAGCTTTCCCGCAGACTCGGAATTCCGGGGTCTCTCATTACCAAAAAACCGTCTGCTGGGCTATGGGTGGGTCAGACCGATGAAGCAGAGCTTGGCATTTCGTATGTGAAGGTCGATGAAGTGCTTAGAATGCATGAAGATGGCGCAGCGCCGGAGACAATTCAGAATAAGACCGGGATTTCTGCCGAACAACTAAAATCTGTTATCGGACGCATTGAGAGAAATGAGCATAAAAGAAAAGCTCCCCCTGTGCCGGAATTATTCTGAAAATTTAAGTATATAGCGTCGAGCAGCTTAAGTTGCAGTTTTTTCCTCTTACCGGGAAGGATAAAGCATTATATCCTGACGCTTTTCTCTTGCCAGCGGCTTTGCGAGGTGTCTTCTGGCGCAGGGAGGGACTTCATAAAGCCCTGTTTCAAGGTCTCTTCCGGTTTCAGATCTGACTTTTGAAAGAGATTGCGTCCCGCACTTTTTACAGCGGAATCCCTGCCCCTGCCCTGCGGATTTCATGTGTTTTCCGCACTCAGGACACTTAGGGTTTTCTTCTCTGCAGACAGGGACGAGAGCTTTAATTTCGATTTTTTCGATATTCAGGGTTCCGGAAGTAACACTTCCCGAAAGGAGAACCAGATCTCCAGGAACCAGTTTTCGGATAAGCGCTCTGAAATTTTTTGTCGGTTCGAAGGCTGCACAGTCGATTTCGGCTCCTTCCCTATCCCTTACAGCAAAAATAACGTGACCTCCTTCAAGGGTTTTCGGGGCTACCGAAACCGTACCTTCAAGCCTGTAAGAATGCATGTCTCTGATCTCAGCAATACTCTGTGCTGGCAGGAGGTGCATATCTGTTCCCTGGTTAGTCCTGTACACGGCAAAGCGCTCGACAGACTCTGCTCGGATGAGAGATGCAGCTTTATTTACTATCTCAGGGCTCTCTCCTCTTATCCCGAATAATACCGGGTCTGCCGAATGAGGCACGCAGACTACAAGCCTGTTTGTAAGATCCACAGTATCCCAGGTTTCGGGATAGGTCTCCTGATCAGCTTCAAAGAAACTTTCTTTATCAATATCGCGTGGGGTTCCCCATCTTTCCTTCTGCCTGTATGTCAGATGTTCGAAAGTGAAGTCCCACCCTTCAGGGTTGAGCATTGCCCCGCAGGCTGCAAGGGCACCTATAAGTCCTCTTCCGTTTTTAAAACTCTTTGAGGCGATCCCGAGCTCAGAGATAATGTCCTTTGCCTTCCCTATTTCTATTACGTCCTTTACAGCCTCTTCCAGAAAACTCATAAGGACAGGCTTGAGCCTTTCGTAATCATTTTCCTGAATAAATACTGCTCCAGGGTTGGTCTTTTCGCACTCCATGCGTGCAAGTTCTTCTATTCTGGATATTACATGTGTGACTACCTTCTCAGGGCAGTCGGTTTTAATTTTCAGGGCTACTGCCGCATTCCCTCTCGTTTTATAAGGAATGGTAGGGTTCAGGCGCACAAGCAGGGGCAGGGAGTCTACAGTTCCGTACTCTTGCAGTTCTTCCAGCATCAGGGCTCCCAGATATGTGGTGCACATGCCTTCGTTTGAGTCCGTATCGTCAATTCCGATTATCATTTTTCCGTATCCAGTTTTCTAGCTTAATATTTCAGCAATTCCACTCCGAATATATTTTCGTTTTCGGGTTTCTCCGGCTTATTTTCTCCCTGTGGGCACTGGCAATGTCAGAGAAATATATATATAGATGTTCAAATAGAATTTAATACCGGAATGACAAAAGAAGTTCTCATACATCAAATTATTGATGTATTGTCACGTGCGGGTTTTGCACTCTCTGACCGCTGTAATATACGCCCGAGGAGCTTTGACGTTGCCGCACGGAAAGATGACACACTATTACTTTGCAAAGTCTTATTTAATATTGACGGCCTGAACGAAGAAACAGCAAGGGAGATGAAATATCTTGCTGAATATCTCGGAGGTTCGGCTATTGTTGTAGGAGCCAAGACAAGGGATCAGATGCTTGAAGACAGTGTTGTCTACATGCGCTATGATATCCTTGCCCTGAACGTCCAGACCCTCCACGATTACTTTGTTGAAAACATCAGGCCTCTCGTCTCAGCAGCTCCCGGAGGGCTTTATGTCTCAATAGAAGGAGATCTGTTGAAAAAGGCAAGGACAGACCAGTCCATGTCCCTTGGAGCCCTGGCTACCATGGTAGGGGTCTCAAGAAGGACTATCAGCAAGTATGAAGAAGAGGGCATGGATGCTTCCATTGATGTCGTAATCCAGCTTGAAGATATTTTCGGGGTCGAACTGGCAAAACCAATAGATATCCTGAAATCCTGCGGAAGCAGAAAGCCGAGGAAGAAAACAGAACCTGAAACGGAAGAGCCAAAGGCAAAGTCCGGCATGCTTTTGCCTGAAGATCTTATTCTCAATACGATTTCAATGCTCGGATATGATGTCCTCCCTACAGCGCAGGCACCTTTCAAAGCGATTTCCAGGGACAAGTCTTCGGTCATCCTTACAGGTGTAAGCGAATTCAATACAACCGTAATCAAACGGGCTCACCTGATGAGCAGTATTTCCTGCGTTACGGAAACACAGTCCGTATTCATAATTAACGGGCGTTCCAAATTGAAATCCGTTGAAAACACGGTGCTGATTGAAAAGAAAGAACTCGACACGATAAGTGATTCTCAGGAACTTCTTGATTTCATAGAGGAGCGTAAGGATACTCACAGTGGAACATAAATTGCTTCTTTCTTTTTTCTGGATCGGAGGAAAGCCTGAGATAAACTTTTTCTTTACTTCAGTTTTTACGGGCATTATAAAGCTCCAAAAACCTAATATATCACTGTTTCAATCTAAAAGCCTCGATGACGGTAAAGATTGCAGTGCTGGTCTCTGGACGGGGTTCAAATCTCCAGGCGATCATAGATAGCATTGAAAAGGGCTACATAAAAAACGCGGTAGTTAATGCGGTTATCTCTAACAAAGCCGATGCTTATGCGCTCGAACGTGCAAAAAAACACGGAATCAGTGCTGTCTTTCTTGACCCCAAAGGGCGGGACAGAGCTGAATATGATAGGGAAATTCTGAATGTCCTTAAAAAGTATGATACGGACCTTCTTCTGCTTGCAGGCTATTTCCGGCTTCTGGGAAGTGAGATAATTGAGGCATACAGGCACAGGATCCTGAATATTCACCCCTCTCTTCTTCCGGCTTTCAAAGGGCTCCATGCCCAGAAACAGGCTTTTGAATATGGAGTAAAGGTTGCAGGCTGCACCGTGCATTTTGTAGATGAAGGGCTCGATTCAGGTCCGATCATCATCCAGAAATGCGTGCCTGTGCTTCCGGAGGATACCGAAGAGACTCTTACTGACAGGATTCTCGAGCAGGAGCATATTATTTATCCCGAAGCTGTCAGGCTTTTTGTCGAGGATAAACTTAAAGTTGAGGGCAGGAACGTAATTACCCTTGCTTAAGATCTTTAAACAAACAGGCACACGCAGGAACCTCGGACTGCATTAGT
This sequence comes from Methanosarcina horonobensis HB-1 = JCM 15518, assembly GCF_000970285.1. Lineage (NCBI taxonomy): Archaea > Methanobacteriati > Methanobacteriota > Methanomicrobia > Methanosarcinales > Methanosarcinaceae > Methanosarcina > Methanosarcina horonobensis. The sequence goes on along the minus strand of NZ_CP009516.1, from coordinate 3,756,290 downwards.
TTTATCAGGCAGGGCTGAGTAAAGAAACGTCGAAGTTCAGACCGGAAAGTAAAATATTTAATATTCGGTAATCTCAAGCTGGATTGGTCTGGCAAATTTCTTTGAGAAGTGAGAAGGCGACCAAAACGGAATAGCTTTTACCCATTAGTATCTTCATTAATACTCTGATGGTTATAAGTATACGAAATTATATTACTCACACGAAACTACTCTCCCAACCGAAAACTTTCAATATTACTGAATTTCTGAGTCTAAGGATACTCAGTAAATTTTTCATGAAATCTCTAAATAAATTAGATCTCTAAAGGAGACCCCGAAATCTCGATATGAAAACTTCCTTTAATTAGAACCCTTCAATTAGAGCATCTTTAAACTAGAGCCCCTTTTAGAGCTCTTTTAAATCCGGAAGGTTGTAAAACTGCCTGATAAATCCCCCTTATCGAGAAATCCAGGAACTGTCCGAAACTTTCAGTCCCCCGACTTTCCAGTGCGCAAGGCAGTTCTTGCAGGTTTCAACAAACTGATGTCACTAATAATGTCACTAAAAGTTTCAGAATCGTAAGTGAACTACGCTTAATCAATTCACGCTAGCAAGAAACCCTTGATTCGAACAAGTTTTAATTCATAGATTATAAGGTGACAGTAATGTCTTATATTGAAAAAATCGACCCGGAATTGTTCGAGGCTATTGAAAAGGAAGCCGATCGTCAGGAACACAAACTGAACCTGATCGCATCAGAAAACTATGCGAGCAGGGCTGTTATGGAAGCCCAGGGCTCAATCATGACCAACAAGTATGCCGAAGGATATTCCGGCAAACGCTATTACGGCGGCTGTGATTTCGTTGATGTCGCCGAAAACCTCGCAATTGCCAGGGCAAAGGAACTCTTCGGAGCAAAGTATGTAAATGTCCAGCCTCACTCAGGTTCAGGCGCCAACATGGCTGTCTATTTCTCTGTACTCCAGCCCGGAGACACCATCATGTCTATGGACCTCTCTCACGGCGGACACCTTTCTCACGGCAGCCCTGTAAGTTTCTCAGGAAAGCTCTACAACATCGTGCCCTATGGGGTCAGCGAAGAGACTGAAGCCCTTGACTATGACGAGCTCATGAAAATGGCAAAAGAATGCAAGCCCAAAATGATCGTATGCGGAGCTTCAGCCTATCCCCGTGTGATTGACTTTAAAAAGTTCAGGGAAATTGCCGATGAAGTCGGAGCCTACCTTCTTGCAGATATCGCCCACATCGCAGGGCTTGTAGTCGCAGGCGTACACCCGAGCCCTGTTCCTTATGCGGATTTTGTTACTACAACCACCCACAAGACCCTGCGCGGTCCAAGGGGCGGAATGATCATCTCAAAAACTGAAGAGCTTGCAACAGGCGTAAATAAGGCTGTCTTCCCGGGTATCCAGGGCGGACCTCTCATGCATATCATAGCCGCAAAAGCAGTTGCCTTCAAAGAAGCCATGAGCGAAGAGTTCATGCAGGACCAGGCTCAGACCATAAAGAACGCAAAGGTTCTCTGTTCCTGTCTGAAGCAGAAAGGATTTGATATTGTCTCAGGCGGCACTGACAACCACCTTATGCTTGTAAACCTTAATAATATGAATATTACGGGCAAAGATGCGGAAGCTGCACTGAGCAAAGCCGGAATCATTGCCAACAAAAACACTGTTCCTTTCGAGACCCGCAGTCCCTTCGTAACCAGCGGGGTAAGGCTCGGAACCCCTGCCTGCACCACAAGGGGTATGAAAGAAAAGGAAATGGAACTTGTTGCCGACTATATCGAGACTGCAATAAAGAACGCAGGAAATGATGTTCTGCTGTCGGAAATCAATATTAAAGTAAGGGATCTCTGTTCAAAGTTCCCTGTTTACAGCTAATTGAGGAGATAGGGGGTTTACCAGTTGTCAGATGAAAGCTATGAGTCACGCATCATAGATGGAAAAGTCCTTGCACAGCAGGTTGAAGAAGAAGTGAGGTCAGGAGTAGAGGATCTTGAAAGCAACAGGGGAGTCTCTCCCGGGCTTGCTACAATTCTTGTAGGAGATGACCCTGCATCAAAGATATACGTCCGCCTGAAACACAGAGCCTGCGAACGTGTGGGCATCAGAGCAGAAGACCACTTTCTTCCGGCAGAAACTACTCAGGAAGAGCTGCTTGCCCTGATTGATTCCCTTAACAAAAACAAAGACGTGCATGCAATTCTACTTCAACTTCCGCTGCCGAAACACCTCTTCCCGCAGGAAGCAATGGAAGCCATATCTCCTTCGAAGGATGCCGATGGTTTTCATCCCTATAATATGGGAAAGCTCATGATCGGAGACGAAGGACTTGTCCCATGCACTCCACACGGAATAATCAGAGCACTTGAAGAATACAACGTGCCTGTTAAGGGCAAAAATGTAGTTATTGTCGGACACAGCAATGTTGTAGGAAAACCAATGGCTGCCATGCTTCTTAACAGAAACGCAACCGTTTCTGTCTGTCACATCTTTACAGATGACCTGAAAAAATACAGTCTTGGTGCCGATATTCTTGTGGTTGCAGCAGGAGTCAAACACCTTATTAAAGCGGATATGGTTAAAGAAGGAGTGGTAATCTTTGATGTGGGAATTAACAAAGAAGAAGACGGCGTATACGGAGATGTGGATTTCAAAAACGTAATCAAAAAAGCTTCTCTTATTACTCCGGTCCCTGGCGGTGTAGGTCCCCTCACAGTTGCGATGCTTATGAAGCATGTGCTTATGTGTGCAGAGAAAAGCCTTTAATTCTTTACTTTAAGGCTTTTCCTTATTTCATTTTTCTTTATTCTCTTGGCCGGGTTTAAGTCATTTTATTCTGTCACACCAAAGCAAGTAAATTTGTTTTTGATTGCTTCACATTCAGAATTTAATCTTATTATTTATGATATGTCGTCTCAGGTTATTTCCTTAAAATGCTATATATTCTTTTTATTGCTTTTTGATAAGGATTCCCTTATTGTGATAGAGTAATTTTACACATCAATATTTTTATCTATCATTGAAGCCTATTTTACTATAGTTCTGCTTGCCATCAATAAATAATCAAAATAAATTATGAAATCCAGATTGATAATCTTGCTCCAATAAAATATTCGGGCGCTAAAGTGGATTATTTGTTAACCCTAAACAAATCTACCTGATATGTTGGTGGCATACCGGTTCTATTGGCAGTCTTCCCCTGTTTCACATTATCTGCATCTAACCTGGGAGAATGTCAATATCTCCAAATCTCTAGGTTTCCATATATAAGGTCTCTGGAAGTCCTGAACTCTTTAAGTTCTCAATCTTAACTGAACATGAGTTTCCACTCCTTTAAATCCTCCAGTGCCCAGTTTCGTAGCCGGAAAATTATTTTCCTTGCTCGCAGGAAGTCTTTCAGATGGTGGAATGGAAGGCTTTGAGGGTTATTCACGGATGACTGAAACTGTGTACGTATGTTATTGCCTGTGTTGTCCTGTCAAACTTATCAAACGCCTGCTGGCGTTAATCGATTTAAACTTATAAGCCTGGTTGTCAAAAATGGTAGTTAATACTGATATCTGCGGTTTAAAGGTGGGAGACCAGTATCCTGCCCATGTAATGGGCGTTATTAACCTGAGCCCTGAGTCTTTTTACGAAGGTTCGATTATAAGTCCGGAATCTGCACTTGAAGTTGCCCGGAAAATGGTTGAGGATGGAGCAACTTTCCTTGACATTGGTGCCAGGTCAACATGGCGCTTTGCAGAACATATTAGCAGAAAACAAGAGCTTGAGCGTTTGCTCCCTGTACTCGAAGCTCTTGAAGGCAATGTAGATGCGGTAATCTCCGTTGATACTATGTTTTCCGAAATCGCAGAAGAAGCCCTTAAAAGAGGGGCACAGGTCATAAACGATGTCTCCGGTTTTACAGCAGACCCCAGAATGATAGAGGTTGTAGCAGACTATGGCTGCCCGGCTGTGGTCATGGCTTCTGAAAAGACTCCCGGAGACCCTCTGGGCATGGATTCTATTATTGAGGCTCTTGATTCCATCATACAGGCTGCCGAGGCCGGAGGTATAGCTCCTGACAGTCTTATTCTTGACCCTGCAATAGGCAGATGGATGGACGAAAAGCATCCAATGTACGATTTTGAAACTCTTGACGACTTCGAGCGCCTGAAGATTTTTGAAAAACCTCTGCTTGCAGCTCTCTCAAGAAAGTCCTTCATAGGAGAAGTTCTTGGGAAACCGGCAAGTGAAAGGCTTTACGGCAGCCTGGCTGCAACTGCAATTGCTGTTTACAAAGGCGCACATATTATCCGTACTCATGATGTTCCCGAGACTTCTGATGTTGTTAAGCTTTCAGGAGCCCTGAGAAGCCGTACAAGCGTTGTAAAGGAAGGAAGGTATGAGGTTTCAGTGCTTGAAGTAAAAACTCCTCTGGATGCAGGCATTGCAATGAGGAAAATCGGAGCTACGAGAGTCGGTTCACAGGTAATGCAGGGAAAAAGTGTCCATCTTGTTTTGAAGATAAGAAACCTTACGACCACAGAAGCTCTGATAATAAAACAGGAAATGCTTGCTAGAGGGGGAGATGCAGCCCTTGCGAGGGATGCAGTTTCCCACGAAACGGAAGCTACCGATGTGCTTGTTATGGGTACTCTTTTGCAATTTGAACGCCTTGCCCGGAAACTGGATGGGCAGGCACGCTCCCTACCACTTATCGCAGAAATGATCCGCGAATGCATTTCGAATCGGACTAACCCGGAATACCGATATTTGAGGTAATTATGATCATAACTTCAGCAAAACCCCTTGAAGAAATCTTGAATTTGTTAAAAGACGAAGACGATATTTTTGTTATCGGATGCAATGTATGTGCTGCAAAACTGAAGACCGGAGGAGAACCTGAGGTCATTGAGATGTGCAGACAGCTTGAAAAGAGCGGGAAACATGTAGCTGGCTGGGCTCTCCCTACTGCAGCATGTAGCATCCGTTCTTATAAATCTCTGGTTGAGAAAAACGAGAAAATAACCGAAGCTGGTTGTGTTCTCGTTATGGGCTGCGGCAGCGGAGTTTCTGCTGTTGCGAGTGTAGTAGATCTTCCCATATACGGTTCCAACAACACACTTTCACTTGGCGGCTCCAGCGGAGGCAAACTTCTATCTGACCAGTGCGTCATGTGCGGGGATTGTACCATAAGCAAGTATGGTGGGCTCTGTCCCAAATCTCAGTGTCCTAAAGCCCTGCTCAATGGGCCCTGTGGAGGGGCTGTGGATGGGATGTGCGAGGTCAACAGGGAAAAAAGCTGTGTCTGGACTCTTATTTATGACCGCCTGAAAAGAATCGACAGGCTCGACCTTCTTTACGTTACCCATGCCCCTCAGGAGCATGATGTGAAATAATTTTTTTATTAATATTTTTACTTAATATCTATTCTTTTTTCCCATGCACATCTCTTCCAGAAATAATCTCATAATGCTTTTAAGTAATCTCATAATACCTTTAAGAGCTGAAAATAAAATGTGTAAAACTACAGAGAAATCCTTTGAATATAACTCTATTACCGCAACCTAAAAACAGTGTGATGAAATTATATGTTAGTTTCTAAATTACGAGTTATATGTTAGTTTCTAAATTTCGAGTTAGTTTCCAGGCAAGGTATTTTATAGTGTAGCCAAGAGGATCGATTTTCTTATACTATCAATGTCCCTGAGGAGCATGGTTTTAAATAATTTCATTTCTAATATTCTTATTTAATGCTTTTTAATTTTCGTGAAAAACTGAATTCCAGGAAATTTCTGGTTACTGCTGAAGTCTCTCCGCCCAAGGGAACAAGATTCTCAGCTTCTCTCGAAGATGCCCGCCAGCTAAGAGGTATTGCAGATGCTCTGAATGTTACGGATAACCAGTGCTCAATTATGCACATGAGTTCTCTGGCTTTCAGCAAGCTCCTGCTCGATGAAGGGCATGAACCTATCATGCAGCTTACCTGCCGGGACAGGAACAGAATAGGGCTTCAATCCGATCTTCTGGGTGCATATGCGCTTGGAATAAGAAACATCTGCCTGATGACCGGAGACTACCCCACCTGCGGAGATCATCCGGGCTCAAAGCCTGTTTATGATCTTGACTCCGTACAGCTCATTGAACTTGTGAGGAAACTCGATTCAGGTATTGATCTTGCCGGAAACAAACTGGACGGTGGCACCTCTTTTTGTGCAGGAGCAGTCTCAGGAATAGACCCTGAAAAGACAATGCAGCTGATAAAGCTCGAAAAGAAAGTCAGATGCGGAGCCGATTTTATCCAGACTCAGGCTGTCTATGATATAGGCACGTTCGAAGAGTTTATGGAAGCAGTAAACCATCTTGAGGTACCTGTAATTGCAGGCCTGATTCCTCTAAAATCCCTGGGTATGGCTGAATTTATGAATAAAAACATCTCAGGAATTCATGTGCCTGAAGAAATTATGCTTCGAATGAAAGATGCATCTTCTCCTCTGGAAGAAGGTCTTTCGATAGCTTCCGAAACTATAAGGGAACTGACAAAGCTCTCACGAGGGGTCCATATTATGCCAATCGGGTCTCATAAAAACACTCCAAGATTGCTTTCAATGGCAGGGATTCTCAAGAATGATTAAAACCGAAAACCAGCAAATAAATATGAAAAAGTAAGCTGGCACTTTTTTTATGTTTATGTGTTTATTATTTCAGACCTGCTTTCTTCTTTTTCATCAATCTGCCAGACGAGATACATTTATCAATACCTTTCGGTATTTTACGATTTGATTCCATTCTTATTGGTTTTGTTTTTTCTAAAATCAAGTTAACCACAGTTTTTTAAAGGCATCAAAATGAGTCCAGAAATCACTTCCATCCAGATGTTCGGGATTACGACTCCTATCATTAAAGCAGGGGACGACATAGTGCAGATCCTAGAAGCTTCACTGCAGGCCGCAGGCCTTGTTCCAGTTGACGGGGATATTTTTGTGCTAGCTGAATCTGCTGTCGGTACCGCGGAAAACAGAATTGTCAAGCTTGCCAGCGTCAAACCAGGGGAGAAGGCCAGGTTCCTTGGAGAAAAATACGGGATAGACCCAAGGGAAATGGAGCTTGTACTTCAAGAATGTGACGAGCTCTTTGGCGGCGTTCCCGGAGCTGCACTTACAATCACAAAAGGTATTCTCTCTCCTAACGCCGGAATAGATGCTTCGAATGCTCCTGAAGGTCACGTAGTCCTGCTCCCTAAAGACCCGAGAAAAAGTTCCGAGAGCATCCGGAAAGGGCTTGAACAGCACTACTCTTGCAGGTTGGGAGTCATTATAGGGGATAGCAGGACCCAGCCTCTTCGGCTTGGCTGCACGGGAATCGCACTCGGGGTTTCGGGTTTTGTGCCTGTGGAAGATGCGAGGGGAACTGTTGACATCTACGGAAAGCCCCTCCGCCTTACTTACAAAGCAGCTGCAGATAACCTGGTTTCTGCTGCCGAACTCCTTATGGGTGAAGCCGGAGAAAGAGTGCCCTGCGTGCTTATTCGAGGAGCCCCAGTAGAAATGGTTGACGAGTCTCCGGAGATGCCTACTATCTCAATGGAAGGGTGTATGTACTTCGGGAACATTATTAAAGGTCGAAAAGAAGGTACGTACGAAGGGAGTCGGTAAAAGCTTGCTGTGCCTCCCTTTTCGGAATATATTTAAATATAGGGTCGCAGAACTGAGATAAGCGTTATATATTCTCGAAGATAATATATACGAATTGAGCCCCGACCCTGTATCTAGTAATTCCACCTTTAGACTTCTATCATTCAGGATTGGGTTTCGGTAACTGTGCCGTACGGACGCATATATACGATCCCTTTGTGCGTTGACCGGAGTATATAAGCTAAGAACAGAAAAAGTCTCAGACGTTTCAAGTATTGCAGGTGATTTTATGAAACCGATGTTATTGGACTTTTCCGCAACATGGTGTGGACCTTGCAGGATGCAAAAACCTATTCTTGAAGAGCTCGAGAAAAAGTACGGGGATAAAGTTGAGTTTAAGGTTGTCGATGTTGACGAAAACCAGGAGCTTGCCTCAAAGTACGGTATACACGCTGTCCCGACCCTGATCATTCAGAAGGATGGGACTGAAGTGAAGCGTTTTATGGGTGTAACCCAGGGCAGTGTACTGGCATCTGAACTCGATAAACTGCTTTGATCCCTGTTCTTCTGAAAAAGCCGCCCAAGGTTCAGGGAACCTGAGGGCGCCAAACTTTTTCCCGATCTCTTTTTAGAAGGTTTTTTCCAGTTTCCATTACCGGATTTTTTATCCTATGAATATTTCTTCTGGAGACTTCTCTTTGCGCCTTGTTTAAATTTTCACATCTAGAATACTATACTTGATAACGTTTTATTAATTCCGATCGGAGCTTAATTTTTCCTTCTTTCAGTAAAATCTCAGTTGAATATTGAACTGAAAATAGGAAATCCGGAGTTTAATGATCAGAATAATTAAAATAGTGCTTAAAAAGTTTTTTGATATGAATAGAGGTAAAAATTCTCAGGAAAATAAAAAATCTATTTGAAAAAAAGGCCTTTATTCTTTTTTGAGGGCTTTTAAGGCTCTTTTTCAGGATTGTTATATAACTGGGTTCATTGTTAAACTATTTAAATAATATTAGTTCAATGAGATAACTATTTATAATAAGTATAAGTACTTTCTAATAAAGTAAAAACACAAAAAAAACCTAAAATATAAACAGCTTAAAACACAAGCAATTTTACAGTGGGGGAAAAAACATGAGAATAAGAGTGGTTAGTTCAAGAGAAGAAATCTTTACACTTAATCCGAATGAGCGTATTGTTCACCTGGCTTTCAGACCTTCAAACAAGGATATCTTTGGACTGGTTGAGACATGTCCAAAGATTGAGGTAATCCAGTTACCCAAATCCTATATGCGCACCGTTTCAAAGTCCATAGAAATGTTCCTTCAGATGCAGAGGGTCCAGCTTATCGAAGGAGATGTATGGGGTCACAGGAAGGACATTAACGAATACTACAGTATTCCATCCTCAGTAATTGAAAAAATTAAAGAAATGAAGATGGAAGGCAAACCAACTGAAGAGATTGAGAAAAAGATCGCAAGGGAAAGCAAGCTTAACCCTGAGATGGTCGCTTATATCCTGAATAAGGAAATTACCGCCTGATCAGCACAGATGAAGTATGACCCTAAGGCTTTGCTGAAGATCAGATCGTACAGCAATCGATTCCGCACCATTTTTTTTATCTGACCTTCAGCAAACTCTTTTTTAAAGTTAATTTGAAATCTTAATCTGTAACTCGGCCTATTTTGGGGAATTCTTTGAGAGTAATAGTGGCTTGCGTAAGGACTTGTAAATCCTGTAGCATCAATAACGCTTACTGCTATCTTTTTTCTTTTATGTTATTAGGCACTCTGCTACAGAGCCTGAAATTGAATAACCTGGATATCATAGTTAAAATTTTCAAGTTAAACATTTAATGGTTTAATACTACCGTTTTTCAGTTCAAGTGCCATAAGTCCTGTCTTTCAATTTTCTCTTACGAATGTAAAAACATCAGGTGCACTGTCACTTTCCCTAAGCTTAAATACCTTAAGTGTAATCTCCTCAAAGATTGGCGTGATTTCTAAAAAACTAATTGACCTTGGAGTGCTTGCTCTCAGGCAGCGCAACTCCAGAGGGAACTTTAAACCCCATATCTCAGTTCGTTTCAGGGACAACGGAGGAGACTTACGTACTTTTTCCATTGATACTACTCGTAGTCCGGGAAAGCACACCCAGCCTGATGCTTATCTTATCACCCATGCCCATTCTGACCACCACGGAAAATCGGCTATGCTCTCACCGAGGGCAGTCTGTACTGAAAAAACGGCAATTGCCCTTGAAATAAGGCACGACAAAAAATATGCGGGCAGCATGTGCGGGCTTGGGAATGAGATTGAAGTTGAAGGGACAAAAGTAAAAACTTACCCTACAGAACACACTGCCGGAGCAGCTGCTTTTTACTGGGAAAATGATGTCGGGACACGAATTCTGGTCACGGGAGACGTTAAAGATGCCAGCAAGCTTCCTCCCTGTGATGTCCTTATAACTGAAGCCAACTACGGTGACCCTGAAGATCCATCCTGTCACTTTGCTGATGACCTCGACAGCATGAAATGCGCCCTTTTTGAAAGCGGGCCTGTTGCATTCGGGGCGTATGAGTTCGGAAAAGCCCAGCGTGCGGTTGAATTAATGAGGGGTTTTGGGTACAATGGCGCAATCCGGATGGAGGCAAGGACAAGGGCACTTACTCGGAGCATGCTTGGAGATGCGGGAGAGCTTGCAGGGCTTGATTCCGGAGGAGAAGATGAGGTTTTTGTGGTGGCTCCCTGGGATCTTGACAAGCTTCCATGGAATGTGAAAAAATACGTGTTGAGTTGCCGTGCGGATTATCCCTATCCAATTATTAAAATAAGTGACCACCTTGACGCCTGCGGGCTTGAGGCTATGGTCAGAAAACTCGACCCTGAAGTCACGCTTGTTTACCATCCAGGAGGGCACAGACCTTCAAAATTTTCAAAACATTTAAATTCAATAGGGATCGATTCGATATCCATAGATCAGATCGGTAATGTTTTAAGCAATGAATTTATTTAAGTCACTTAAATTCAGTCCTAATAATTTAACTCTAAAAATTTAAATATAATGATTTTAATCTGATAATCGAGTTTTAACTTTCAGCTTCAGTTAACAATATGTTTCCGGGAAAGATAATTGTCGTTCAGGAGAGAATGCAGGTTGAGTAAACAGTCCCCAAAGTCAAAGTCCAGAAAGGAACCCGCAAAAGTCACAGAAACTTCCGTAGAAACTACTGCATCAAACGTTGAGGTTCCCGAAAAAAAGAGCTTTACCAAGCAAAAGACCCCCGAAGAGAAGCAGAAAGCTCACAGGGAAGGTATTATAAAAACAATTGTTGCTTCAATACTCGGAATACTTGCCGGGTTTATAGTGTTCAGCCAGTACGGGACAGGAGAAGACCGGATCTGGTACGCCATACTCATGATCGTTATCGGAATCACGTATTATGCTCAGAAGCTTATTTATATCCCGCTTAAAATAGATACCAAAGAATTCAAGTTTAAAGACTGGTTTTATGTCGAGTTTATAGTTGTGGACTTTTTCCTTGTGACTTGGACTCTGCTCCTGAATTAAAAATGATCTTTTCCCGGGCTTCAGAAAAGGCTTCTCTAAAAAAAGGGGCTTTTTACCCGGGCACTTTTGCTATCTGTTTTTTTTCATAATCTTCATTTTCATTTTTATATGCTTTTCACAAGAATTTCACCGGAATTTCACCGGGATAATTGCCACCTGCAACATTCCAACGGTTCATATACCAGAGCAGGTATTTCATAACCGATATTGAATAACAAAGGCAACTCGCAAAACTGAAATCAGAAATTGTGCCATATTATCGAACCAGCAGTGATTTTACACGAGTGAGTCTACATTACTGAAAATAAACCTGCATTACTAAGTTAATTTATATTTTCCATACTACTGAATTCGTTTACATTTTATCCAATCAAAAAAACGTAACCGGGGACAAATATGAGAATAGCTATACTTAACAAAGACAGGTGCCAGCCCAGAAGGTGCAGCAAAGAGTGTGAAAAATACTGTCCCAGAGTCAGGACAGGAGATGAGACCATTGTTTTTGAGGCAGACGGAAAGCCGGTCATTTCAGAAGAACTCTGTGTGGGCTGCGGGATATGCATTAATAAATGTCCTTTCGATGCTATCATGATTATCGGGCTTCCTGAAGCCCTGCAGGAACCAACACACAGGTACGGGCCAAATGGCTTTGCCCTTTTCGGGCTTCCTGTACCGAGGACAGGGAAAGTAACCGGCATTCTGGGGCCAAATGGTATAGGGAAAAGTACCTCAGTCCAGATCCTCTCAGGAACCCTGGTCCCAAATTTCGGGCAGGGGAAGGGAGACTGGGATACGGTACTGGAACATTACGCCGGCACGGCACTTCATGACTATTTCAAAGCCGTTGTGGACGGAAAGGTAAAGGTTTCTCAGAAGCCTCAGTATGTTGACCTTATCCCCAAAGCTTTCAAAGGCAAGACCTCGGAACTGCTTGAGAAAACCGATGAAAGAGGGGTCCTGGATGAGCTTATCGACTACCTTGACCTGAGAAGTGTTGTCGAGAGAAAGATCACGGAACTGAGCGGTGGGGAATTGCAGAGAGTTGCAATTGCTGCCTGTGCGGCAAGGGATGCCCAGTTCTATTTCTTTGATGAAATAAGCCCTTACCTTGATATCTACCAGAGGATTAATGCAGCCCGCCTTATCCAGGAAATTTCAAAGGACAGGGCAGTGCTTGTGGTCGAGCATGACCTTGCACTTCTTGACATGCTTACAGATGTAATTCACATAGCTTATGGTGAACCTGCAGGTTTTGGTGTGGTTACTCTTCCGAAAAGTGTGCGTGTCGGGATCAATCAGTACCTGAAAGGCTACCTCCCTGAGGAAAACATCAGGATCCGTCCCGAATCCATCAAGTTTGAGATCCATCCTCCAAGGGAAGACGCCCAGTTTAAGTCCATGATCTCTTTTAACGGCTTTTCAAAGAAATTTGGGGAAGGTTTCTCACTCAAAGCCACAGGAGGAAACCTGCGCGAAGGAGAGGTTCTCGGGATAGTCGGTCCTAATGGGATAGGAAAATCGACTTTCGTAAAAGTCCTTGCAGGAGAAATAAAGCCGGACGAGGGAGACCCCGGAATCGAGGTCAAAATATCCTACAAGCCCCAGTACATAAAAGCCGATACTCCTGTGAGTGTCCAGGACTTCTTGAGGGGTATTTCAAAGCAGTTCGGGACAAGCTACTATGAGGTTGAGATCTCAAACCCTCTCCAGCTTGAGAAAATCTATGACAGCCTTCTTACTGACCTCAGTGGTGGAGAACTGCAGAGGGTCGCAATTGCTGCCTGCCTTTCCCAGGAAGCCGACCTCTATATCCTTGACGAGCCAAGTGCCCACCTGGACGTTGAGCAGCGTTCCATGGTCACCAAGGTCATCAACCGTTTTGCCGAAAATAACCAGAAAACCGCTATGGTGGTTGATCATGATATTTACATGATAGATATGCTCAGCCAGCGACTCCTTGTTTTTGAAGGCAAGCCCTCAATATACGGTGAAGCCCACGGGCCTTTCAGTATGGAAAGCGGCATGAACAGGTTCCTGAAAAACCTCGGTATTACTTTCCGCAGGGATGAAGAGACAAGGCGCCCCCGCGTAAACAACCTTGGCTCAAGACTTGATCGGGAGCAGAAGGAAAGCGGAAACTATTATTACTTAGCTAAGGACTGATCCACTAGATAACGATTCACAGAATCCAGAGTTTTTTTGGTTTTTCTTCAATATCCTCAAAAACTCAGGATTTCCCTTAAAAAGGGAGTCTCAACCTTTTGAAGAAAGACAGTTCTGGCACTGACGTTGCGGTTTCAAAATAGTTTTGTTTTAAAATAGTTTTTTATCTTATGTGTGAGTTTCTGGTTTTCAATGAAGATAGAAAGTCTCGACCTGCCTGATGAAATAAAGCGCTTTTACGAAAATTCCGGGATTCTTGAACTTTATCCTCCACAGGCGGAAGCTGTTGAAAAGGGCTTACTTGAAGGGAAAAACCTGCTTGCTGCAATCCCTACGGCTTCCGGAAAGACTCTGCTTGCAGAGCTTGCGATGTTGAAGTCCATACTTGCAGGAGGAAAGGCACTCTATATTGTGCCCCTGAGAGCTCTGGCTTCCGAAAAGTTCAGGCGGTTCCAGGAGTTTTCCGAACTGGGCATCAGGGTCGGGATCTCAACTGGAGATTACGACAGAAGGGATGAAGGACTCGGCATAAATGATATTATTGTTGCCACTTCGGAAAAAACCGATTCTCTACTCAGGAACGAGACTGCCTGGATGCAGGAGATCTCGGTTGTCGTGGCAGATGAAGTCCACCTTATCGATTCTCCGGACAGGGGACCCACGCTTGAAGTCACTCTTGCAAAGCTCAGGAGAATGAACCCTTCCTGTCAGATCCTTGCACTTTCGGCAACGGTAGGGAACGCCGATGAGCTTGCAGCCTGGCTCGATGCCGGGCTTGTGTTAAGCGAATGGAGACCTACCGACCTTATGGAAGGGGTATTTTTTAACGGAACTTTTTACTGCAAGGACAAAGAGAAACCTGTTTATAAGCCCACAAAAGACGAGGCCATAAACCTTGTGCTTGATACAATTAAGGAAGGCGGGCAGTGCCTTGTTTTCGAAAGCAGCAGGAAAAACTGCATGGGCTTTGCAAAAAAAGCCGCATCTGCAGTAAAAAAGACTCTTTCTGCAGAAGATAGGGAAGCTCTGGCAGGTATTGCAAATGAGATCATGGAAAATAGTGAAACCGATGTCTCATCAGTTCTTGAAGCCTGCGTCCTTTCAGGGACTGCCTTTCATCACGCAGGCCTTACCACGCCTCTGAGGGAACTTGTAGAATCTGGCTTCCGGGAAGGGAGGATAAAGCTCATCTCAAGTACCCCTACTCTTGCAGCAGGGCTGAACCTGCCTGCCAGGCGTGTGGTCATAAGGAGCTATCGGCGTTATTCTTCTGATGCGGGCATGCAGCCTATTCCGGTACTTGAGTACAAGCAGATGGCAGGAAGAGCAGGAAGGCCAAGGCTTGACCCTTACGGAGAAGCTGTCCTGCTTGCTAAGTCTTACGAGGAATTCGTTTTCCTTTTCGAGAAGTACATTGAAGCCGGAGCCGAAGATATCTGGTCCAAGCTCGGTACGGAAAATGCACTCAGGACGCATGTGCTTTCAACAATCTCGAACGGGTTTGCCCGGACAAGAGAAGAGCTCATGGATTTTCTTGAGGCAACCTTTTTCGCGTTTCAGTACTCAAATTTCGGGCTCTCGGTGGTTGTGGACGAATGCCTGAACTTCTTGCGGCAGGAAGAGATGCTTGAAAAAGATTCAGATGCCCTTGTTTCCACGGTTTTCGGAAAACTTGTATCAAAGCTCTATATTGATCCTCTCTCCGCAGCCCTTATTGCAAAGGGCTTAAGGGAAGCCGGAACCTTTACCGAGCTTACCCTGCTGCACCTGATTTGCAGTACGCCTGATATGCGCCTTATGTATATGCGGAGCCAGGACTACCAGGATATTAACGATTACGTAATGGCCCACGCAGACGAGTTCTCAAAGGTTCCAAACCCCTTCAACATCGCCGAATACGAGTGGTTCCTGAGTGAGGTAAAAACTTCTCTCCTTCTGATGGACTGGATCCATGAAAAACCTGAAAACGAGATCTGCTTAAAGTTCGGCATAGGGGAAGGAGACATTCATGCAACTGCAGATATTGCAGAATGGATTATGCACGTGACAGCCCAGCTTGCAAGGCTCCTTGACCTGAAAGGGGCAAAAGAAGCTGCAGAGCTTGAAAAACGGATCCGGTACGGAGCAGCCCCTGAACTTATGGACCTTCTCGATATCAGAAGCGTGGGACGTGTAAGAGCAAGGAAGCTTTATGAGGCAGGCTTTAAATCCACAGCAGACCTTGCAAGGGCTTCTCCTGAACAGGTAGCTACGCTTGTAGGACCAAAGATTGCTGAAAAGGTCTTCAAGCAGATCGGAAGAAAAGAAACAGTGCCTGAAAGCTCTGATATTGAGTCCCTGGAAAAAGGTTTTCCCGAAAGACAGAGGACAATAAGTGATTATTGACTTTCTTTATGACATAGGTTCTTTTGGTCTTTCTTTTTTATTTTTTAATTCCTTGCTTTTTTGGATTAATTATTTTCTCTATTCCGGAATTCGGAGAAGAAACTTTCAGTTTTCTCTCCCTGCCCTGCTCCGCGCTGAAAAGGTTTTAAATTCACAATTAAATCAAACGTTTTCGCCAGCTTGTCTGGCGGCTCTCCACAAAAGAATGACTCGGTATAGCGAGTATGGTTGTACAGGTTATGAAGTTTTAATTAAATTCTATTGAACTTTGCTCTTTTCAGAATAACCATTATTTTCTTACCTTTCTGCTTATTTCTGCAGTGGCCAGGGTAAAATATTAAATGAGATCAGGGATTTAATGAGAGCAGATAATATCAGATTCTAAGTTTATACCAGACTTATTCCAAACTTATCGGGATCAGTTTGTATCCAGTTTTACCAGGTAATCTCAGAGTTGGTCACATGTTATTCAAAAAATTGTCTGATGTTTCGGAAGCTGAAATGCAGAGGTTAATTTCCCGGGGATCCGGGCTTGCAGATGTGGGAAAAACCGTTTCTGCCGTACTTTCCGATGTGCGCATGAAAGGAGATGCCGCTCTCAGGGAATATACAAAGAAGTTTGATAAAGTTGAACTTGCAGATTTCGAAGTAAGCGAAGAAGAGTTTGAAGAAGCCCTTTCAGGAATCGGTCCTGAACTGCTGGGACACCTTAAAATTGCAGCTGAAAACATTCGGGCTTTCCACAGGGCGCAGATGCCTGAGACTACCTGGTTTATGGAACTTCAGCCAGGGATTGTCCTTGGACAGAAGGCAACACCTCTTGAGAGTGTGGGTGCTTATGCTCCTGGAGGAAGGGCTTCCTATCCATCTACCGTGCTGATGACAGTAATTCCTGCCAGGGTCGCAGGAGTTGAGCAGGTTATCGTGTGCACTCCTCCGAGGGCTGACGGCTCTGTTCACCCTCTTACGCTTGCTGCTTCAAAGGTTGCAGGGGCAGATAAGGTTTTCAAGCTCGGAGGCGTGCAGGCAATAGGAGCAATGGCTTACGGAACCGAAACTGTCCCGAAGGTGGACAAAATTGTTGGTCCCGGAAATGTTTTTGTAACCTCTGCCAAAATGCAGGTAAGGGATATTGCCGAGATTGACTTCCCGGCAGGTCCGAGTGAAGTCCTTATTATAGCAGATAAGTCTGCAGATGCTGCCATGGCTGCTTCGGATATCATAGCCCAGGCAGAACATGACCCAAATGCGGTCTCTGTGCTTGTGACAA
The DNA here is from genome assembly GCF_000970285.1 of Methanosarcina horonobensis HB-1 = JCM 15518. Lineage (NCBI taxonomy): Archaea > Methanobacteriati > Methanobacteriota > Methanomicrobia > Methanosarcinales > Methanosarcinaceae > Methanosarcina > Methanosarcina horonobensis. Next base: position 3,739,274 of record NZ_CP009516.1, on the reverse strand, counting down.
CTTCGGAAACTCTCGCAGAGGCTGTGAAACAGGAAGTGCTTGTTCAAGCTGAAAATACTGCAAGAAGTGAGATTGTAAAAATTTCTCTTGAAAATGCGGCAGTCCTGACTGCAGACTCTCTCGAGCAGTGTATTAACTTCAGTAACAATTTTGCTCCGGAGCACCTTGAAATTATGGTAGAAGATTCAGATTTCGTGCTTGACAGGATTAAAAATGCCGGATCGATTTTTATAGGGAACTATGCTCCTGTTCCGGTCGGAGACTATGCTTCCGGCACCAATCACGTGCTCCCCACAGCAGGATATGCGAAGCTTTACTCCGGTCTGAACATAAACCACTTCCTTAAATATTCCAGTATTCAGAAAATCAGCAAGAGTGGACTTGAAAGTCTGAAAGAAACTGTAATCGCATTAGCTGAGGAAGAAGGTCTACAGGCACATGCTGACGCTATTAGGACTCGTTTCAGGCACGGACCCTCTAAATAATATTTCTGCTAATCGATATGTATATAAAATGTAAATGCGTAAACAAAATTTGATTTTTAAATAAATAAAGATTTGATTCTTAGATAAAGAGTGGGGATTAAATATGAAAATAAGAGTAGTTAGTTCACGGGAGGAAATTCCTACCCTAAACCCGAATGAAAAGGTTATCCACCTTGCTTTCAGGCCGTCTAACAAGGATGTATTCATGCTTGCTGAAACATGTCCTAAAATCGAAGCCATACAGCTTCCTAAATCTTACAGAAGGACCGTTTCAAAGTCAATAGAGATGTTCCTGGAAATGCAGAAAATAAATCTTCTTGAAGGGGATGTATGGGGCCATCGGAAGGACATAAACGAATATTATAATGTCTCTCAGAATGTTCTTGAGAAAATTCAGGAATTAAAAGCCGACCGGTTTTCAAATGAGATGATTGCCGAAAAGCTTTCAAGAGAAAGTAAGCTGAATTCAGACATGATTCTCTACATTCTCAGCAGAAAAGGCGCCGAACTGTCCTGAAGCACATTAGCCTCCCTTCTATTCGTTACTTGCGGGACCAATCGGTTATTATTTTGTGCCCGTGAAGACTAATTGGGTTGAAGGGTACGGTTAACTTTCTAAGACCTGGTCTTAAAAAGTTTTCCATATTTTTGAAATCTTCTTTTCAGGATGGATTTCAAGGCTGTAATTTCCAGCCTTGAAATACTTTTTCTCTTTTTTTGGTATTTTTCCCAATGAAAACTCTCTGTGTATTCTTCTGGAAAAATTGAGATAAATTCAAAACTTACTTTTTATATTTATGGCAACAATATGAAAAAAATATTTTAGTTTTAGAGATCTTATTTATTTATACTTATTTACTTAATTCTAACTTTACTTCTACTGATTTCTATTCTTTAAACATTCTAAAACAACTGCTTCTAAAAATGCCAAAAAACATAGAAAAATATTTAAATATTGCAGTCTAATAAACTTCATTCACTATTTAATTAGGGTCGGGGGAATAGTATGAAAATAAGAGTTGTAAGTTCAAGAGATGAAATTCTCTCCTTAAACCCGAACGAAAAGGTAATTCATCTTGCGTTCAGGCCTTCGAATAAGGATATCTTTTTGCTTGTTGAAACATGTCCCAAGCTCGAAATAGTCCAGCTTCCGAACTCATATCAGCGGACTATCTCAAAGTCTATGGAGATGTTTCTGGAAATGCAAAAAATTCAGTTGCTTGAAGGAGATGTCTGGGGTCATAGAAAAGACATAAACGAATATTACACCGTACCTCCTTCAGTTATGAGTAAAATAAGAAATATGAAAGCAGAAGGAGTTCCCAACGACAAAATCACAGAGAAGATAATCCGAGAAAGCAAACTCAATCAGAAGATGATCCATTATATCCTGAACAGGAAACCTCTTGATTTGTAAAAAATAAATTCTTTAAACATCTGAAATATAGAGATGCCTGAAGGCATCCCTGTTCTATACTCTTCAGTTGCGTGTTTTAGCCTGAAAACTCAGCTCTTATCTTGGCTTGTGTACCTCAGGCTTTACTTTTTTCGTGTTTTTGGGTTTTTAATAAAATCTCTTTATCCTTACGATGGGTCAGTCAAGTTCTCCACTGAAATATTTGTCATAGGATGTCATGTCAAAGTGCCCATGTCCGCTAAGGTTGAAGAGAATAACTTTTTCTTCCCCTGTCTGTTTGGCTGCAAGAGCTTCATCAACTGCACAGCGGATAGCATGGGAAGATTCAGGTGCAGGCACTATTCCTTCTGTCCTGGCAAACTGAACAGCTGCATCAAAAACCTCTTTCTGATCATATGAAACAGCTTCCATAAGCCCTTCTGCACAGAGCTTGCTTATGATCGGAGAGTCGCCGTGATAGCGAAGTCCTCCGGCATGAATGGCAGGAGGCACATGCTTGTGCCCGAGGGTGTACATCTTAAGAAGAGGCGTCATCTCGGCAGTGTCCCCAAAGTCATACCTGTATTCCCCTTTTGTCAGGGAAGGGCAGGCTGAGGGTTCGACTGCAACCACTCTTGCATTGTTCTTTCCTTCAAGCCTGTCTTTTATGAACTCAAGCCCGATTCCTCCCAGGTTGCTTCCTCCGCCACAGCACCCGATGACCACATCAGGGTACTCTTCGACCTGCTCGAGCTGTTTCTTACATTCGGCTCCTATTACGGTCTGATGTAGCACAACGTGGTTGAGCACGCTTCCAAGGGAATACTTTGTGTTATCGTGGGCTATTGCATCCTCCACAGCCTCACTAATTGCAATCCCTAGGCTTCCGGGGGTATCAGGCTGTTCCTGCAGGATCTTCCTTCCGAACTCCGTATCCGGGCTTGGGGAAGGCACAACATTTCCTCCCCAGAGTGTCATAAGGGATTTCCTGTAAGGTTTCTGGTAAAAACTGGAACGGACCATATAGACCTTGCATTCGAGGTCAAAGTAATTACAGGCAAGAGAAAGTGCGCTTCCCCACTGCCCTGCTCCTGTCTCGGTTGTGAGCCTTTCTGTGCCTTCTTTCATATTGTAGTAAGCCTGGGCAATGGAGGTATTTGTTTTGTGGCTGCCTGCAGGGCTAACTCCTTCGTACTTATAATATATCTTTGCAGGGGTCTTGAGGACTTTTTCCAACTGGTGAGCTCTGAATAGAGGGCTTGGTCTCCAGAGCCTGTAAACATCGAGTATTTCCTCGGGGATATCAATATACCTGTCACTGCTCATTTCCTGCCTGATCAGTGCCTTTGGGAAAATAGGCTCAAGAGCATCCGGGCTTATGGGCTGCCAGGTTCTGGGGTCCAGAGGCGGGTCAATTGGAGAGGGAAGATCGGAAAGGACATTGTACCATTTCTTCGGCATCTCATTTTCGTCAAGAATAATCTTTGTCTGCTCCATAAAAATCTCCTCACAGCGTTTCCGTACAAAATCGCACTTTGATGTATTTAAGCGTTATCCGTTTCTCATATATGATCTACAAACCTCTCTTTTATACCTTATAGAAACTAAAGTAGTAAAACAGTATTGAAACTTGGAATCATGGGAATAAAAAACTGCCAGCCTTCTACTGGCTGTTACTCGATCCTTCTGGCAAGCTCCACTGCAAGCTTTGCCACCTCTGAAGCATCTTTGCCGAGGAGTCTGACCATAGGCTCTTTGCCTACTTTTCCTTTATCATAGATCACTTCAGGCACTCCTCCGTACTCTCTTATTGCCTCAGAAGTCCCCCAATCCATGGCGCTGATATCTCCTGGCTCTTTAGCTCTGTCAAAAGAAGAGATACCAAGTTCCATTTCTTTGCAGGCTTCAAGGATTTCTTCCGAGTATTTTACATTAATTGCAGCTCTAATGTCAGGCTTCTCGCGAAGCGCTGCAAAAATAACGCTTGCTACGTATCTGCTGGCTCCAAAACTAACGCAGCCGACAGGCTTCCCCCTTCCCCCATATTTCACTATCCTGCCTTCTACAGCCGCTATGTCCTCGTAAGTTCTGGCGCTTGGAATCGCCATTCCTATATTACAGCCAACCTCAGGAATGAGCTCTGCAAACTCAGGGTTGTCTGCAAGAATTGAAACTGCCTCTTTTACCTCTCTCAGAGCAAGGTAGCGTTCCTTATCCTCAAGGGTCTTCCCAAGGGGATTTACAGGTCCCACTCCCTGTCCAACAGGTACGCTTCTTACAATCGCCTGTTCCACGAACAACTTTGCCTTCTTAGCAGCGGTTTCCAGGTTGTCCCCATATGCAAGGCAGGCAGCTATTGATGCAGAATAAGTACAGCCCGAACCATGTGTTCCTCCTTTGACAAAAGTGCCCGGAACGCGGGTAAAGCTATCTGTGCCTGACTCATAGAGGAGATCAGTTGCGTCGATATGCCCTCCGGTAATAATGACAGCTTCAACCCCAAGGTCTGCAATTTTCCTTGCCGCAAGTTTTGCGTCTTCATGCGATTTGACCGGGATTCCCGCAAGTGTACCTGCCTCGGAAGCGTTTGGGGTTGTAACCTTACAGAGAGGCAACAGTTCTTCAGTAAGGACTGAAAGAGCTTCTTTTCGCAGGAGATCTCCCCCGGCTTCAGCAGCCATTACAGGGTCAAGCACAAGGGAAAGCCTGTATTTTTTTACCTGCTTTGCAACCTCCTTTACTATCTCTGAAGAGGCTAGCATTCCGGTCTTTGCCCATTTAATATCCATATCCGTACAGATCGCCTCAATCTGGCTCGCAACAGCTTCAGGGGCAAGGTCAAATGCCTTAAGAACTCCTGTGGTATTCTGGGCTGTTACGGAAGTAATGGCGCAGGTTCCGTGGACTCCTAATGCTGCAAAAGTTTTGAGATCAGCAGCAATTCCTGCTCCTCCTCCTGAATCCGAACCTGCAATAGTCATTACAATAGGTGTTTTTAGCACTGGGGGTTTTCCTGTCATTGTATTCCTCTTTTTGATTCTCGTTTTCTTTTCTGGATTCCTTTTCTGGACTATCTGGAAAGTAAGAGATTTCAGGCATCTGACTTTCGAAGAAAATGATCTTTTTAAGGATTTGCTCCGGAAAACCGGGCTATAGAGAAGTTTTTTGATATTATGAAAATTCATTTTCTAAAAGCGTTGTTTAACGGAGTTTTAGAACCATTTCCAGAGAGAGCTAAGTGAAAGCGTTTCAGTAATATAGTGTTTTTTCTTCAGAAATAGCATTTTTCTTATATTTTGCGTTCGTTTATAAATTGAAAACTGAATTGAAGATATTTCTTCGATACATTTATATATTGTATTTGCGACTTTGATGCAAATAATCAAATACTTAAGCGCGGCGATCAGTTTAAGTCTGGATTAACTATTTATATTGATATAGAGAATGACTTGATTTATAATGTTTTAAGGGGATTGTAAGGATGGCAAACCGACCTCTGGATATTTTGAACAACGCACTGGACACACCTGTAATAGTTAGATTGAAAGGCGCACGTGAGTTTAGGGGCGAGCTGAAAGGATACGATATTCACATGAATCTCGTGCTTGACAATGCTGAGGAACTAAGAGAAGGAGAAGTCGTAAGTAAATTCAGCAGTGTCGTTATTCGCGGTGACAACGTCGTATACGTATCTCCGTAATCTATATCAAGCACTTCATCTATTATCGTTAAACCTCGGTGAGCAGCATAATCTGTATGACTGAGATGAATTCAGAAAAACGAAATCGCTTCGAATTATCGAATATCACATAATTGATTTTTATCAGGAGATTTAGGAATGAGTAAAGGTACGGCATCAATGGGAAAAAGGCAGAAGCGCACCCACGCCAAATGCAGGCGTTGCGGCAGCGTTTCATTAAACGTGCATACAAAACAGTGTACTTCATGCGGCTTTGGAAAAACATCCCGCATGAGAACTTACAAATGGCAGGCAAAGTGCAAATACTAAGCCTGCCTGCTCAATTTTCTCTATTTTTTACCTGCACCGGAGGTCAAAATTGAAAGAAGAATGTGGGGTTGCAGGCATAATCCTCCCTGGAGACAGACCCATATCAAATGCTGTCGCGTTCAAGCTTTACTATGCCCTTTATGCCCTCCAGCACAGAGGACAGGAATCAACAGGTATAATGGTGCATAACGGCACTTGTCCGCTTTCTATTAAAGGAATGGGGCTTGTACCTGATGTATATAACAAGGATTCTCTTGGGCGTCTGATCGGGAATGCAGGAGTCGGGCATGTCCGCTACTCCACGACTGGCGGGTCAAAAATTGAAAACTGTCAGCCTTTTATCCTGAACTTTAAGGGTGGAACAGTTGCTATTGCTCACAACGGGAACCTGGTAAATGCCAGAGAACTTAAAGACGAGCTGGAAAACGAAGGCAGGATTTTTATCAGCGATTCCGATACCGAAGTTATAGGCCATTTGCTTGTGAAAGAACTGATAAAACACGACCCCATCGAGTCTATCAGGAATGTAATGCGCAAGCTTGTCGGTTCTTACTCTCTTGTTATCTTCATTAACGGTGTTATCTATGCTGTCAGGGACCCCTTCGGTTTCAAGCCTCTCTGTTTCGGAGAGGTTGACGGCGGATATGGAGTCTTTTCCGAAAGCGTAGCCATAGACACTCTGAACGGCACCCTTGTCAGGGATGTCAAACCGGGCGAGGTTATGGTTTTTACAGGCTCAGGTTTTGAGAGCCACCAGCTCACAAACGAGCCCCATCCGGCACACTGCGTTTTTGAGTTCATTTACTTTGCAAGGCCCGACTCTGTCATAGACGGCAAACTTGTCTACAAAGTAAGGGAAAGGATCGGAAGGGAACTTGCCCGTGAACACCAGGTAGATGCAGATATCGTTTCTCCTGTCCCTGACTCGGGAATCACGTCGGCAATAGGCTATGCAAGGGAATCCGGAATCATGTACCTAGAAGGGCTTATGAAGAACCGTTATATAGGGCGTACCTTCATTCTTCCGGGACAGGACCTGCGTGAAACTGCAGTCAGGCTTAAAATGAACGCCATTCAGGACAACGTCAAAGACAAAAGCGTGGTCCTGGTCGATGACAGCATTGTCCGTGGCACAACCTCCAGACGTATCATAGATATGGTCAGGAAAGCAGGTGCTTCGGAAGTCCATGCAAGGGTCGGAAGCCCGGCAATTATTGCTCCCTGTTATCTCGGGATCGATATGGCAACCAGGCAGGAACTTATCGCCTCGTACAAGACCATAAAAGAGGTCGAAGGGCTAATAAGCGCTGATTCTCTCGGGTATCTCAGTATTGATGGGTTAATGAGAGCTCTTGAGTGCGATAAGAACGACATGTGCATTGGCTGCCTTACAGGCGAGTATCCTGTAGAAATCCCTGGCGAGAAATGCAGAAAAAAACAGACCCGTCTGGACGATTTCAGTAAAGCTGGAAGACCCTCTCAGGCAGTCTCTTCAGACAACCTTTAAGGACTTTCTTTTTACTTTTCTTACTTTTTTACTCTTTTATTGTTCTATCCGCAACTTGTACCAGCTTTTATGCTATTACTCGGCCTTTAAAATCGTCACATTTACTGTCCTGTGCCTGGGTCCGTCCATCTCGGCAAAAAAGATACTCTGCCAGGTACCGAGTTCCAGTTTTCCCTGTACAACCGGCAGGGCTTCGCTTGATCCGAGCAGTACGGCTTTGAGGTGTGAATCAGCATTATTGTCGATTCTATCGTGCCTGTACCCGGCTCCCTGAGGCACGAGACTGTCCAGCAGATTCAGAATGTCTTCCCTGAGTCCGCTTTCGTTTTCATTAATTATAATGCCTGCAGTCGTATGCCTTGTACTTATTATGCATACGCCTTCCTGTACCCCGCTTATTCTGACTTCTTCCTGTATATCCGAGGTGATATCTATCAGCTCTATGCGCCTGGAAGTTTCGATATTAAGCTTCAAGTCCTTCCCCCTGAACCTATAATTTCTGTTATATTTTTATCTGAAAATTATCTTAACCAAGTATTTTTTCCCTTTAAACGTCTCTATCTATGTTGTCTCCATTATCTATCTATTTTGTCCGTAAGCCGAACAGGTTGCAGCCTGTCTGCCTGAGAACTATTTTCTTGACCCACGTAGCCGTATTCTTCTTATGGACTATAGTGTGCCTCTGCCAGCTTGTCTGGCGGCCCCTCACAAAAAGGAGAAGTGAATGACCCGGTAAAGCGAGTAAGGTTATCTTGGTCAGAAGTTCTCAATATTCAAAAACAGCCTCTATTGATGGTTCTGCCAGTTTCAGCACATCTTCTTTAAAGGCTAAAAGGTTCTCAAAAATAGCTGAGTTTTGTCCGTTCAAGAGCTCCTGCTTCACCCTCTCACCCACTATATCGTCGCTTCCGGGCACCAGCCTGAGAATAACCGATCCAGGAAAGGTTTTTGGCTCACAGGTAACATTATCGCAGTCTCCGTCAGTGATCCCTATTATCGGAATCCCGAGCCTGTAGAGGATATCGCCTGCTATGGCTGTAGTATCATCTCCAACCGTAACCGCAAGTTTAGCTCCGGCAGCCAGTTCAAAAGTGTTTTCGGCGGTGTGGTCTATAAGCACAACTTTTCCTGCTCCTGCCAGGAAAGTAGAATCTGATTTTCGGGAACTGGCGTTTTGTTTCAGGGCATCCGGGAATAAGGAACTGCTTCTTCGGATATCCCCGCTTTTTATCCAGGCTCCGGCAAGGTCAACAGGATTCCTTTTCTCATAATTGTGGAGCTTTTCAAGCCCGTGTTCTTTTATTTCTCCGCCTTCGATTGAGGTAATGAAACCGTTTTCGGAGATTATTCTTATTTTTGAAGACAGGGCTTTTCCAATTACGATTCCGTTTACAAAGATATTTTCTCCGGGAAGAACTCCTGCAATTTCTCTGATAGTGCGGCTTTTTCCGGTATTCGAGCAGTTTTGTATTGAAATTGCGTCGTGAAAAGGCAGAGGTTTTTCTGCAGGAATCTCAAGGGTCTTGGAGAGCTTTTCAATGCAGCTGTCGGCTCTTTTGTTCAGAGGAATGAGTTTCCCGAAGGAGCAACCAGGGCTTTCGATCTGGATCAGGGGTTTCTTTTCAGGTTCTTTCAGGCGAGAAGCAACCTTTGATCCGAAGATTCTGCCGGTTTCAAAAGTTTTTCCTTTGTTCAGCAGGCAAACAAGGTCTGCAGTCTCAAAAAACAATTCAATACAGGCGCTTGGCTTTAGATGCCTGCTTGTATCTATGATTTTTTCAAGCCCTGCATCAATGACAGCCGCCTTCCCCATGGTCCCGCCAAGCTCTGCTTTCACTTCGCCGAGGCAGGAAAGTTTTTCTAAAATTATTTTCGCTTCTCCCGAATCGATTACTTCGGGTCCGTGAATTACAAGGCTGATTTTCATTTTCATCCGGTTACACTCAAACATTCTTACCTGATTACACTTAAGGGCAGATATTAATATTATTCTGTATAATATTATTCTGTACTCGCCTTTCGGCATGCTCCTGATACCGGCCTGACCAATGTAGCCTGAACAGTGTGTTGTATAATAATTATCCGATTATTATCGAAAATTACATTACGCATTGTTACGTTCTGACAAAACATAAGGAGAAGAGGCAAAGAGATGGCTGACTTAAAAATTACCTGGCTTGGGCATGCTGCATTTTTGTTCGAAGCCGAAAAGAAATTACTGATCGACCCTTTTATTACCGGAAACCCGAAAGCTCCCTGCACTCCTGAAGAACTGAATCCCGATATCATAGCTGTGACTCATGGACACCGTGATCACCTTGGAGATACCATCGAGATCGGAACCCGGGCTGGCTGCCGGATCATCTCGATCCACGAGGTTGTAAATTATATCAAATCGAAGGGAGTCTTTGCCGAAGGCATGAATAAAGGAGGTACAATGGAAGTGGAAGGCGTTGCCCTTACCATGACTCATGCGCTTCATTCCTCCTCAATTGATGCCTCCTGTTTCAGTTTCGACGGAGGCAGCCCGGCAGGGTTTGTGATAGATATTGGCGGGCATTCCATTTATCATGCAGGAGATACGGGGGTTTTCGGGGATATGCAGCTTATCGGGGAACTTTACGAACCCGAAATCGCCCTGCTGCCCATAGGAGGCCGGTTTACCATGGGCATAAAGGAAGCCGTAAAAGCCGTGGAACTGATCGAGCCTCAGATTGTCGTGCCAATGCACTATAACACCTTTGATGTCATCAGGCAGGATCCTGAAGAGTTCAGGAAAGCTGTGGAATCAAAAGTTGACACGAAAGTAGTTATCCTGGAACCGGGAGAATTTATTGAACTTTGATTCTCAGGTTCCGGTTCATTTAGCTTAAAAATAGAAAGTAAAAGAGGTTGGATAAGTATGAGTTTTTTAAACCTCTTTTTTCAAGACTCCAATTCTTAAGATCTGCTCTCAGATCCCGTATTCAAGTCCCGCTCTCAGATCCCCAGCTTCTTTCTCTTCTCCATTATGTGCTGCTCTATCCCGTCAGCTGCCTTAACGGCATCCTTTTCCACATTCAGTATCCCGCCTGTAACTTCCCGGCAGTCCTCGGTTAGCAGTTTGACCAGATCAGGTGCCCCGGTGACGGTCGGGACAGGGTTCACATAGGTATAGAGCCCGAGGGCCAGGGCAAAGATGGCATCGATTGTGGCTTTTTGTTCCATGTATTCGGGAGCTGCGGCAGCAACCGGGAGGTCAGGGACAGGGGCTCCCAGGACTGCGGAGATGGCTCCGAGAAGGTCGGCAAGCCTGCCGGTATCGGTGCATGTCCCGTAGCTGAGTACGGGAGGGACTCCAAGGGCTTCACAAACTGCCTTCAGGCTGTCTCCTGCAAACTCCCTGGCTTCGGGGGAGCAGAGGCCTGCCACCTGCATAGCTCCGTTCCCGCAGCCCATGGACAGGACAAGTATATCCCTTTTAATCAGTTCTTTTACCACGGCAACACTGTGTACATCCTGCCCGTAGTCCCTTAACGTAGTGCAGGAGACCATCCCGACTACTCCCTTAATCGCACCGCTTTTTATAGCATCAAGGAGCGGGTCAAGGGTACCTCCCAGGGCATCAAGTATACTCTCGGTTGAAAAACCAACGACTGCTTCTTTTACCGGAAGATTTGATACGGGTTCTACCGAGCTTTTTCGGTTTTTGAAGTTTTCGATTGCCATATTCAGGAGTTTTGCTGCCTGTCTTCCAGCTTCCGCAGGGTTATAGTTCAGGCGCTCGTTAATCCCTTCAAAAGCTATAAGCTCGCTTACGGGCATGAGTTTGAACCCGTATTTCTCAGCATAGAGAGGAGCTACCGGAAGCGAGCAGTTCATGTCTGCGGCAAAAAGGTCCACACTCCCGCTTGCAAGCACAGCCTCCTGGGAAATCCAGTTGCCGGTAAAACCGTAGAAAGCATCGTCTTCCTCCCACCTCTGGATCATTTCCTGCCCGGTTTCTATGCTGGCAATGATCCTCAGTCCTTTTGCTCCGGCTGCTTTTGCTTTTTCCTGCCATTCAGGTTTTCTTGCGAGCTGAACCATGGCAAAGCCCAGGAAAGGTTCATGCCCGTTCGGAAGTACGTTTACATACCCTGGGTCGAGCACCCCGAGGTCAACCCTCATCATATGAGGTTTTGGGATTCCGAAAAGGATATCCTGGCAGTATTCGTTTACGATCTGGCTCTGGTATGCCATCGCAATTCCAAGACGCATAGCTTTCAGGGCCAGGCTCGCGTAGTATCCGTCAACGTTTGTCAGGCAGGAGCTCGTTGAAAACATCATCTCCCCGTAGATCCCTCCCGGGAATATTCCCAGCTCTTCCCACCTTTTCTTTCTTTCGGGAGGGGCAAGTATCTCAACAATCCTGCTTGGCTCGTATGCAGGCCTGCTGAAGTCCTTTTCCACAAAGTCGCACAGGTTAAGGGCAATTTCGGAATCACTTCCGAGGGTTTCTATCCCGAGCCTGCCTGCAAATGTCCTCAGTTTCTCAGGTTCTCTGATACTGTAGGGGGTTTTACCCTTTGCGGTTTCTCTCAAAGTCCGTATAGTCTGGTCGGTATGATAGTGATAGGTCGAAGCCCCCATTACGTTTCTGAGGAGCATCATCCGCATTGCCATTCCGTCAGCGGTGATCCCACAGACTCCTCTTTTGTCCTTTTCAGCGTCCGAACGACATGGGCCGTTGGAACAAAGGTCGCAGCGGGCTCCTGCCATACAGAAAGTGCATCTCCTGTCCGGAACTCCGCCTATTCCCTGAGCCTCATAACGATCCCAAACATTTGTCATATTATCTTTCTTTATCCGCTCATACATTTTTTGAACGGACTCGTGATAGGAAATTCTTTCTTTGTCCATTGTTATTACTCCCCGGTTAACTGCTACTCCTTTCTCCTTCTTACCTCACAGGTCAGGAAACCCCCTCCATTCAGTTATGTATAAATATTTTTATTATGACATAGATTTTTCGGTAAGAAGGTTTGCAGTCATTAATAGTATCAGTGCAGGAATTATTTACAATTTATTAAAAGCACGGCAGCTGTTAGGGAAGTACGTTGACTGTTAAAGTTCGAAGTGTGCTAATTGTTAGGAGTAGAAGTTTGTTGACCTTTAGAATTAGAAGTTATTGGCTGTTATAACTGGAGATATGCTGGCTGTTATACTTCATTTATATCGTATTTAAGAAAATAAAGGAAAATAAAGAAAAATAAAGGAAAAGAAAAAAAGGCTAACAGAGAATGCACTTACATAATAAAAGAGTTAACCCCGGAAAGCTCAATACGAAGGGAACAGGTTATACCTTCCTTTGCTATTTCGTGCCTCCCGCGGTTGGGTTTTATACATTAGTCTAATTTGTTTATATACACCTTATAATTGTGGCCGTCCTCAACCCAGAAAGTAATTGACCTGTCCTGTTCGGTTTTGTAATCAAGGTACTGTTCAAGGGTAGTATCGTAGACCTGTGTGTCGTTTCCTGCAGTTATGTTTATGTTCACATGAGCTTTGAACCCATCTGTATGTGCGTCGAATGAAAGCAGGTTCTCATCGTACTGCAGATTTCCAAAGTTTGCATCGTATGTGTTGCGGCTTATCTGGTTGTATTCATAAAACGACACTACGGTCATGTTGTTTGCGTAATAGTTGTCAACCCATTCCCGGAACTTTGAGCGGCTGATTGAGTACTTTATTGCAGGTTCTACATCGAGTTGATGGGAGAACACCGGATAGGACATGCCTGCTTTTGATGCTGGCTCCCACCATTCCCATGTATCATCGTACAGGTTTCCGACATCCCTTTCTGCGTGAATTGCTGCGTCTCCGTTTCTCCAGGTCATTCCCAGGTTGTCGTATGCATAAATTGCATGTGTAAGGTTATCGCGGTTTCTAAGGCAGCACCAGTTTGTCGGTTTTTTGCCCACTTTTTCGTATACGTATGAATACTCTTCATTCATTACTCTGTATGCTTCTTCAAGAGGAAGGTTGTTTAACTCCTTTGTATAGTGTATGCCAACTTCCCATGAATCGTTAGCGACCAGGCTGCGCAGGTAACTAATCTCTCTTTCGTTGGATTTCTCAAGCAGTCCCTTATCAAACCATAGAGTACCTCTATATCCCTTGCTCTTCAGGTAATCAATTCCTTCTTCAGTTCCATTCATCGGTCCGTCAAGTCCGAACGGGATTATCCTGCTGTTCCCGATTGCAGTTATGAACTTTCTTTCCGCTGTCTGGTTTATGTTGTATAAATCAACATCAAGGTAAGTCCCTTCTCCAAGGATAAAAGTCGTGAATTTGATATATCCGTTTGAAAAATCGATATAAGGCAGCTTTTGCCTGTCGAGATTATAGAATGGGGTGACTATGGAACTGCCGTCTTCTGCGTAAATTGCATTTGTTTTGTTATAACCATCAAAGATTATTTTGAAGTTTACTCTTTCTGATGCGTCACCAAGAATAACTTCTTCATGTTTGAGCTCTCCAGATGGATCTCTATAATAGCTTTTAAGCAGGATCTGATTATCGATCTCGTGAATTATTATCCTTGAACCCGGACCGTCCAGCTCAACAAAACTCTCAGGGTCATCAGCGTCTACATCCATTGAAACTTCATAAGAACATCTAACCATTGGTGTAAGATTGCATACATACAGAGCTCCTGCCTGTCTTGGTTCTTCGAGGTAGTGAATTATAGGGACAGCAGTACATTTACAAAAGGTAAAAATATCCAGATCGCTTCTATAATGTCCCAGGTATTCATTGATTCCAAAACAAGAAATGACATCAATACCTGGCAGCAGACTGCATGGGATTAAAGGAGAATCTCTTATATTAGTATACTTCAGTCCGTTTGAAGTATTATCAAAACATAATTCTGATTCTTGCGTTGCATATATACTTGAATACAATTTATCGTAGATCTCTTCTCTATGAACCTTCGCGATAAAGACATTGGCTGGAAGACCGTTTACTTCAGAGTAGTTCTGTGAAAACAGGACAATTCTACCCTGATTAGTATTCTCAATCATTTCTGAACTATCTGTATCAAGGGATGCATGTGCTTCTCCGGTTAACAGATATATTAACATAAGCAGTATGAAAGTGAACGTTTTTAGACGACTGAAATTCCTCACTAAACCACCAGAATTAATTATAATTATCTCTACATTCATTAAGAACTTTTATAGCTTTTGATTCGACAGTCTTCAGAAACAGCTCCTGTAGGCTTTCCTCTTATTTTTTTAGAGACTTTGGGATCTATTTTAAGTAAAGTAGTTTTTAAGCGCATTATTCTGCTTAAACAGTTATTTGCTCAAAAGATATATTTGAATTAGTTTCCGGTTTTTTGAGCATTTCTAATCCTTATAACTAATATTGTTTTATCTCCCAAAAAACTCCCCCAACTATGAGGTTTTCAATTAGCACTAGATTTTAGAGGAAATTTTCTTTAATAAGTGTGCCCGGGAGCATCTCAGGGCATTTTCCAAAGATACGTTATTTTTTTGCAATGAACTTTTTTATTTTATTGAAATAATAAAAAGTAATAGAAGAGTGGTCAAGACTAGTGAAAATGGCCAGTGAAAGTTAAAAAACAGTGTTTTCTAAATTCTCAAACGATCTGATTCCGGCTCTAAAGCACAGATTTAAATCGCATTTAACACATACTTTAGCTATTGTTTACCTATACGGTTTTATATTATCAATATGAACTCACCGGCATGAACATGACGACAAATATAAAAAAGATTCCACTTGCTTTCGGAAATGAGGTTTTTGAGCTGAATATCCCTGAGAAAAATATCTCCAGCCTGATCCTGCCTTCAGAACCTGAACAAAAAGAAGACGAGGCTCTTTTAATCAGGAAAGCACTCGAGAATCCTATCAAGAGCAGGAGACTCTCGGAGATTGTAACCCCTGAAATCAGGATTGCGATTATCGTAAGCGATGTTACCAGGCCCACTCCTACAGCAAAAATTCTCCCTCCTTTACTCGAAGAGCTTTACCTTGGTGGAGCAAAGAACGAGAACATCACTATTGTATTTGCTCTCGGACTTCACCGCCAGCAGACTGAAGAGGAGTGCAGAAAGCTCCTGGGTGAGAATATTTCCAAAAGTATTAGATTTATCCAGCACGATAAAGACAGGTGCAGGCACATAGGGGAAACGAGTTTTGGGACTCCGACTGAGGTCTTTGAAGAAGTTCTGGATGCAGATCTAATTATCAGCACCGGAACAATTGAGTTCCATTATTATGCAGGTTATGGCGGAGGGGGTAAGTCCATCCTTCCTGGAGTCAGTTCGGAAAAAGCCGTACTTTCATTCCACAGTCACTATAGCAAGTTTTTCGAAGGAGAACCCCTTTCGGGTAGAATCGACAGCCCTGCAAGGAAAGATATTGAAGAAGCTGCAGGAACTGCAGGTCTTGATTTTATCCTGAACGTGGTAATTAACAGCAAAAAAGAAATTATTGCCGCCGTTGCCGGGGACTTTGTCCAGGCTCACAGGAGAGGGGCAGAATATGTAGATGCCATGTATAAAGTGCCCGTAGAGCCAGCTGATGCAGTAATTGTTTCCTGCGGTGGCTATCCCAAAGACATCAACCTCTATCAGGCAACAAAAGCCCTGGAAAATGCTGTCCCTGCCGTGAAAACAGGAGGCTCGATTGTACTCATAGCTGAGTGTGCAGAAGGAATTGGAAACCAGGTCTATGAATGCTGGAACAGAGAATGCAAAAGCCCGGACGACTCTATAGAACGATTTAAGCAGTTCTTCGAGTTCGGAGGACATAAAAGCGCAATCGTTGCAAAAGCTGCAAAACAGTTCAGACTCTATATTGTTTCAAAACTTTCCGAAGAGGAAAGCAGAAGAGCTTTCTTCATTCCAGCAAAAAGCGTACAGGAAGCCCTTGAAAATATTCTTGCAGAGAATCCTGAGGCAAAAGTTCACATAGTACCCGATGGAGGGTGGACTCTACCTGTCCGGAAGTGAGATAACAGGTAAACAAAGGTGCAAAAAGAAATAGACCTGTAAAGCTTGTACTGTTTGTTTGACTGAAGTTTAAATCACAATTTTAATCCTTAATATTGTTTACCTATATGGTTTTATATTATCAATACGAAATCATCGGCATGAACATGATGACAAATATAAAAAAGATTCCACTTGCTTTCGGAAATGGGATTTCTGAGCTGAATATCCCTGAAAAAAATATTTCCAGCCTGATCCTGCCTTCAGAACCCGAAAAAAAGGAAGATGAAGGTCTTTTAATCAGGAAAGCTCTCGAGAATCCTATCAAGAGCAGGAGACTTTCCGAGATTGTAAACCCAAAGTCCAGGATTGCAATTATCGTAAGCGATGTTACCAGGCCCACTCCTACAGCAAAAATTCTTCCTCCTTTACTTGAAGAGCTTTACCTTGGTGGAGCAAAGGATGAGAACATTACTATTATATTTGCTCTCGGACTCCACCGCCAGCAAACTGAAGAAGAATCAAAGAAACTGGTTGGGGAAGATATCTACAAAAAAACCCGTTGCATACAGCACGATACTTCCAGATGCAGAAGGATAGGAACAACCAGCCGTGGCACTCCCATTGATATCTTTGAGGAAGTTCTCGATGCTGATTTCGTTATTGGAACTGGAGGAATAGAGTTCCATTACTATGCAGGATATAGCGGGGGAGCAAAGTCCGTACTTCCCGGTGTCAGCTCCGAGGAAGCTGTGCTTACCAACCATAAAATGATGATAGATGAAAATGCGGTTTCCGGAAGGGTAGACAGTCCTGTCAGGCAGGATATGGAGGAAGCTGCAAAAGTCTTCGGCCTGAAGTTTATTCTTAATGTTGTGCTTGACAGCAAGAAAGGAATTGTTGCTGCAGTTGCAGGTGATTTTATCGAAGCCCACAGGAAAGGGGTAGAGATTGTGGATGCAATGTATAAAGTTCCCGTAGAACCTGCAGATGCTGTAGTCGTTTCCTGCGGAGGCTATCCTAAAGACATCAATCTCTACCAGGCAAACAAGGCTCTGGACAACGCAACCCAGGCTGTGAAGGATGGCGGTTCGATTATCCTTGTAGCGGAATGTGCAGAAGGAATAGGAAATCAGGTTTATGAGTGCTGGAACATGGAGTGTAAAAATCCGGAAGATGCAATAGAACGTTTCAAGCAATGCTTCGAGTTCGGAGGCCACAAGAGTGCGATTGTTGCAAAAGCCGCAAAGAAATTCAAGCTTTACCTGGTCTCAAAGCTTCCTGAAGAAAAAGCCAGAACCGCATTCTTTACCCCTATGGCAAGTGTACAGGACGCACTGTCTGCTGTCCTTTCGGAAAATCCCGACGCAAAGGTTCACCTCATGCCTCATGGGGGGCAGACCCTGCCTGTCAGAAAAGAAAATAAAACCTGAAAAACCATACATCAAAAAAGATCTATCAAAAAATCTATTAAAAAAGGTCTAGCAAATGGTAGTCCTGCATAAGACAGTATAAAAACTTAAACTGTTTATGGGCACTGCCAAGTAAAATGTCTGAAAACAGGCGTATAGTTCAAATAAGCGATACACCTGTTTTTTATTCTTCGTCCTAATAAGTAGAATGAGTAAACAGATTTGTCGATGGGGGGACAAAGCAGTATGCCAAAACGGAAGCGAAATTTGCTATGCCTTTTTTGTGAACCATATTGACAAGTAAACTATCGTTTTCTATAATAGTGAACGATAGTTTAATAATAGTGAACGATAGTTTACTTCATGGGAAGAATTTTTAGATGGCCACCACAAAAGAAAACATTTTGCATACTGCGCTTCGTTTATTTGCGCAGGATGGATATGAGGCTACTTCGGTCAGCGATATTGCCGGAGAGCTTGGCATGACAAAAGGGGCTTTATACAAGCACTATAAGAATAAGCGGGATATATTCGACAGCATTGTGGAGCGTATATATCAGATAGATGTTGAAAGAGCGAAAAAGTATGAAGTACCGGAGGAAACATTTGATAAATCACCATCGGCCTACCGCAATACTGCTGTGGATAAAATCAAGGTTTTCATCGAGGCGCAGTTTTATTTTTTGACGGAGGACGAATTTTTCAGTAATTTCCGAAAAATGTTGACTTTGGAGCAATACAGAAACCCGGAAATAATGGAACTGTATCAAAAATGCCTTGTAAGCGGGCCGGTCAGCTATATGGAAGATTTATTCCGTGAAATGATGGAACAAGGCATTTGGAACAAAAGTAACCCAAAACAGCTTGCGCTTGAGTTTTACGCGCCGTTTTATTTGCTGGTAAGCATTTCAGATACAACGCCTGACAAGAAAGAGGCCGCTAAGCTATTAGCGGCACACATTGAGCGCTTTATAGATAAAAACGCCTCCCCACGGAAACAAAAGGAGTAAAACCAAAGGTATAATTTAGAAGATAAGGAGTATGAACAATGGAAGAAATAACAATCCACGAATTTGATTTTGCCCTCATCAATGAATTTTTCACAGAGCTTGAACGGCAGGGACCCGGCAGCCCCGAAGAAACCATCAGAGCATTAGGTTTTATCGACAATCTTTCAAACAAAACAAAAATTGCCGATTTAGGTTGCGGCACAGGCGCTCAAACAATGGTTCTGGCACAAAATACAGAAGCAACCATCACCGCCCTCGACCTTTACGCCGGCTCGATTGATAAACTTAACGTAACAGCCGGAAAACTTGGTTTGCAGAACAGGGTAAAAGGTATTGTCGGTTCAATGGATAATTTGCCGTTTCAGAATGACGAATTTGACCTTATATGGTCTGAGGGGGCTATTGCCAATGTAGGTTTTGAAAAAGGCTTGAATCACTGGAAGGGGTTCCTCAAAAAAGATGGTTATGTTGCCGTAACATATGAGTCATGGTTTACTGATGAGCGCCCCGCTGAAATTGAGAAGTGGTGGTTAGACGCAGTTCCTGAAATTAGCACAATAGGGCATAATATTTCCATCATGCAAAAAACAGGTTATATTCCTGTTGCCGCATTTACGCTGCCTGAGAATTGTTGGATAGACAATTATCTTATTCCGCAAAAAGCAAGGCAAGAAGAATTTTTGAAAATACATGCGGGAAATAAAACCGTTGAGGATATGATTGCATTTATGAGGCGTGAGGCAGACCTATATTCAAAATACAAACAGTATTATGGATATGTATTTTATATTGGGAAAAAGATGTAAAATAATAATGGTTTACGCTACGCCACACTCCATCAAATACTGTTTTACTAAGGACGGTTTAAACAGGATCTTTTTCTTTTTTCTTTTCTTCTTCCCTGATACACTTTCTACTATTCTCTATTGCTCGTGCGCCGCTTTAACTCGCCTGCCCGTAGTAAGTATAAAGAATATGTTAGATACCTGACAACTCTGGTGCCGGAATAACACTCATACCGCAGGACGGTCTGCTTTTTGTTTATTTAATAAACTTAAATAGAAAATGAATCGAAAAAGAGATAGCGCATAAAAATGCGCCTGATTTTAAGGGAGCAGTCTTAAACGCCTGTAGATTCAACTGCTTTGTGTGATGCTGATTCTGATATTTCCTCTTCTTCGTCCTCAAACCTGAGCCTGAAAGCCTTTTTCAGGAATTCGGGTGAAAACTGAGGTGTCATAAGGCTTACTGCGACCAGTGCAAGGAGAGAGAGTGGAGTTGCGATCAGGATCGGGTCTACAACGGTCCAGGTGCCTGAAAGTAAGGTTGCCTTTCCGAAAATTGCCTGGCAGATCCCCAGAGGAACTGCTTCTTTTGCATGGACGAAAGTCAGCCAGAAGAGACTGCTTAAAGATCCGATTACAAGGCTTGCAGTTGCTCCGGCTTTTGTCGTGCGCTTCCAGAAAAGTGCTCCAATGAACAGGGGCAGGAAAGCAGCCGTACACAGGCCCATGAACATGGCAGTGGCTCTGGCAATAATGCTTATTGGCAGGATATATGCCAGAACAACCGCGACCAGGATGGTAAAGGCAATTCCCAGTCTTGTAACATGGACTGTCGCTGTGGACTTGCCTTTCATAAGGCTCTGCTGGTAGACATCGTACCCAATGGCTGTGCCCATTGTATGGAACTGGGCAGCTGCGGTAGACATTGCAGCTGAGAGCAGGCTGAGCATGAAGAGTGCTACAAACATTTCAGGCATGGCATGGTTCAGGAATGTGGGCATTATGAGATCCGTATTTCCCTCAGGCACGACCTGAAGGGAAATCATGCCTGTAGTCCTGTAGAAGTATACATTGGAAAGAGCTCCTACAACATAAGCGACTCCAGCCATCATAAGGATGAAGGGGCCTCCGACAGCAACTGCCCTTTTCAGGGAACGGTCGTCTTTTACAGTCATGAACCTGACTGCGAGCTGAGGCTGTGCAAGCACACCTATTCCTACGCCCATTATGATTGTGGAAATCATTGTCCACCATATAGGAGAGCCGGATGCAGGCATCGAAGTCCAGCCCCTGTGTCCCTGGTCTACAAGGGCCTGAGGCACAAGGTTTGCCATACTGGTAAGAGCCTGGTGGGCTTCAACTACCCCTCCGAGTTTAATGTAAGTAAAGACAAGCAGAAAACCCATGCCCAGCAGCATAAGGATGGCCTGCATGGCATCAACATACATTACTGAGAGAAGGCCGCCCTTAATCACATAAGAAGCGATTATAATGGTAAAGATTATAAGAGCAATATTATAGTTGACTCCCAGAGTTGTCTCAAGGAATCTTCCGGCTCCTATGATAACACTTGCGGCGTAAAGAGGCATGAAAATGCCGATCAGAAGCCCGGAAAAAGCCTGAATGAACTTTGACTGGAAGCGTTTTCCTATAAACTCAGGGTAAGTTATGGCTCCAAGATTCAGTCCCATACGTCTGGTAGGAGGACCAAAAATAACGAAGGCGATGAAGATCCCAAAAAAGATATTCATAAACACAAGCCATAGAAGTCCCATTCCTAAAGAAGCGGCTACTCCTCCGAACCCTATTATTGCAGAAGTGCTGATAAACGCAGCTCCATAGGAAAGAGCCATAATTGCAGGATGCACACCTCGACCGGCGAGCATATACCCTTCTGTCTGGGAATTCTTTCTGTATCCCAGGTAGGCAACATAAAAAGTGGCCGTAAGATAAATAATAACAAACAGGATAAGAGTTGAAGTACTGACTGCCATAAGAATCATTCCAGAATAGTAAATAGTATTAACTGCTGTTTTTCGCAGGCGTACTAAAGACCGCCTGAAGAAAGAGTTAAGCTTAATCCCTGATCGGTTTTACTGATCCTGAACCGCTGTTCTCTGAGCTCCACTCTTGACTGTCTGTTCTTCTTCCCCGCCTCTCCAGTTCAATGCCCCGTAAACCATGCATCCGAGCGCGCTTAAGATACAAAGAACGTATGCAAGCCAGATCTGTGGATCCTGAATTCCTAACACTAACATCTACTACACACCTGCCTATAATTTCCTGCTATCAGCTAACATGACACCTGTTAGCACACTACAGTATAGCTTTTTGTTATTTAAATATGTTGAGCGTGATAACGTTCACATTGAAGTGATTTTTTAAAAATTAGAGGTTTGTTCCACATGCATGCGGTTATTGTCAGCCTGTCAATCCGGAAAAACTATGATTAGGCTATCACAGTAGCCGGACTAGTTTTTTGACTTCTCTCTCCTTCCATTTTATAGCGAATAAATTTGTACGAGTCAAATCTTTTATAGTTCATTCACCTGGGAAGCAAAACTCAGGGTAAATAAAGATAAGAAGAAAAGTTATCGCAGATAAGAAGAAAAGTTATCGCGGAAGAAGAAGTTACAGATGAACCCCTTTAGGGGCTCATTATCTAATCTTAAAACCATTTTCTCAGACTTTTAGACTTTTATCTTTCAGTACACTGACTGATTTTTCCGCTCATATTCTCTCTGAGCATACTGCCAGCTTTTTCAAAATCATTGGTCTGACCAAGTACCCACATGAGCTTGACAAGAGCAGTTTCGGGAAGAGTGTCTTCTCCTTCGATTGCACCGGCTTTCAGCATATCACGGCCTGTATCGTAAACACGGTCGCAAATTCTGCCGTTAAGGCACTGGGATGTAACTACTACAGGCATTTTTGCGTCCACAGCCTTCCGGATAAAAGGAATCCATTTCGTAGAGACGTGCCCGAGACCGGTACCTTCGAGAACAAGCCCCCTGTAGCCGCCATCAATATAACAGTCGAGAACTGAGGGATCTGCTCCGGGAGTGAACTTGACAAGGGCGCACTTCGGTTCCATTCCGGGTTTGAATTTGAGGGACTTTTCTCCGCGTCTGGTATAGTCAATAAATGTCTTTATTTCTCCTGTGCCGTAATCCACAGTTCCTATCGAAAAAGAATTCACGGACTTGAAAGCGTCCCTGCGGGAGGTATGCATTTTTCTGACTTTCGTTCCGCGGTGGATCTCACAGAAGTCATCCGAGGTTGTGCCGTGCATAACTACCACGACTTCGGCAATATCGCTTATGGCAACTTTTGCTGCGCAGATCGCATTCATGGCATTATCGCTGCTGGGACGGTCTGCGCTTCTCTGGGAACCCACAAAAACGATAGGTACCGGAGTTTCTATCATAAAGGAAAGGGCTGCAGCAGAGTACATCATTGTATCTGTTCCGTGAGTAACGATTATTCCATCAGCCCCGGCTTCGATTTCTTCAACAACTGCTTTTGCAAGGTTCTGCCAGGAATCGGAGTCCATGTTTTCGGAGAGGATGCTTGAGATCACCCTGCCTTTAAAGTCTGCAATTTCCTTCAGTTCAGGGATTGCGGCAAGAATATCGTCAGCAGTAAACTGGGATGTAACTGCACCTGTCCTGTAATCGATTTTGCTGGCAATTGTCCCGCCTGTGGAAAGGATTGCAATCTTCGGGAGTCCGGGCCTGGAGACTTTCTCTTTTGTCATTCCGGTCTCTATTAGCCCATTTCTCTGTCCATTGCCTCCGTTTACAGTTTCTCCGTTATTTTCCAGAGGGGTTATCCTTACCTTATCTATAGAAAAACCGGCGTTGTAACCGCTCTTCATTTTTATAGTAATATACCCTTCCATGGACGGCATTACTTTGCCTTCGTAGACAGTGCCGTTCTTTTCAATGCGTACCCGATCGCCCTGTTTGAATTCCATGAATAATCCCTTTTCTGCTGAGTTTTTGATGTGCTGTAATGCTGTAAAAGTGATGTAACACGGTAAATGTGTTCGATACTAAGAATGTGTGTGATACTAAGAGGTCTAAATAATATTAAAATTAAACGTGTTTTTTTAAACGTTTTTTTTCGTACTTAAAATCGCCGCGCTTAGATTTTCCTGTATTCATCAACTACCGCAAGCAGGTTTTCAAAAGCCGAGTCTGTTATATCTTTCAGGGTTGCAATCTCCTGCTCATTCAGTTCAAGTTCAGTTTGCCTCTTTGATAAGTAATGCTGCATCTCTTCAGGAGCAGGACCTCCCACAATCTTTCTTCTCTTTACATTGGAGACCGGGTTGAGAGCTTCCTTTACCATCTTTTCCGTCAACCCCCTGCTCGAAAGCGATTCTCCGAGAACAACTTCAGCCGCAGAATCTATTTTTTCCATTGTGGGCTTTTCCCTTTCCTTTGCAAGCATCCCGACAATCTGGTGAGCAGTCCTGAAAGGAATTCCCGTTTCCCGAACAAAAGTATCAGCAAGTTCGGTAGCTGTCGTAAAACCAGTGATTGATTCGGCTGCAAGCACTTCGGAGTGGACTTTCATAGTCCCGGTCATCCCTCCCATTACTCTGACCGAAGCCCTTACGGTTTCAACCGAGCGCCAGATATTGGGAGTTGCTTCCTGCAGGTCTCGGTTATAACTGAGTGGCAGGCCTTTGCAGATTGTAAGCAGGGACATAAGGGCACCTACAGCAACTCCTGTTTTTCCGCGCATTAATTCCGCAGTATCCGGGTTTTTCTTCTGGGGCATGATCGAAGAAGTGGAGGCATATATATCATCCAGCTCAATGAAATTGAACTCGGACGAAGACCAGATTACAAGTTCTTCAGCCATCCGACTCAGGTTAATCATAAGGTTAGAAAACACAGATGCGCATTCGATAAGGAAATCCCTGCTGCTGACCGCATCCATTGAATTTTCCAGCAGACCTTCAAAGCCAAGGAGTTCCTGTGTCCTTTTCCTGTCCAGGTTAAAGCCAGTAGATGCAAACGCGGCAGCTCCGAGCGGGCAGAGGTTAACCCTGGAAAAAGCGTCCTGCACCCTGTCAAAGTCTCTGCCGAGAGCAGATTCGTGTGCACAGAGGTGGTGAGCAAGGGTAGTCGGCTGGGCATGCTGAAGGTGAGTAAAGCCGGGCATTAGGGTTTCTGTATGTTTTCCTGCAAGGGCGACAAGAGTTTTTCTGAGGGCAAAGATTTCTTCGAGCAGGTCGAGAAGTTCTTCTCTGAGAGCCAGCCTGATACAGGTTGCGACCTCATCATTTCTCGAACGCCCCGAATGCATCCTGCCTCCCACATCCTCTCCGACCATATCGATGAGCCTGGATTCAAGTGAAATGTGTATGTCTTCGTAGCTGAAGTCGAGCTTTTCCATGCCTTCTTCCCTTATCTTCAAAAGCCCGGTGAGGATTTTGCTGCAGTCTTCTTCTTTTATAATCCCCTGCTCTCTCAGCATTACCGTATGGGCAAGATCCACCACTATATCAGCATTAAAAATCCATCTGTCAGCCTCCATTGAGGAGGTGTAACGTAAAATTTCCTCATCCTGGGCAGCTTCAAGCCTGCCTCTGCGTAAAATATTGCTCATCGGGTTTCCTCTGTATAATTTTGAAATAGATCTGTGTTATGAGATTATGGAATAGATCCGTATTGTAAGAATCTCTATGTAATAATGACTCCTGTGAGATAAATGATATTGTGAGATGGTATTGTGAGATGATATTGTGAGCCAGCCCTGAATCTCGAGTAATCTTTATTTTCCTTTATCAGGTCTTTGTTGGTCTTTAACGTGAAATCCGAAGCGTGGTATTATTTCAAATACTTAAATACGAATCGGTTTTCGGGAATTTTCCCGGGCAATATATCAGGCATGAAAGCGTAAATTCATGTAATGTCCGTAGTCTCAAAATATAACCGAATCTCTAGGATCTATGACTTGATAGAGGCGCCGATAGAGATTTTCTTATACGGAAGGTGGAGGGAAGAAGCGCTTTCAAACCTCAAAGGCAGAGTCCTGGAAGTAGGAGTGGGAACCGGAAGGAATCTGGAACACTATCCTGCGGCCGCTCACGTGATTGGAATCGATAACAGTGAAGGGATGCTTGAAAAAGCTCGAGAAAAAGCCGGAGGCATGCAAAACCTCACTCTTCTCCTTATGGATGCCGAACATATGGAGTTTCCGGATAATACCTTTGATTATGTTATCACAACCTTTGTCCTCTGTTCGGTTCCTGATCCGGTGAAGGCTTTAAAAGAAATGAGGCGAGTCCTCAAGCCTTCAGGGGAGCTGATTGCCCTTGAACATATGCGCAGCAGCAACCGCCTTATTGCGTGGTTTGAAGATTTGATCAACCCGCTTATGTATTTCCTTATAGGGGATGAAACGACCCGGGATACATTGGAGAATATCAAAAAGGCTGGGTTTACTATCATAGAAGAAAAAAATCTGGCTTTTAAGGATGTTTTCAGGAAGATTAGGGCAAAACCGTAAAAAATTTTTAAATTTTACTGGTAATCTGGTTTTACGACTTACTTCACTTTAGTTCATGTTATCTGTCTAAACTTAAGGTTTTCTTATTTACACATGGATTTAATGCTGCTATCAATTGACATTTATTATAATTTCAAAAGTTTTTTGAACTCCACGTTCATTAAGAAATGTTGTCAATTAATCGAGGGCATTCTGCAGATGTTTGTACTATAATCAGAGTATACTAAATCGTAGTAATTGAAATATTAAAATGGTAACAGTCACTGGAATGGAGTTTTTCAGAATATATCATCTAAAATCTGGACTTTGGATTATCACATAAATTGAAGGTGGGACGTGCAATTTCTGTATGAAATCAATAATGGACGAGGTTATCCAGTTGAAGTATAAAATGAAAGGTCTTAAGTTTTTCAAATTCATAACGTTAGTTATCTTTGTGGGAAGCCTTGTATATGGATATTATGAATATAAAGAATTTACTTCTGTACCTACTACGAGACTTGCTACTGGAAGTTACTATCCAGAGATGCCACCAGATAGCCATCATTACTATTTACAGTTACCAATCGATCATAATAACCCTTCCAAAGGAAATTTTACGGACTTTTATATCCTGAGCCCTAACTTCAAGCAGGGTGAAGAAGTCATTTTCTGGCTTTTTGATAACCAGCAGGAAGCGGTGGGGATGATTAATTCTCCCGATGATTTTGAGTACTTTGAAAATAACCTGGAAGGGCTTTCGTATGTACTCATAGGCAACCGTGGAGTTAATCCAACACTGTTTCCGGAGGTTTACTATAAAAACGGGACAGTCAACTATAATCTTGCTTTAAAGTTATATGGCTCATCCCAGCAAATTGAAGATCTAGAAGCTGTAAGGCAGGATATGCAAAAAAAGGGACTTCTTCCCCATGATGGAAGAATAATGCTCTATGGTGGATCAGGTGGAGGATTTTTAGTTCAGCAATACCTGGACAAATACGGTTCTCATGTTTCCCGTGCACTTATCGAGTTCAGCGGAGCTCCAGATATCGCACAGCAACATAACGTAACTTTTGCTAATAATTTGTATGAGCAGAATCCAGAAGCAGCAAAAGTCTACTTTGTTTTATCCCGGAATGAGACAAGGACATCTCTAGCATTTACTATGTTCAAATTAGGTCTGGAAGGTGATAAAGAATCACAAACCAGAGTCGTTGAAAGCCAGGTTGAAGGATCTAAGTTAAAAGACAAATATCTGTATTTTAAAAAATGGATTAATCCTCCCTATAACTTTCCTTTCGTTAGTTTCATAATTAGTATTCCCTCCGAACTGGAGGTAAAGGTAAGGATGTATGAGTTGATAGGTGCAGATCTACAGGAGTATAATCCTGCTTCTTCTCAGGAAGTAAATTTAATGTGTGAATGGACGGGGGTTGTCCTTGCTGACTTTTTAAAAGCTAACGTTGATGGTACAATCCCAACTCCACATTTTAGTCTGAACCGGTCAAATTATACCGGTGAGGTCATGGTGTGGTCTGGCACGGAAGACCAGGACTTTAGCACGCAGATGGGTAAATGGATCAGCGATTCGTATCCCAATTCTCAGCAGGCAATTTTCAACGACTCGCATAAACGCGATAGATATGATGATTATTACCTTAATTTCAGGAAAGCATTTTTTGTTACCGGACTAAACTCATCAGAAACGCAGTCTTATTTCAAGGATACCCGACAACTAAATGGGAAATAATGAAGGATAACTTCACGTCCAAACTTGTTTTTGAGGTTAATTGTTAACTCTCTCTTCTTTTTTTATTTAAGCCAAATTTTTCTTTTATCCCAAAAGTTGATGACGTAAATTAATTAAAAGGAATAATCTATGAATTATGAATAGGCTATATCAAGTAACACAGCTTGTAACATAGATTTATTGCTTATTAAACTTTTTTATAAACCCCTATTCAAGCATCATTACAAAATCGGTTATTTCTTAAATTTATTAGTTGGGTAGTAAGGAAATTATAGATCTTATCAAAATTAAGCAAAATGGGTTTACTTAACTTTTTTACTAACGCCGTACAGTGCAGCTCCAAGCGCTCCTGTAATTTGTGGCTCAGGAGGTACGTAGAGCGAAATATTCAGTTCTTTTTCCAGAAACACCTTAATGCCCGCATTTTTTGCAACACCACCTACAAAAGCCACGTTTTGTTTTAATCCTACCTGCCGGACCATAACCGCAACCCTTCTGGCGATGCTTTCAATGAGCCCTGCCGCTATATCCTCTTTTTTAAATCCTCTTGCCCTGAGAGATATAACCTCAGATTCGGCAAATACGGTACACATGCTTGTAATGCTGGCAGGTTCTTTTGAAACAAGAGCCAGGCTACCCAGTTCCTCTATCGGTACTTCAAGCGCCTTTGCGGTATATTCAAGGAATTTACCCGTTCCAGCCGCACATTTGTCGTTCATTAGAAAATCAGTTACCTTACCGTCACTTACCGAGATAATCTTACTGTCCTGGCCTCCGATGTCAATAATCCCGTTGACAGCCGGATAGAGGTGATAGACGCCCATTGTATGGGCTGTGATCTCGCTTACTGCTTTATCGGCAAACTTTATGCTGTTTCTACCATATCCGGTTGCGTATATGCCGTTTACATCTTTTTTGTCGATTCCGGCATTGGTGAGTGCGTCTTCGTACCCATTTTTTGCGGCTGATAAAAAATCGAACCCTGTTGGACGTATATTATTAGCGGCGATCCTGCCGTCAATTACCAGGACAGCTTTTGTAGTGGCAGAACCCGAATCTATTCCCACTGAGATCATGAAAGCATCTCCATAAAAGCATCCACGCGAAGTCCTATCTGCTCAACATCCGAGTCGCTGTAGTCCGTTTCTATTGAAAGTACGGGTATTCCGGCATTTTTCAGAGCTTGCTGTACCTTGTACCGCTCGATATTGTAACCGTGGCAGAACTGCAGGGTATAGTTCACCACACCATCGACTTTAAACTCTCTTGCAAGTTCCAGAATGTTATCGATACGCCTGTCGTTCGGAGTCATGCAGGAACATGGTATTTTGATGTAGCGTTCGGCAAGCGCAGTCATGGGATCTTTGTTTTCGTCTACCAGGTCCCAGAACGATCTTGTGCCCGTACAGCTTTCCTCCACGACAATTAAACCACCTCTGTTCTCTATAATTTCCGGAACTTTGGTACTCCCGCCCGGCATCGGGCAGCCTGAGATCATTATTCTGGGCCTGTGAGTAAACTCATCCTTAGAACCAGCAATGGAATCAGCCCTGGTCTGCTCTGCTTCGTTAATGAGGGTCCGAAGTGCTTCTTTAAAATCTTCTGCCGATAAAACATACTGCTTTTGCATGACCTTTATCATATCTAAACCGCTGATTGGGGGATACTCTCTTTTTCGCAGGTCATAGAGCCTGTGTAGCAGCTTTCTTGTCTCGTTCGAGGAGATTATTTCTTTCTTTAATTGTTCGACTGTGACCTTATTGCCTGTCAGCTCTTCCATGATGCCTTTGAATTTGTTAAGCTCTTCCAGAAAATATTTTACGGCAGCAGGGCCCTCAGGTTTCTGAGGGAGGTCGAGTACATAAGTCGGGACATAGTCTCCCATTAATTCATAAGTCTTTTTTTTGCTATCGCATGTATTCTCGGCGACGACCATATCTACAAGACCAAAGTGAGAGCAGGATTTTACACCTGAATAACCGTTATTTACGATCGAGCCAAAGGAAGACTTGATAAGTGGACATATGTTCCTTGGCAAGTACTGCTCAGCTATGGACACAGCATCATTCTTACCCCCGCAGAGTATAACGCGGTCTGCTCCTGCCGCAAAGATTATCTCATCAGGTACGAACAGGCATAAAGTGCCAACTATCTTCTTTCCGGCTTTCTTTTCCTCTTCTAGCTGGCAGATCCGGGCACTATATGAGTTTTTAATATAATCAAGAGTTTCAAAACATGTCGCTTCAAAATGTGTCATTTTCTCTGCAAAATGCTTTGTGATGAATATGTTAAATCGTTTTCGATTACCGCAATATAATTCCGAAACAAAGAGATAATCTCAGGAAGAGCTGTAACATCAGGCAGCTTTCTCCTTCGTTAACTGATTTTCATTTTTTAAAAAACTACTAAAATGAATCCTGTGATTCCAACCATAACAAATATTCTTAGGGTCTGGGAAATCAGAATGGTTTTCATCCCTATTTTGGGACCGAAGATCCCTACATAATGCGGAATATAAATTCTCAGCGTCCCGAGGCTTGTTACTATATTGCCTATTAGGAGGACGATTATTACTTCAATGCCGTTTAAGATTCCCTGTTCCATAAGGTTTGCCGAAAGGGTATAGGCTGCAAGATGACTTGCAAAAAGGGCTGCAATTACAGGGAGTCCTTCCACAGGTACGGGTAGGTATTCCGAGATGGGTTTGAGATACGAGCCAAAGGAATCAAAGACTCCCAGGTCTGTCAGAGCAAAAACGAGGATTGTTACCGGCACCATCACTTTGAAAATCCTGACTACGGTTTTCTTCGAAGTCCCCAGGCTTTCTTTAAAAGCCGTCTTCAATGTAGGAGAATCTTTCTTTTCAAAGTCTTCAAAATGTACATCTTTTTCTTCAAGCAGGAAATGTCCGGCAATAATTACGATTAGAGTTTTTACAAAACCTACGAGCGTTATCAGTCCGACATAGATTATCCCTGTTGTCCCGAGCAGGGGTACAAGTACCGGAAGCAGGGTTCTCCAGTGCATGACAATTGCAGGAAAGGAGTTCAAAACCGAGGCTATGATCAGTTCATCTTCCTTTATGATTCCTCCGTCATACATACTTTTAAGTGAAGCATTAGCCGAGGAGGTGGATGCAAAAGCCGTAAGGAAACTTACTCCACATTCTTTTTTGAGATGGGCGTAGTTTGTGACCGGTTTTACCAGAAAATCAAATTTGTAGAACCAGCCGAAGCTTACAAGAAATTCGGCAAGGACAACTCCCAGGACTATTGAAGGACCTGTTTTTAAAAGATACTCGGCCGATTGTGTGAGGATAGTAAGCAACATGGGTGCGAGTAACATTCACTGTTATTGTTGTATCAAACTTTATTAATTTATCTAATATAATTCGCAATTATCCAATTTAATTCATAATTGTCTTTTCAATCAATAAAACATCCGATAATACATATAATCAATTTATCCAGCTCTTCAAAAGCCCAAAATCGATGTGCTCCCAAGAAATATTCCAAAGAAACTCTATTAAACAATAAAAACTAATTCATAAAGGAATGCTGGAGAAAACAAAGCGCTATCTTGAGGTTACAAGAGTTCTTTTGAAGTACAATCTTATTCCCGAACTCTACCGGGATCTGCGCACCGATTATATTTCAAATACCGATTGTACCTGTGATTTTGACCTTGAAAACAGGCAGACAGCAGTAAAACTCAGGCAAGCTTTTGAAGAGCTCGGACCCACTTTTATCAAGATGGGTCAAACTATGAGCAAGCGGCCTGACCTTGTGCCCCAGCCATATGTCATTGAAATGTCGAATTTGCAGGATAAGGTTAAGCCTGTGCCTTTTGAAGAGATGGCTGAATCTCTTGATCTTGCATGCGTGTGTGAGTATCAGATACCTGAGGAAAGAAACAGGAAAAAAAGTGAAGAGCAGCTGAAAGCTGCAAGGGAAAGAAAAGCCAGAGCCTTTATTAAGATTTTCGACAGCTTTGACCCTGATCCGATTGCATGCGGGTCTATTGCTCAGGTCTATAAAGGCGTCCTTGAAGGCAAGCCCGTAGCTGTCAAGATTCTCCGTCCGAACCTGATTGACATTATAAATATTGACCTTTCGATTCTTGACGACTTCAAGCCTGTAGTGAAAAGGGTCCTGGGAATAGGAAAGAACTTTGACATTGACGCTTTTTTGCTGGAAATCCGGGAAATGCTTACACGGGAAGTTGACCTCAGGATTGAAGCTGTTAATATGAGACGTTTTGAAGATAATTTTAAGAATGTGAAAAATGTTGCTGTACCTAAAATTTATCCGGATTTCTGTTCGGCAAATGTCCTTACAATGGAATTTATTCAGGGAACCCAGATTAAAGACATAATTGACATGCAGGTGCCTCAAAGCAAAAAGTCCGAATATACTCGCACGATTACCAAGAGTTACCTGAAGCAGGTTTATATTGACGGCTTTTACCATGCAGATCCCCACGGCGGCAATATGCTGGTTGAGGAGAACGACACCATTGCTTTCATCGATTTCGGGGCTGTTGGCAGTATAGATGACGAGCTCAAAAAGAACATGCTTGAATTTTATTACGCCATCAATAACAGGGATGTAGAAGAGGCAACACAGAGCTTCCTGAAAATAGGAGGTGCGGACGCAAGAGATGTGGATGTCCGCAGGCTCAGAAAGGACATGGATGAATTGATTGCAAACCAGAACTACGGGCTTGAAGGCCGCCAGAGCGACAATTATGCAAAGCTGGGCCTGAAATACGATATCCGACTCCCCGGCGAATTCTCAACTCTTCAGAGGGCAATCCTGCTTATAGAAGGAGTCTGCCTCGAACTTGACCCGAGGTACAATATTAAAAGCATTGCAATCCCTGTCCTTATGGATGCCTACAAGAAACTCAATGCCACAAAAGGACCTGCTCTGCACATCGAATTCTCCGCCGAGCCAGTGAATGAAAAAGCCGAACTGAGGGCCGCGATCAGGGAGCTTGTCGACAAAATGGAAGACATGGGGGACAGATTCCTTGAAGGAAAACAAAAAGAAAGCAAACGCAGTGTTTTCTCTACTGAGTTTTTCCTTGTTGTCCTGCTCGTTGTCTCGACTTTTATATTACTGAACGGAGGTGCTCTTTCCTGGGTAGGACTTATCGGGTTTGGAGGATCAATCCTTATAACTCTCATTGCTCTATTGCGCAGAGACTGAGAACGAAAGTAAGTTTTTCAATGCAAAGGCTCTAATAAAGAGGAATTTAAATTAATACAGTACAGAATGACATTTTACAATATCCGTTTTACTTTTATATAACTCGGCAAAACCGGCCGAATCAAAACTTACGTTTATTAAGAGAAAGGGGGCAGTTTCTCTGGCACAGGAAATCATAAGAATTGAAGGCATGGAATGCAATCATTGTGTAATTAAAGTGGGGAGAGCTATTGCTTCCGTAAAGGGCGTAACTGAGGTTGATGTAAATCTGGAAACAAAAGAAGCAGTTGTGGAATTCGAGGAGACCAGAACCGACCTTGAACAAATTAGAGCTGCTGTTCGGGAGGCAGGGTACGAGCCTTTATAATTCCGAGCCCTCATAATTCCGTAAACACCTTATCGCGTATAGCCAGGAAATCAGGACTGGTTCTGTCCCTTTTCCTGACTAACGGCACATCAATGATTTTTTTCACTTTTCCGGGACCAGCTGTCATAACAACAATTTTATCCGCTAAAAATACTGCTTCTTCAATATCATGTGTAACAAATATGATTGTTTTTTTCTTCTCCTGCCAGATTCTTTCGATTTCATCCTGCATGGTCATTTTTGTCATTGCATCCAGGGCGCCGAAGGGCTCATCCATAAAAAGAATTTCCGGGTCAACCGCGAGAGCCCTTGCGATAGCAATTCTCTGCTGCATACCACCTGAAAGCTGGTTAGGGTGATGTTTTTTGTAATTCGACAATCCTACCAGTTCGAGATATTCTTCAGCTATCTCACGACGCTTCTTCTCATCGAATCCTTTTGATTCCAGCCCCAACTCTACGTTTTTGATTACTGTTCTCCAGGGCAGCAGTCCAAAATTCTGAAATATAGCAATTCTATCAATTGAAGGCTGGTTAACATCACCTCCGTTAATCTTAATAACTCCAGTAGAAGGTTTATCAAAACCTGCTATCATATTCAAGAGCGTTGTTTTTCCACATCCACTCGGACCAAGCAGGCAGATGAATTTCCCTTCTTCAATTGATAAATCGACTTTTTCCAGAGCTACGGAGTTACTTTTGTCCTTTAGCTCGTATGTTTTTGATACTCCTTCAACAGAAATAAACATATCAACTCACCCTTTCTGGGGACATTCCCCATTGCTTTTGCACCCGGTTTTCCAGAAGCCTGATCGTTTTATCCAGTAAAAACCCTGTCACTCCTATGCAGATAATCCCGGCAAGTACAAGGTCTGACCGAATTGAATTTCTTGCATCAATTATCAAGTATCCCAGTCCTGATTGAGCTCCAACCATTTCTCCGGCAACCAGAAATACCCAGGCTGACCCCAATGCCATATACAGACCATTTGTAATCATTGGAAAAGCTGCCGGAAAGATAATTTTTGACAACAAATCTGGTTGTTTGATACCGAAATTCTGAGCTACTTTAAGGTATATCGGATCTACTTTTTTAACTCCGGAAATGGTTGATAGGAGAACCGGATAAAAAGCCGCTATAAAAATGATCACGACAGCGGGCAAATCCCCAATGCCAAACCAGAGAACTATAAACGGGAACCATGCAATTGGCGAAACAGGTCTTAACACCTGCACCACAGGATCGATAAAAGCCCACATTTTTCCGTAATATCCAAGAGTCAGACCCAGGAAAATCCCTGTAACTGATGCCGTCAAATACCCGGTCAGGAACCTTAACAGGCTGACCTGGAAATGAGTAGCGAGGGTTCCATCGTTGATCAGTTCAGCTATGCCTTCCAGAACCTTAAAGGGGGAAGGAAGGAGGGATGATTCATACCTTCCGGTAAGAATCACAATTTCCCAGAGTAAAACCAGCAAAGTGAGGCTTACAATGACGGTACCTGCCTTTTTTAGTCTTTCCATTGTTCTCACTTTACCGTTTCAATAAATGAATTATCCACAAATTCCGAGTATTTGGGAGGATTTTTCATTTGCTCCATTTCCACAAGATACTGGGATAGTTCATTGTAATCCTTCTCTTCCAGCTTCAGGTTATTGTAGGAAATCCACTGGAGTGATAGGTCGAGTACTTCAGGTTCGACTTTCATATACCTGCTCGCAGCATCCAGAACTTCGGGGTCTTTGGACTCGGCTCTTTCACCCGCTCTGACGTATTCCTTTACAAATTCCGCTGCAACTGTGGGGTTGTTTTCAATGAAATCGTTTCTAAGTACAAGACCACAGCACACGGAACCACTCCATAAATCCCGGGATTCGAACAATACCTTCCCGTTGCCGCTTGCTACCGCTACTGCTCCAAAAGGCTCTGCAACTACGTAGCCTGAAATTCTTCCTTCGGAAAGAGCAGCTGGCATTTCCGGTGGTGGGAGCTCTACAATATTCAGATCATTGACTGTAAGGTCATTTTCCTTCAGCATCTTGTATAGAAGAACGTTGTGAGTTGAAAGCCTGTGAGGAATTGCAAAAGTTTTTCCTTTCAAATCAGCAACCTCATTGATATCCTTAGATACGACCACCACATTACCGTCTCTATGTCCCAGGGCAACGGTTTTCAGATCGATTCCCTGCTCCTTTGATTTCATAGCAAGTTCAATCAACATAGAAGCACCGTCAACCTGCCCGCTATTTACCGCATCACTGAGCTCAGTCCAGGAACCAAACTTTACCAGTTCCACTTTGAAGTTCCTGGAATCATTTGCTGGAAGATCATTTTCAACAAATAATGGAAGGGCATGGGTGATTGGAAGATAACCGATCTTCACAGTCTTGATTTCATTTTGTGCAGAGTTTTCTTCTTTATCATTGCCCCAACCGACCAGGCTGAACAACAAGGACGCTATTATGACAGCCGACACAACTGCAACAATTGCTTTTTTCATCCTAACTACTCCGATTAAAATTTTATTGGTTTTATATATTCAATATCGTCCTTACTTCCATCCGAGAGCTTTTCTTTTCTCCTGAATATCCGATACTATCCTGTCGGCGAGCTTCGAAGGATCTAACTCCACTACCATTACTGAGCCCAGGGTCTCTCCGGTATCTTCATACAGGTATTTCATGACGTTTTCCGAGCCCTGTACAGGAGGATGCACACAGTGGTATGAATTTACGCCCAGTAATCTGAAACCAAGGGCAGCACCCAGACCTTTTTCGTTTGACCACTCCGGGCTTGCAAGTGCAAACGGCATGTCTTTGATATCTTTACCTGAAGCGTCAGATAAAGCCCTGAATAACGCAGACGCTCTGGCATTGTCAATGCACTCTCCCATATGCCATACCGGAGGAAGGTCAGGCTCTAAAAATCCTCTCAACTCTCTTCCGGTTCTGTCAAGAGCCTCCTGGTTGCAGAAACCCAGTTTCATTAAGGGGAATGAGGCACAGCCGTTGGTGAGAACCAGAATGTTATTTTCGATTAATTTGGTGGCTACATCAGCAACTGCTTTTTCATAAACAACTCTTGTATTACTGCATCCTACCAGATTTACCACACCGGCGACCTTGCCTTCTTTCAATGCATCTGCGATAACATCTATACTTCCAAAACGGCTTACAGCGTACTCCAGTGAAAAGCCTATTTCTGCGTTAACCTCGTAATCGGGAATGAAAACCGGGACATCCCTTCTTGCTGCGAAACTTTCAATTGCCCTTCGGATTATTTTTTTCGCCAAATTTTCCGTTTCTTTCAGGTTTGAATGAATATGGTCATAGCCGTAATGTTCTGCCCCTGGCAGCTTTGCCGAATCACTGGTCGTAACTACCGTTGTTTTAAAGCATTTTGCCACATCAATGATTGTCGGGAAGACGTCCTGAACATCGGCCACCCAGAGGTCAAGCGCACCGGTCCCGAGTATAAGCTCTGCTCCAATTGCATTTGATAACGGTATTACCCCGCCATAGCGGTACATTGCAGAGAGCCCAGAACAGCATATGCCGTAAAACTGAATTCCTTCAGCACCATTTTCTTTTGCAAGACATACAAACTCCTCACTTCTCCCCTGCTTTATAATCTCGCTTACAAGAAGAGGGGAGTGACCGTGAATTGCGATATTCACATATCCTTCCTTTAGAGCTCCGACATTCACCCTGACCGTGCTTCTCTCAGGCAGGCCGAAAAGACTGTCCATGGCAATTGAAGATCCAAGGGCGCTGGTCCAGGCAAAGGCGAGACCGCATCGCAGGAACTGCTGCATAACGTTCTTCCAATCCCCATCGGTCCCCGTGGTTGTCCGATGGAGAGCTTCAAACACTTCGTGATAAGCGCCAACCGGGAGAATATCCAGATCTTTCCATACCTCTATTCGCTCCGGCGTTGCAAAAGCACTTAATGTTTTATGTTTTTCGGGCACTGCTCTGGATAAATCCTCAAGGAGAGCGGCGGCAACCTTCAAAGCGACTGCGTCTGTTGTTTTTCCTTCAATATCGATGCCTAACTGAACAGCGGATTTTCTTAATTTCTCCTCGCCTGCAATCGGTAGTCTCAGGCTACCCTCTGCGGAAGCTTTTAAGGCAAGCATAATTTCTCGCCCTCTGGCACCATGGGCAGCCACGCCTGCAGCAACCCATCTTAACAGGTTTCTTGCGACAATGAGGTCTGCGTTCGCTCCACATACCCCTCTAGGGCTTTTTCTGGTGATCCTGCACGGTCCGTTATTACAATTGCGGCAGCATATCCCCGCCATACCGAAGTTACAATGTGGCTTCTGCTGATCAAAACGATCAAAAGGAGTTTCACAGCCGACCTTCTCCATCTGCAATAACATCTTTTTAACCGCTGGATCAGGTGTATGCTCTAACACTTCTGCCTTCGTCGGAAAACTTTTTTTGTATTCAGACACGGCTTCCGTATAATCAGTGAAGTCTCCCCCGTCATGACTATGGTTGTGATGATCGTGATCATCTTTATGAGAATGATCATCATGATGGTAAATCTCAGGTAACTTCATTGTTCAAAGACCTCTATTTGCAAGTTTTACTAAATTCAATTGCGGGCACCTTTATTTCCGGGTAGTTTCCTCCCACATATCTAAGACTGCTAAAAATTTTCTAGCTTACATCTGTCTTGTGCAATAGCTTCACGTTTTTAAGTTCACAATTGTGAACTGGTAAAACACCAAACTCGCTGTTAATATTTAAACGTTAATTTAGAGGCAAAAATTTCCTGGAAAACTCGGTATAGAGCACAAAGATCGTGTAAAAAGTTATAGAGCAAAGGTTCCCATCAAACTATGGAAACAGCACCAGTTTCATCCCGAATAAGAATATGAAAACTGCAACAAAGTTCCTGAATTTTTCCTGAGGTATTTTTTCAACTCCCTTTCTTCCGATCATTGCCCCGATTAAAGACATGGGTATGAAGACAAAAAAGCCTGATAAAATGGCAGGGTTCAGCCTTATGCCGCCTCCTATATAGGTTGCTATCCTTGTAGAATCGATCATAAATGATATGGCACCTGCGGTTGCAATATAGATGGCTTTCTCCAGATTGAAAGCACTCAGGGCTACTGCATTTATTTCCCCTCCTATGCCGAAAATGCCTGCAAAAAATCCTGTCAGGGCTCCACCGGATACTGCTACTGATAACCGCTGGCTAAGTTTAAAGGTTCGGTTGAAGGTGATAAAAAGAACATAGACCAGAAGAAATACTCCTAAAGCTCTTGAGAGAATCTCCTGGGAAATTCTCAGGGACAAAGATGATCCAATGAAACTCGTGAAGATACCGGGAAGTCCAAAGGCAAGAAAGAGTTTCCATCTTATGCCTTTCCGGAATAAGAGCATTTTCCAGATATCATTAAACCAGTGAATTATGCCTACAAAAAGCAGGGTCTGAGGCAGAGGAAGGACTGTCAGGAGAACAGGCACCATAATTGTGGATATTCCGAATCCGGCCAGAGTCCCGATCAGGCTTGCCAGCAGTGTGAGGAGAGCTACAAAAATAATTTCCTCATATGCAATCATATTTTTATTGTATTGGTCTCATCACGGCATTATACTTTTGGGATCAAATCC
The DNA here is from genome assembly GCF_000970285.1 of Methanosarcina horonobensis HB-1 = JCM 15518. Classification (NCBI taxonomy): domain Archaea; kingdom Methanobacteriati; phylum Methanobacteriota; class Methanomicrobia; order Methanosarcinales; family Methanosarcinaceae; genus Methanosarcina; species Methanosarcina horonobensis. The sequence continues at coordinate 3,700,222 of NZ_CP009516.1, read as the reverse complement.
AGATCTGAAAGATATACCTGCTGAGATTCAAGACTTTTTTAAAACAGATGTCAAAGGATTTTAAAATGACATAGGCAAGTAATATTATATGAATTATCTTATTTATTATAACCATACTTAATTATGACTATATTTTTTGTCCTAAAAGAATGTCCACAAAAGAGTTCGTTAGGACAGTGATGCTCTGAGGCATTCTTTAAGTGAGTTATATGTGACTCCAAGTTCAGTAAGGTAACCGATATATTTGAAAATCTTTGGAAAAGGTATTACCGGGGGGATTAGATTTCCAAAGAACCGAAACCAAGACAAAAGATATCAGATAAAAAGGCATCAGATATATACATAGGTCTGATTTTACTTTTAGTTATTAGTGGCATTGCCTTTCTGTACGAAAGCTGGATAGGCCACGCTCTGATAGCTATCATCAGTCTTTTGCTGATTACTTATGCTCTTACAACCGGAGCTATGCTCAAAGGAAGGATAAAGAGAATCCCTGGGAACGTCTTCAGGCTTCATAGAAGGAGCGGCATTTATTTTGGAGCCTTTATCCTGGGATCGTTTATCTATGGTCTGCTGATGAGGCTGCAGCATGGAGAGCCCGTACTATCATCTGTCCACGGAAAGCTGGGTCTGATCATCGTTCTTATTGTAATTCTACAGATAATTCCAAGTCTGGTTTTAAAGAACCGGGCCAGCTACAGAGGATTGCACAAAATAATGGGATACTCCCTGGCTCCAATTCTATTCGTTGATGCCAGCTGGGGTCTATATAACGGAGTAACTCAAGGAACAAAGAGTCTGGTTCTCCTGCACTCGATATCCGGAGGTCTGGTTGCTCTTGCTCTGGTCTGGGTACTTCTGGAAGTCAGGTATCCGGCAGACAGGTCACTCACAAGAGTCAGGATAGCAAGCTATTTTGCTACACTTCTAGTGATTGCAGGATGCTGGCTTGCAGGTGGTTACAATTACCTGACGGTCTACGGCTCCAGGATAAAACCTGTAATCCTGGAAGGTCCTTATCCCTGGGCACATGAAATTATAATGGAGGCAAAAGAGCATGTTTTTGTCTTTCTGCCTGTAATCGCTCTTGCTCTATCACTTACACTCTATGTTCTTGATAGAGACACTTTTCTGAATGATGTCAGTTTCAGGCGTGCTCTGGGAACAACTGCTTATCTGGCACTCTTTATGGTGCTGCTCATGTTCCTTATGGGAGCGATCATATCAAATACCGGAAAAATTGGAGCGGAGGTCTGACATGAAGGAATCGGGAACATTCATCGCATCAGCCTCAATTACTATCTTTTTAACCGGTTGCATCATTATAGCTCACGATTTATCAACTGATTTCAGACAGTTTTTGGTAGAAATTACGGGCCATCACTGGATAACTGTGAGCTTGATAACAATAATATTATTTGCGCTCTCTTCCGGGATTCTACTGAGCTCAAAAAATGCAAGAAAGTTACTGAAAGTATATGATGCCAGGTTATGGTCTACCGCCCTGCTGGCTGTGACCCTGGTAATGATTCTGGGGATTCTCTCTGAGTTAACTGCCCGTTTTCTCGCAGATTGAAATCTATACTTGGAGCCAAATTTTAGTTATTCCAGTGTTTTATTTCTTTTGCAGTCCTTCATAAGATAAGACATTAAATGAGAATTATTAAGTCGAATTTATATTTACCTAAAGTTCTTAATATATGTTTATGCTTGAAAAAGCAAAAAGATACCTTACTATTACAAAAGTGTTCTTAAAGTACAATTTATTCTCACTTTTGTACAAAGATATCCACAGGGATTACATATCAAACAAAGAATGTACATGCTCCGTTGATTTGAAAAACCGCAGTAATGCTGTAAAACTCAGGCTCGCTTTTGAAGAACTCGGTCCCACTTTTATCAAACTTGGCCAGACATTGAGCAAACGTTCCGATCTGCTTCCCCCTACCTATGTACAGGAACTGGAAAAGCTACAGGATAGGGTCAAACCTCTTGATTTTAATATAATGCGAAAATCCTTCGAAACCGAATGCATATGTGGAATGTCGGAAGGAGGACACGTACATAGTCCTGTTTGTTACCACTGTGGTGATATACTGGACATATTTGATGATTTTGACACGAAACCCATTGCAAGTGCATCAATTGGGCAGGTTTACGAAGCTTTTTTGAAAGGCAAGAAAGTTGCCGTAAAGATTGAACGCCCGAACCTTATAGATACAATCAATCTTGACCTTGCTATTATCGAGGACATGAAACCGATTCTGGTTAAAATAATCGGAACGGGTAAAAATTTCAATTTTGATGCATTCCTGTACGAGTTTAGAGAAATGCTGCATCGAGAGCTTGACTACAGGTTTGAAGCCATAAACATGAAAAGGATGAAGGAAAACTTCAAAGATGTCAGAGATGTGATAATTCCGGATGCATATATGGATTATTGCCGCGAAAATATCCTGGTCATGGATTACATAGAAGGCATTCAAATTAAAGATTTAACTGGTGTTGATCAGGAAACAAAGTCAAGGTATGCAAGGATCATAGGTTCAAGTTATTTAAAACAGGTATATTTAGACGGATTTTATCATGCTGACCCGCATAGCGGAAATATTATAGCCCGGAATAGTTCCGTCGCATTTATTGATTTTGGAGCGGTTGGAACGATTGATGGTGAATTAAAGCGGAATATGTTGGACTTTTTTTATGCCGTATACAAAAAGAAAGTTGATATGGCAACTGATATGTTTTTAAGAATTGGTAACCTTACCGAAGAAGATGTTGACATTCGTAACCTTAAACGAGACATGGACGATCTGATAGCAGACCAGCACTACGGAGCCCAGGGGCGAAAAAGCGATAGATATGCAATACTTGCGTTAAAACACGATATCTCTCTGCCGGCGGAGTTTTCCACGCTGGAACGTGCTGTTTTGCTTATCGAAGGTGTATGCCTTAAACTCGATCTCAACTATAGTATTATGAATGAAGCAAAATCGTTGATATCTGAAGCAATGAAAGAGCGTTATTCTCCGGGAAAGATAGTGGAAGGTATCCAGTTTGAAGCTGACGAATATTTAAATACGCTTAAAAATATCCCTATCGGTATTGATGATGTTATCAAAACCATACGCGGATACAGAATAGAGAAGCTACAGGGCAAGGGCGATGTTATTAAAAAATATCGCTTGCTTGATGAAATGTCAAAAAATCTGTTTTTAGCTGTAGTAATTATTGCTTCCGCATACCTGATAATCAGGGGAGAAGGAAACATTTCTTTACTGGGTATTTTTGGGTTTGCAGGTGGGCTTCTGGTTGGGATATATTCAGTTATTCATTCTTGATCAATTATTGAGTTTATTCTAAAACCAATTTTATCTTCACATCAATAAACGTTTAAGAACTATTCTCTTGACCAAAAGTGAAAAGGTCATCCGAAGTTTGAGATTAAGACAAGTCGTTTTGAGTTTCGGGGCCTGATCGTTAAATATGTCTTTTAAACAGATAATTATTTGTCAACGTTGATTTCTTATTTCAACTTTGTGAGTCCTTATAATTTATTATTTATCCCTTTCAATATTCTTCCAGCTCCATGTAATACAGTAACTTTTTCTATTATCTTAATTCTATTTCTGTTAAGCAGCGGTTCAAGGTCCGATCTAACGAAATCTTTGTAGTATTCGGCTTCAAATAGAACAGTGAAATGGTAAATTAAAAATTTACTGATTTTGCTTTCTGGTAAACCATAATCAGCAACTACTATAATTCCTTTAGTTCTGGTTACCCTGACCATCTCTCTCAATACCTTTTTTCTTATACTCAAAGGCATATCGTGTAAAGCAAACGACACACAAGAAACATCAAAACTATTATCCTCAAATGGCAGATTTGTTGCATCAGCAACTTCAAATCTCGCATTTTTAAATTTACTTTTCTTTTTGGCCACGTTAAGCATGGCATTAGAAAGATCAATTCCAACAGTTTCATACCCCTTCTCTGCAAACGCAAAAGCCTGTTTTCCCGTTCCTGTGGCAACATCTAATATTTTAGCACCTTCTTGAGCATTTGTAAGACTCACAACTCTATCTCTCACTCCGGAAAAAGGTGCAGCGATAATATCATAAAAAGGAGCCAATGCAGCAAACGCCTTTCTAGTGAGTGAGTAGTATTCTTTCTCTTCATCGGTTAATTTTTCCTCCATGCTTTTACCTCAATATACTGTTAAAGCTTTCGTGAATAGCAAAGCAAAACTCAATTGAAAGGTTCAATTTTTGCCGCTATGAATAAAATTTAATAGTGGTATTTTTATAATTATTATATAATCATTTTTCGGTTGTGGGCAAAAGAACCTCAAGACGAGTTATTGATCTTAATGATATGAATATAACTCTAGTTTCTAGAAAAAATTGTCCAGAAACTCTCTTACTTGTGGTTCTTATTAAACGATCATTCTTACAACTGAAAAAAGGAGAAACTCCAAATGAATGGAGCAAGCTGCAATTCAAGAAATAATTTCATCGTAAAGGCAATAGTGCTTTTCGGTTTAGCTACTATTGCATTCTATCTGCTGATAGAGCATAAAGTTCACCTGCTGGCATATTCCAGCTACATATTCTTCCTTGCTTACATCCTTCTTCACTTTTTCATGTGTGGAAGGCATGGGGGACATGGAGAACATGGAGGACATTCTGGGCATGGAAGTGGAAAACACAAACTTAGTGACACAGAAAAAGGAGTTGAACGGGATGCCGAAGTGCATGAATATACAGGTCAGCACGGACACGGGGAGCATGAACACGACAAGGAGAGTCTAAAATGAGTACTATTCAAGCATATGGTCTCTGGCCTCTGGTCATAGTTAACTCTTTAATCTTTATTATCTTCGCCTTAAGTTTCATGCAACCTAAAACATCGCGCGACTGGCGTTCTCTTGGAGGATTTGCAGCGTTTATAGTTGCACTTTTCACAGAAATGTACGGTTTCCCTCTCACCATTTACCTGCTATCAGGATGGCTGACAGACCGCTACCCGGGGCTGGATATTTACTCTCACAATTCTGGACATCTCTGGAGCGACCTTCTGGGCATGACAGGGGACCCTCACCTCAGTCCGATTCATTTATTCAGCTACGTTCTAATCCTTGGAGGACTATATCTTCTATCTTCATCCTGGAGTGTGCTGTATAAGGCACAAAAGAACCACGAACTTGCAATCACCGGGCCGTATGCCTATGTGCGCCACCCTCAATATGTTGCTTTCGTGCTTGTTATGCTGGGATTTCTTGTACAATGGCCCACAATATTGACTCTAGTGATGTTCCCTATCCTGGTGTTGGTGTATAAAAAGCTGGCAAAACGGGAGGAGCGGGATACATTAGCGGAATTTGGCGAAGAATATTCTCGCTATATGGCAAAAGTTCCGGGATTTATACCAAGCCTTGGATGATCCGCAAAATTCTAACTATATATTTTAAGCCCTGGGTGACGAAATAGAAATAAACTGACGCATCTTTAATTGGTAATGTCCGTGAGTTATTGATCGAATCTGAAAAAAGAGCGCATTACTTTTGTTTAAGAAAAATTTAGAGGATCTTGTGCTTATATTTTCAGTAACCCATCCTCGTGACCCAAGATTTTAATTTTCTTTTTTTTAATTTGATATTATTATATAATAATATTGTCAATCATTTATTCATTTATGCAAAAACTAAGTTTAAAGGACTATTAAGCCCGCTAAATAATTTTGTACAAAAAAGCGAAGAACCAGCGGGCTTATGATCAGCATCAGAGGAATAAAGCAGACTTTCCTCTAAATCTAAGATTTAGCAAGTAATTTGCAAATATACCATTTAATTGGGGGATTAATGTATGGATACAAAAGAGTGCGATCTATCGCTAGATGAGCTTCTGAGATTTGAGGGCGTAATGGCAGCTGGGATTTTCAGTCCCGATGGAAAACTTGTGGATTATAAGGCCAACACTGAGATGCCCAAAGAAATGGCTGAGATGACAGCCAAGTTCTGCGGAGCCGTAAATATGATATTTGATGCTCTGGCAAGTGCTTACGCGGAGCTCTATAAGATGAAATGGACACCTCAGCATTACTGGATATACAGCGGTGGCGAATGGACTGTAATTATATCTGGAACAAGAGGAGTTTTTGTTGAGAGCGCTAAAGCAGCAGATATTGGCAAGCTCCTTAAAGGAGTAGCAGTGTGCTTTACCCCCCTTAAGCAAGCCTGAATAATCGTTCTGATTTCTAGTTTTTTCAGGCAGATATGTCCTTAAGATCACAGAAAATTCCAATATTGAGACAGAGAAATTTGGGGAGTGGTTACAATAGATGGATATATGAGTGATTACGGTTACGGTATGATGGGGTTTGGAGGTATGTTGTTCGGACTCCTTTTCTGGATTCTTATAATTGTGCTAGCTTATCTACTAATCAAACGACTTCTTGAACAGAATAAGTCCCGGGGCGAAGAGAAGTCGGCACTGGATATTGCAAAGGAAAGGTATGCAAAAGGCGAAATTACTGAGGAAGAATTTGAAGAAATAAAAAGGCGGTTGACATAAAAGCCTTCGACTTTCTTAGCATTAGGTAGGGATAAATTCTATTTTCAAGTGAGTATTCTCTACCTGCTTGAGCTCCTATTTTACTGAATAGCTCTATCTAGCTCCCCACGTATACGTAAAGTTCTAAGAAAAATATTGCACTGTTTTTTGAGTTATCCATTCTGTTTTGAAACTGAATAATTATATTTAGATTATTCGGTTGAATTGAGAGATAAATAAAAATTAAACTTTTAATTGCCTAAAACAGAATTTTGTCTCAACAGCTATTGTACTTACAGCTATTGTACTTATCATTGTACCTCAGGTGCTTAAGTCCTTTAACACAGAACCCAAAGAAACAGATTTTCAGTTTTTATGGAATATTCAAATAATTTTTTCAGGATCAATGGATTTTCCTTTGTTTTCTTCGAACCATCATTATTCTTCAGGACATTGTTCATCAGGGCATCAGGATATACTCAAGAATATCGCTCACTTTTGCGCTGGCCATTGATACGGAGGTATCCGCACTTCCATAATAGATACGAATCTCATCATCCACCAGGACCCATCCGCAGGGGAAAACTACATCGCTAACGTCTCCAATGCGTTCGTACATCTCACGAGGTCCAAAAACCCATCCTTCTGACCTGCGAAGCACTTTTCTGGGATCTTCAAGGTCAAGAAGAGCCAGTCCAACCCGATAACTCAGTTTAGGTGTTGTCTGACGTATTCCATGGTACATGATTAGCCACCCGTCAGGTACACGGATTGGCTGCGGGCATGTACCTATATTATGTGCATCCCACCATCCGCCTTCCCGAGTATGCATAAGAACCTGATGATCTCCCCAGTATTTCATATCCGGAGAAAAGGAGATCCAGATATTTGCTTTCGCACCCATCACACTAGATACTTGTCTGTGTAGTATTGCCCATTTGCCATTAAACCTCACAGGGAAAATAGAAGCGTCTGTACTCCCGGGCGGCAGTATAGCTCCTATCCGTTCAAAATTGTAGAAATCCTCTGTAAAGGCAAGAGATGTTAAAGGACCTGAATCCGAAAAAGCCGTGTATGCTACAGCCCATTTTTCCATCTCATTTATGTAAGTTATACGCGGATCTTCAATACCATATATTTCTTCAGGGTAGCCTAAAGGGTCTGGACGATAGGTTGGTTCGCTATCAATATCCCAGTCTCCAATTCCGTTTTTGCTCCTGGCTGCTGTTAAGTGAGAAAAACCCCTGTGGTCTTCTACACGCACCATTAATAGAGTTGTACCATTAACCATAGTTACTGCAGGGTTAAATACCGAGTGAGCCCGATAAGGCCAATCTTCAATAGTAAGTATAGGATTTTCCTTATACCTTACAAACAGTTCTCCATAATCTCTCCAGGCCATACTATTCCTCAGAATTCGGTTTCTATAATTATATTGGATTATTGACTTGTGTTTTAAGACAAAATTCCAAGTTTTAAAATTGATGAATATATATTATATCAAATTAATAATTATTAAATAAAAGAGGGGGAAAATCTGTGAAGTTAGATGTAAAAGCATTTACTCTGGCAAGTGGCATTGCGTCGGGTGTAATCAGCCTGATATTCGCTCTCTTTGTAGTATTAACTGGGCGGGGGCTTCAATTCTTAGAGATAATCGCACCCTTCCACCCCGGATATACGCCTACAGTATTGGGTGCAGTGATTAGCGCCATTTGGATGCTGATTTACGGTTTAATTGTGGGAGCGCTGTTTGCTTATATCTACAACTATTTTGCAAAGTAATGAAGATCAGCTAACAATTTAATTGGCAGGGCGGCTCGTTAGCAGAGCTTATCTCTATTGAATGTTTTTCGAATTTTTGTAGCAGAAGGGGGTTTAACGATTGAAAAAAGCTGTGGTCAAGGTTGATTGGCTCCTTCATCCAGGGGATGCACTGGCAGTTGAAAAACATCTCCGTATGCATCCGGGCATCAAACATGTCGAGGTCAGCCCTGTAAGCGGAGTGGCTATTGTAGAGTACGATGAAAGCCTCATCACCGTAGGAGGAATTCAGCATATAGTGGCTGAATGCGGTTATCACTGCCGTGTCTTCAGGCCTCATGATATTAGAGGAGAGCATGAAACCTGATCATGGAAAGAGCGCTCACGAGGAACACGGCGCTCCGGGAAATGGTACGTCTCAACCCATACCAGGAAGAGACAAGGGAATACATGGCGATATCGAATCCATGGCCGAGGATATGTATCGCAGGTTGTTGGTTTCAATACCCTTGACCCTGCTCATTCTACCTTACTCGATGTTAGTGCGAGAATTGACCGGAATAGAGTTGCCCGTTCCCTTTTGGCTGAATCCTAACGTCTTCATGCTTCTGTTGGCCACGCCCGTCGTCTTCTATGGTGGATGGATGTTTTACGTGGACGCGATGCATGCTATAAAGAATCGCATTCCAAACCTGGCGGTCCTGGTCACGATCTCTGTGCTCTCTGCTTATGTGTTCAGTGTTGGTGCTACATTCTTCTTTAAGGCCGAGACCTTCTACGAGGCTGCGACTGTGCTAATGGTCTTTATCCTGGGAGGTCACTGGCTCGACCTCAGAGCCAGAGGCAGCGCATCCTCAGCTATCCGTGCCCTATTGGAACTTTCACCTTCCATGGCCAAGGTTATCAGGGATGGGAAAGAGATGGAAATTTCAACTGCTGAAGTCAAAGTTGGCGATACTGTCGTGGTCAGGCCAGGCGACAAGATACCCGTAGACGGTATAGTCATCGAAGGAGAGTCTTCAGTGAACGAAGCCATGGTTACGGGAGAAAGCGTACCTGTTCATAAGATTTCAGGAAGCGAGGTTATAGGCGCAACTATCAACCAGACAGGCTCCTTCAAGTTCAAGGCCACGAAAGTGGGAGCTGACACCGCTTTGGCTCAGATCGTTCAATTAGTAGCTGCTGCCCAGGCATCGAAGCCTCCAGCGCAGGTATTGGCCGACAGAGCAGCTATATGGCTCACTGTGGCAGCTATAATCTTTGGGCCCCTTACCTTCATAATCTGGTACTTCTTCGCCAATGCGTCTCTGGTCTTTGCCTTCACTCTCGCTGTTACAGTAGTAGTAATAGCCTGTCCCGATGCCCTTGGTCTTGCCACTCCTATGGCTATTCAGGTAGCTACTACAATGACTGCCCAGCGAGGTATCCTTTTCAAAAGTGCTGTAGCTTTAGAGGACTCTGCCCGGCTGCAGGCCGTAATCTTTGATAAGACAGGAACGCTCACTAAAGGTGAGCCTGAGGCGACGGATGTGGTAACTGCTCCTGAAGTGACCGAATCCGAACTGATTATGATTGCAGCTTCTGTGGAACAAGGTTCGGAACATCCCATTGCCAAGGCGATACTTCAGAAAGCTAAGGGAACAGCCCCACTCACAGCAAGCAGTTTTGAAGCGGTAACCGGCCAGGGTATAAAGGCCCAAGTTGAGGGTAGTACAATTCTCATGGGTAATCTCAGCCTGATGGAGGATCAGAAAATAGCTATGGGGGGAATAAAGACCAAGGCCGAGGAGTTAGGAAAACAGGGTAAAACAGTGATTTACATCAGCAAGGATGGCAGATTGGTAGGACTTATCGCCGTGGCCGATGCCCCTAGACCCACCTCACGGGAAACCGTACAGCAGCTCAAGGCTCTCGGTATCGAAAGTATCATGCTCACCGGGGATAACTGGGCTACAGCGAGACGCATTACCACAGATTTAGGGATAGAGAAGGTATTTGCCGAGGTTCGGCCAGACCAAAAGGTTGACAAGGTGAAAGAGATCCAGCAGGAGGGCAAGCTGGTGGCTATGGTAGGAGACGGCATTAATGATGCCCCAGCGCTGGTACAGGCTGATGTGGGTATAGCCATTGGTGCGGGAACGGATGTGGCCCTGGAGTCTGCAGATGTTGTGCTTATGCATAGCGATCCCCTGGATGTGATAAAGGTGATAGCCATAAGCAAAGCTACCAGGCGGAAGATGATTGAGAACCTCTGGTATGCGGCAGGTTACAACCTCATAGCTTTTCCGATCGCCGGTGGAGCTTTATATCCTTCAATTGGGCTGCTGTTGAGGCCTGAGATTGCAGCCCTTACCATGGCTGGAAGTACTTTGCTAGTGACGATCAATGCCTTGCTTCTAAATAGAACAGAGCTCGATTAAGAGTTTCAGTTTTTGTCACAAAAGTAATTTTTATTAAAGATTATTTAAAATAATAAAAATGGGAATTTTCCGGGTGAATGGGGTGAATTCCAGTTCAAGAGATAATCTCATCATAAAGGTAATCGCGTTCTTCAGTTTAGTTATTATTGCATTCTACTTGGTTACCGAGCATAGGGCGCACCTTCTGGCATATTCTAGTTACATAATATTCGGTGTCTTCATTCTGATGCACCTTTTCATGCACTCAGGACACGAAGGACATGGAGGGTGTGGAGGAGGACATGGAGGGCACGGTCAGGAAAAGCATGAGCATGAAGGAGAGGGAGAAGAAAAGGAACAGACAGGGCGCAGGAGAGCAGCAAGGTTCAGGTCAGCATGAACACAATCAGGAGAAGTTAATATGAGCTATGCACCTGCATATGGTCTCTGGTCCTTGGTTATCATCAATTCCCTTATATTCATTATGTTTGCCTTTAGCTTCACACATCCTAAAACATCGCGTGACTGGCGCTCCCTTGGAGGATTTGCAGCCTTCACAGTTGCGTTATTTACCGAAATGTACGGTTTTCCTCTGACCATCTACCTGCTATCAGGGTGGCTGGCAAGTCATATCCAGAGCTGGATATATACTCTCACAATGCCGGACATCTATGGAGTGACCTTCTGGGCATGGAAGGAGATCCTCATCTAAATCTGATTCATTTCATCAGCTATATTTTCATTCTAGGAGGGCTATATCTCCTCTCCTCAGCCTGGGATGTGCTATACAAGGCACGGAAGAATCATGAATTGGCAACTACCGGGCCTTATGCCTATGTCTGTCATCCTCAATATGACGGCTTCATACTTGTGATGATAGGATTTCTGATACAATGGCCCACAATATTGACTCTGATTATGTTTCCAATCTTCGTATATATGTACAAAAGGCTGGCAAAAGTGAGGAAAAAGAGGCATTGGAGGAGTTTGGTGAAGCATATTCCCGCTATATGGCAGAAGTTCCGGGGTTTATACCACATTTAAAATAGTACTAAAAATTTAATTCTCACGTTTTAGCAACAGTTGCAGTCATAAGTAACTACCCTGATCAATTTACTATTTTTTTCCCAATATTTTATAATTCATTTTCATTTGTATTCAATTAAGGAGTCTGTTAACCATAAAATGGCTAGCGGAAGCTAACGAGGTTTTTTGGAATAGATGTAGTTTTTAATTATCTGTACGAGGAATCGTTCAAGAATTATTATTTTTGCCAGGTAATTTCGTAACATTTCATATATGGATAAAAAGTGCGGACTAATAAGCTATTTCAGCCATTCTGAACCACAAGCAATCGGAACTACTGTTAGAGCCATAGCGGCAGGTAACATCTTTCCACGTACAACCTGCCATAACGACGTACAAAATACCGTTCATTAACTATCTGTACGTGACTTTCCTGTATGTGGTTTCTGTGGAGGAAGATAGGGTTCTATGGATTCCCATAGAGCATCACCGATTTCACGAAATGATATAAAAGTATATTTATAATGTGACAATGTCAAGTTGAAGAACTGTCAATGATAATGGTCTTAACCCTAATGATTTATTCGGTAGCTGAATGGAAGCTAAGAGAGAAGTTAAAAGAAAAAGGGGAAATAATACCGGACCAGCTTAAAAAACAAACTCAGAAGCCCACGTTGAAATGGGTTTTCACGCTAATTAGGGAGATTACAGAAATCAAAACTGAAATGGACTCAAAAGTAATAATTGAAATTGCAAATATGAATGAAGTTAAGAACAAGATAGTAAGGTTAATGGGGAAAAATTGTGAAAGATATTATCTTTGAGGAGAGATCTGCGGAAGGTCTGTAAAAACGTAAGCCTTCGGCAAATTAAGTATTTGAATAATATTGTTGAACAGGATTATAGATCTATAAAACAGATAGTTCGTCCAATGTTAGGCTTTCAGTCTTTTATACGGCTATTAAGATTTTAAAAGGAATTGAAATCATGCATATGATAAAAAGGACAGATTGATACTTTAAATCGATGTGTTCTTGCTGAAGCCAATTTTATAAACAAGTTATTCGGAATAGCTGCTTAATTTTGACTGTTTCATAGTTTCATAGGAATATTATGCTTTTTTATGTTCTTTGCTGTGAAATTAAATTTTTGCTTCTATATTATGACCTTTTGCAACAGAACCCCTTTTAACAGAACCCCTTTTAGTGCATTAAACAATCTCAGGATGTACACATATTCTGTTCATACTCTAATGTGACAACTCGAAAATTGCTCATCTATCCGTCGTTATTTTAATCCTTTATTCCCACAGATAAGTAAACAAATCCCCCGTACATTTCTCTCAATGAAGATTTTTGGAAATATCTTTCAACAGATTCCCACAAGTGCCTATACTGAAGTTCTTTCCTGACACCAAAAGGCCTTGTAACTAATATCATCAAGGGTGCAAGAAATCTCATGTAATTGTTCGGCATTTTGAAATCAAGAATTGCAATTCTACCACCTTTTCTAAGTGATTCACTGCAATTTTTGATCACCTTGTCGTAGTCTGGAGATAGTGTCAATGCGAATGTTGAAAAGACTGCATCAACACCTTCTGGGATATTGTATTGGGCAACATCATCATGAAAGAACTCAACGTTTTTCCAGTCATTTTTCTTGACGCGCTCCTTTGCCTTTTCTAGCATCTTATCAGTAATATCCACACCTATGATCTTGCCCTCTTTTCCGATCTTTTGTTGAAGCAATGGGAAGTTTAGACCTGTACCACAGCCTAATTCCAAGACAGTATCACCTTTCTTGATATCAAGGGAGTCAATTGTGAGAACTCTATAATGGTGTAATCTAAAGCCAATCAAATAATACAGGTTGGCAGTAAGATCATAATTTTTCGCCCTTTTCCTGTATAGGTCTACAACCTCTTTTGGACTTAATACTGACAAATTATTCCAACCGGTATTGATATGCTTTATATTTTTGTAATTGGAATACTAAAAAGATATCTATGTCACATTATTCTTTCCTAAATGGCCCAATGGGAGCATAGCTGCTACCAAATGCAAAGTAATTTCCATATAACAGACATATTCAAAAATAAGGATCAGGAGCTAGTAATATAAAGTCAACACATATAAGAAATTTCGTTTCAGATCAATACACTTAATGATATTAGATGACTTCAGAGCGCTTATGCCAATGGTTTATAGCCATATTAATTCATATGGATGTTTAAATCTTGATGCGAAAAACGAAATCCATTGCGATTAGTGCTAGTTAATATTAAAAGTTGCTTTGCACTTGATGACAGTTATGCTCCCATTGGGCCTTATGGCAAGTGTAGATACCTATGGGTCAAATGGGAGTTTAGTAAAATGCGCTTTCTTGGCGCACCATGACAGCGATGCTGTAATTAGGCCAATCTATATCGCTTGCTCCCTTATATACTGGTGGGAAATAGTAGGCTAATTTTGAAACCGGCTCACTAATAACCGTGGCGCAGGGATCTACCAGCGGGATCTATCAATATCAATCTTTAGATTTTTAACTATAGTTAACCAGAATACTTTTCGCACCCAATAAATTTAGAAAATGACTCAGGAAAAATTTATTGAATATTAAACGAATGAGTGGATAGCGAAACACCATTTTCGTTCTCGAAGATGGAACTAACTGTCCAGCAAACCGTATGGCGTCATTTTGTTTTCTATCTACGAAAGGTTTGAGGAATTGTTGGTAGGTAGTAAAGGCGGATTGATAATCTCCGGAATACCTCTCAAGCTCCTGCGTAATTACATAGGCCCCTGCCATCGCCATATGTGATCCTTGTACTGCAGTCAGTGTAAGACATCCACACGCATCTCCAAGAAGCGCAATTCGCCCTTTATACCAGTCCGGCATGACAATTTGCTCCATGGCATCGAAATAAATGGGCTTTGAGGAGGAAACCTTTTTTAAGGTATCTTCGGCAATCCAGTCGGCCCCATCGAACTGCTCTTGTACGAAAGCAAGCCGCTTTTCATGAGGCAAGTAACCAACGTTATCATGGCGAAAAATATACACCGCATCCATGCAATTGGCATCGAGGGGGTAAAACCACGCGATACGGCCCGGCTCCTCATAGATCTCCAGCGAACGTCCGATGCAATAATCATGATTAGGAGTGTGAAATGCCGCTACATAATAACCAAGATATCGGGCGAATTGAGACTCTGGACCAAAAATCAATTCACGAACGTTGGAATGAACTCCATCAGCGCCAAAAAGCAACTGAAATGCGCTCATGGTTCCGTCGTTGAACACTACCTGCAAACCGTTCTCCTCTTCTTTAATTGATTGAATGGTCGTGCCAAATCTTATTCTCACACCTGATGCCAAGGCACGATTGAAAAGGATGAACTCCAAATCCGGGCGGCGGAGAAAGGCAAATTTTCCCCTAAAGGCCTTGCGTACACGTTCGATGGGCACTGCCGGAAAATGAGGATCTCCATTCCAATCGACATATTCCAGATAATCTATTGGATAATGAACCTTTTTAATATCACTCAATAATCCCATACGATCGGCAACGTCCCAGCCCGTTCCAAAAAAACCCATCATGTACCCTTCAGTCCTCACGGCCGTATCGCGCTCGATTACTAAAGGCTCCCATCCTTTCTCCTTGAGCAGTATCCCAAGAGTAAGTCCCGCTATGCCTCCCCCGGAGATGAGAACTTTTTTATCTATCATAAAAAATACTCTCAGTTGAGATTTTAGTCGACTATTGTATCGATGTTTATCTTCAGTATTAATGTTTATCTTCAAGAGAAATAGTTTTGACTTTGGGGACTGCTCTGAGGAGAGGCGGTTCGCTGGTCTTAGCCCCAATTAATTTTTCAATTTTCGAAGATAGCAAAGGTTTATTGTAGACAATAATTGCTGAGATGATAATTGCTAACCTATGCAATGTGACTACTAAATTTTACGTATGTTAACGTTTAGAAAAGACGGGCTCCCAAATTATGAGCAACTTCAGGAGCAATTCCAGGAGTTAAACAAGCGCCTAGAGTTCATTAACATGAATAGAATCTATCAAAAATTGGCTCATCTATAGATACAAAAATTATCCCTTCATGTATATAAATAGTCATATTAATCTAAAAAACGCTAATCGCCTTTTTGGCGGGATATGCAAAAATACCCAATGTCGACTCTGATTGTGTTTCCAATCCTTGTATATATGTACAAAAGGCTGACAGGAAGTGAAGAGAAAGAGGTGCTGACGGAATTTGGAGAAGAGTACTCTCGTTATATGGCAGAAGTTCCGGGGTTTATTCCGCGTTTAAAGTAATCAAGAAGAACATAGATGCATACTCAAACAGTAATATAGTTCCCAACACTACCCTATCAGTTAACTATTTTTTTCTCAACAGTCCACGAACTATCCTTAAGATTCAAAATTTGCTTCCTAAATCTGTTTTCTACTCCTTAAAATTCTCAACTTTGGGATCAGCCTTCTCGTGTTCTGCACATATTCCCTGTACTCGTCTCCGAATTGTTCTGCCATCATCTTCTCTTCATCGGATACTCGGACCAGGTACATGCTTATTATTGACAGCATATGAGCCAAGATAACCAGCAAGTTGGCAGAGAGGAACGATACTCCTATGCCTATTAAAGCAATGGCCGCATACATAGGATGTCTGATGAACCTGTAAGGACCCTCAGTCACCAAAGTATGGTCTTTCCAGGTCTCCAGGAAGGGAGACCAGTTCCTGCCTAAAGCTCTATGAGACCAGACAAAGAGAAGATCGCCAGCAAAGATAATTCCTGCTCCAAACCAGCGGAGCCATGCAGGGAAAGGAAGGCGAAAAGAATTTATCCGGGATGTAAGAACGTAAAAGAATATGGGAATAAACCCGAGGCCTACAAAAGCGAGAGACATTTTCTCTCTTTGCTCGTGTTTTATCATTGCTCTTTTGAAATCTCTGTAGCTTTTCATATAATGTAGCCTGATACCTATTTCCACCAAAAGCAAGGCTGCCAGGACGCGCTTAAACTGAGCTTCAGACACAGGATTAAATCTATCACAAAACTATTTATTGATTATGAATTCCTCATTGGGAAAAGTTGCATATTACTTTCAGCAGCTACAAAATAGAAAAGAATGTAACAGAGGCTTAGCTGTATCAGTAGATTTACTTATATAAGCATGTAATTATAATATAAGTATGGTCGAGCTGACAGAGAATGAGGCAAGGAAATGGAGAGCTGTGCACTCTCCAGAGGCCATTCGTCGGGCCTCGAATTTTGTGCACAACTTGATGGGTGTGGTCATTGGAACTGCTGCCGCGCTAGCTCTGCTACATGAGGTGGGAATACTCGTAAATATCCTGACATATCTGCCTTCTGCCTTACTGACTATCTCTGGAGCCTTCCTCACACTCTTCCTACTCCTTCACCATGAAACCAAGAACCTTAAGCTCACTTTAAAGGCCGTATGGACCGACCCCCAGCAGAGGCAGCATCTAACGATGGGGGTGTTGCTAACTCTGGCCGGCCTCATGGAATTTTTAAAGACTGCAAAAGGATCTTCGAAGAAGATCTTGGGGCTGGTGCTGCCTAGTGCCCTGGTCGTCATAGGCTTCATGTTCCTGACACATCCCCAGCATGGGACTGCGGAGTCAATTCGGTGGTCGAAGAGGTATCATGGAGTTTTAGGATCTTTGATTGCATTAGCAGGAGTTTTGAGGGCATTTAATATCTTGTTCTCGATATTAGGATATCTTTGGTCCGGCGTGCTCTTGGTAGCGGCTCTAATGCTGGCAACCTACAATGAGCCTGAAGGCTCTTATGAGGAACCGCATGTAATTCACTAAATTCGAGAGTCAATTGGAGGTTAATAGCTTCTAAAAATTTGAGATGTTACAATCCCTAGAAAATCTATTACAAAACACTTCTATCACAAAACATTCCAAAATCGCGATTTTTTTTCTCCATAACATGGTTTTTCCTGAATTTTTCCTGGGGGTATTTTTAACTTCTCTTTTCCAATCATTGCCCCAACTGGAAGATGACTGTGCACATGTAATGCCTGATGAACCTGTAAGAGCCATCGGTCATCAAAGTATGCCCTTTATGTTTTATTGCTACTTTTTCAAACCCTCTATGGTCCCTTTAGTAATAAAGTCTGACGCCAGCAACTATTAAGAGCAATACTGCCAAAGCGATCTTGAATTGAATTTCGTGCACCAGATTAAATTCCTCTCAAATCTGTTCAGGTGATAAAATAGAAATAGTTTGACTCGTTTTTAATTATTGGGGGTATTATTATAGTAGTAATTGATCCTGTCTGTAAGATGAAGCTAGACGAGAAGGACGCGAGATTCAAGAGCGAGTATAAAGGAAAGACGTACTACTTCTGCGCCCTTTCGGATAAAAAGAAGTTTGATGAAGATCCAGAAAAGTACATCGAGCCCTAAGGGATGGGAAGATATGAATATTTTAAACCCGGGCAAGATAGAGCGTGAAGACAAGTCTGCTGTCTTCAAGTCAGAGTACGAAGGCAAAACTTACTGTTTTTTCAGCTTTTCCTACAGGAAAGATAAGTGGAATCTCAGGCATCATTTGGAATTACGGGGTGGCGTATGAAGATAGTAGTAGCAGACCCCATATTCATGACGGAAGAGTACAAAAAACGGCTCGAAGCGTTGGGTGAACTCGAAATTTACAAAAATGTGCCTTTCTCTCATGACGAATTCATTGAGAGAATAAAGGATGCTGAAGTTGTAATAGTAGGAAGATACGGAGTTGACGCCAAGGCTATAAGCTCTGCGCCCAAGCTAAAGCTGATCTCTCTGTGGCAGACGGGCTTCGATAATGTGGACCTGGAGGCAGCGACAGAACGTGAAGTAATAGTATCAAACGTTCCCAGTTATGCCTTCGACTCGGTGGCGGAGTTTGTCTTTGCCTTATCCCTGAACCTTCTCAGAAGAGTCCATCTGGCAGATATGGACCTGCGAGAAGGATTATTCGATTGGAAGCACTATGTGGGTAACCAGCTCATGAGCAAGACCATAGGTGTACTTGGAACGGGCGAAATAGGTAAAAGAGTGATACAGATTGCACAAGGATTCAACATGAATGTGCTCTCTGTAACGGCTCATCCCAATCCTGAGAAAGCAAAAGCACTGGGCATAAAATTTGTAGATCTGGATACTCTGCTCTCAGAGAGTGACATAGTCACATTGCATGTGCCGCTAACACCTGAAACAGAACATATGATAGGTGCGAGAGAACTAGCAAGGATGAAACCTACTGCTATATTGATCAATACTGCCAGGGGGAAAGTGGTCAATGAAGCTGCTCTTATAGAAGCTCTTAAGGAGAAAAAGATCGCCGGAGCAGGGCTGGATGTCTTCGAAAAAGAGCCTCTACCAATGAATAGTCCACTTCTAGTGATGAATAATGTAGTGTTGACTCCACATATTGCTTTTCTCTCTGAAGAATCTTTGGATGAATGTACGTATGTGAGTATTGAGAATGTAGAGATGTTTATTAGGGGTAGGGCACAAAATGTGGTGAATCCCTCAGTATTAAAGGGCTGAGAAGGAATAGCACTCAAGCCCTATGGCTTGGGAGACTCCCTGATGAATGGAACAATTTTCAGTTTAAGAAATAAATTTATTATAAGGGCAGCCTTGCTCTTTATTCTATCTACCATTGCATTCTATATATTGACAGAGCACAGAGCTCACCTTCTGGCGTACTCCAGTTATATATTCTTCCTTGCTTACATCCTGCTTCATTTTTTCATGTGTGGAAAGTATGGAAATCATAGAGAACATGGAAGACATTGCGGGCATGGCGACGGAAAGCACGGGCATAAAGAAGAGGATAAAAGGATTGAACATGGTGCTGGAGGACATAAGGACGGAATCCAGCATGATCAAACCCGAAAGATCAAATGAGCTACATCCCGGCTTTTTGTCTTTAGCCCTGATTATTGTCAACTTCTGACATTTTTCTTTTAATTTTCAGCTTCCCAGGGCTGGCATCTTTAAGAGCCTTCTTGCGTTTTGGTTGCCTTATTTTCCGGATATTTATCTTACATTGGGTTACGAAGCCACTTCTTTGTGAAAAATGAAAGATTTCATTGTCTTCAATGTTTTTTTTTAATTATCTCCTTTTTAAAGCCTCTTAATCTGTAAAAGAGTCCCCAGAAACGGTTTTTATTATAATAAGACTTTTATATTGCGGAGATAAATAAAATAGGAACCGAATCTTTAAACCTATCAAATTCGGTGCGTAACGGGGGAAATAAGATGATCAGGATTGGAACGATAAAGTCAGCATTTTTGCTGGTATTGGGAATTGTGGCAATTACGATGGTAGGTTCCGCTGCAGGAGATACCATGGGTCAGTGTGATTACAATCAAACACGTTCTATGATGCAGTCAAGCATAGGGGATTACCAGGGTAACGAGACCATGATGCGCTGTATGACCGGTGAATACATGGCTGACGGAAACTGCTACATGGCTGAGATGGATCAGGACACAAGTGCAGATCAGTCTAAGCTGGGTTATACTGATTTCTGTCTTGAGAAAGCTATGGAACTGCATAAGCTTCACATGGAGGATCCCAGCAAAGCAACCAATGAGTCTAAGATGGAGCTGCTGAATCATATGATGCGTGCCCATGAATGCATCATGGGAGAAAATGTAACCATGGAAAAGATGGATAACATAACAGCATACAAAGCATTGGCAGTCTCTATGTATGGAGCCAAGATCAGGTTGAACAATGCTGATTTCTGGCTGAAGCAGGCTATGGTACTGCACAAGCTTCAGATGGAGAATCCCAGTAAAGCAACCAATGAGTCCCGGATGGAAATGATGGACAATATGATGTATGCCCGTAAATGTATTATGGGAGAGAGCGCAGCTATGGAGATGACAGACAAGGCCAGAATGGACAGCGCAAGCGTCTGGCTGAAAAAAGCTATGGTACTCCACAAACTTCACATGAAAGATTCCAGCACAGAAACCCTTGAGTCTAAGATGGAAATGATGGGTCATATGATTCAGGCCTATGAGTGCATGACCGGAGAAAATATGACAATGGAAATGATGGATAAGGCAATGAAGTTACAGCCTTCGGAAGAATATGAGCAAAACAAGACAATGGACTTAGGGTGTATGGAAGAATATGAACAAAACAAAACAATGGACTTAGAGAGTATGGAAGAATCCGAACAAGGATGTTAAGTTATAAGCCTGATAAGGCTGCCTATAAATAAAATCAGTGGGGGTCCATCCCCCTATTATCTTTTGATCGTGTATGTAAGTCCGTGTTGATTGCGGTTCGTTTAATACTATTTTCAGTCAAATCTCATGTTCGTATTGTCCCATTAGTCCTTACATTCTAATTCTGGATATGAAAATGATATAAGGTATGATATGTTTCCTTAAGGTCGGATATACTTATTCTTATCACTTGGAGTCCTGTCAGTCCTTAAGATTTATGATAACTGTTTGAGATAAGATTGCTAGGAAACTATTTTAACAGGATCTTTACTTCTTTTCTCTAGAGAACACTTTTATAAAGCTGATAATCCAAGTTATTTCAGATAAATTATACTGGAGGTTGAAACAATTACTCAGGAAACCGTAAAAGTCGAAGGCATGTCCTGCGGACACTGCGTTATGAGGGTTAAAAAGGCAATTGAAGGCGTGCAGGGCGTAAAGAAAGTAGATGTCAGCCTTGAGAACAGACAGGCTGTTGTTGAGTTCGATGAAGGAAAGACAGACACCGAGAAAATCAAAGCTGCAATAAGAGAAACCGGGTATGAGCCAGCCTGAACTGGGATAATGTATTTGGCGATTCTCCTCAAGAGATTCGATTTATCGGGCTCGAGGAATTTATTATATAGTAAAAGGTACAGATTTTTATAATATGGGTGAAGCGCCTGTTTAAAAAGCAGCTGATGATCCGGGGGTGAAGACATCGGGGAGACAACACTTGTAGTAGATGATATGATTTGCAGGTACTGCAAAGACACAGTTACCAAACTTATTACCTCTATTAACGGGGTTTCCCGTGTAAATGTAAACGTCCCTGAGAGGACAGTAAATGTGGTATATGACAGCCGGATAACCGATGCACATGTCATAAGGATGACCCTGCTTGAGGCGGGTTACAAAAATATAAGGGAGTCTATAAACGCTTTTTAAGCGGTTAGGCAGTCTGAAAAACTGGATAGGCGGCATATCCGATGGAAATCACGATAGGTGTTTATGGCATGACCTGTGGTCACTGCCAGAAAAGAGTAGCGGATGCTATTTCTTCTCTTGATGGAGTCAAATCTGTAGATGTCAATCTTGAAGCCGAAAGTGCAACTGTTAACTTTGATCCCGATAAACTAAGCCTTGAGGATATCAAAGAAGCTGTCCGAAAGGCAGGATATTCTACAGAACGCGAAGAAGCGACGACTGAAGGGTATGAAGAAGAAGTCCAGGCAGAAAACTCCGAACCTGCTCTGGAAAAAGAGAAAGCAGGTTTACTTTCAGAACCTGTAGACAGGGTTTCAGAAGAAGTAAAAGAGGGGGTGGTAGAGAGTTCTCAGGCATGCCCTCTTACCGAACCATGCATTGCTGCGGAAAAAGAAGCAGTTCGCATATCAAGCCAGAAACCGGGTTCAAAAGAAATCACTCTCGGAGTTTCAGGGATGACCTGTTCGGCATGTGCACTGAACATCGAGAAGATCCTGAAGAAAAAAGAGGGCGTGGATTCCGTAGCCGTTAACCTGGAACTTGGCAGGGCACAGGTCAGTTTTGATCCTTCCATGGTTTCTCCGAAGGAAATTGAAGAGGCTATTGAATCCATAGGGTATAAAGTCGAGAAGGATAAAGTAACCCTGAATATCCAGGGTATGAGCTGTGCGTCCTGTGCTTCAAATATTGAGAAGATCCTCTATAAAACCGAAGGCGTAATCTCGGCCTCCGTAAATCTTCCTCTTGAGAAAGCCGTTGTGGAATTTGACTCGGCTCGCATTTCTGTGAGGGAAATTATTGCTGCAATTCAGGGAATAGGCTATGGGGCTTCGGTCCAGGCTGAGACTGTTGAATACGAAGACCGGGAACAAATGTCAAGGGATGCTGAAATCCGCAGGCAGAGAAACAACCTGATTATTGCCCTTGTCCTGGGAATTCCGATAGCTCTTGGAAATATGAGCATGGCATTTCCGTTTCTCGCTTTTGTTCCTGAGATCCTTACAGAACCTGTTGTACTTTTTATACTCTCTACTCTTGTCCTTCTTTTTCCGGGCAGACAGTTTTTCGTCGGAACTTTCAAAGGTTTCAAGCATGGAGTAACCGACATGAACCTGCTGATTGCTGCAGGGACAGGGTCAGCTTATCTTATCAGTGTAGCAGCAACTTTCCTTGACTTGGGGCCTGGATACGACGTTCTTTATTATGATACCGTAGCTTTACTGATACTTTTCATTGTCTTTGGCAGGTACCTTGAAGCAAGAGCCAGGGGCAGAACTTCGGAAGCCATCCGAAAACTGATGGGGTTAAGAGCAAAAACCTCACGGATCCTCGTAGACGGCGAAGAAAAAGAAGTTCCTGTAGAAGAGGTAGTTGTCGGGGATATTGTCGTGGTCCGTCCCGGAGAAAAGATCCCTGTTGACGGAATTGTGGTTCAGGGAAGCTCTGCAGTAGACGAGTCAATGATTACCGGTGAGAGCATCCCCGTAGAGAAAAGTCAAGGGGATACTGTTATCGGGGCTACCCTTAACAAGACAGGGTCCTTCAGGTTCAGGGCTACAAAAGTAGGAGCTGATACTGCCCTTGCCCAGATAATCAGGCTTGTGGAATCAGCCCAGACAACAAAAGCTCCCATACAGAGAATCGCAGATGTTTTTGCCGGCAACTTCATCGTAGCCGTGCATATAATTGCCCTGGTGGCTTTTTTCTTCTGGTTTTTCATCGGTTACTGGCGCTACGGAGTAGGTGAATCCATAGCTCTCGGAGGAATCAGTCCCTTCCTCTTTTCCCTGCTTATAGCTATCACCGTCCTTGTGATATCCTGTCCCTGTGCAGTAGGACTTGCAACACCCGCAGCTATTATGGTCGGAACGGGAAAAGGCGCTGAAAACGGAATTCTGATCAAAGGTGGAGAAGCCCTTGAGAGGGCGCATAAACTTGATACGATCGTGTTTGACAAAACAGGGACCCTGACTGAAGGTACCCCCAAACTCACGGACGTGTTTGCAGTTTCCGGTCGCGAGGAAAACGAAGTGCTTTTTATTGCCGCAACGGCTGAAAGAGGATCCGAGCATCCACTGGGAGAAGCCATTGTAAGAGGTGCGGATGAAAGAAAAATCGACCTTGCAGAGGCAAAAAACTTCCGTTCGATTCCAGGAAAGGGCATCGAAGCCTATCTTGAAGACCGGAAGATCCTGCTTGGTACCCGCAAACTTATGGAAGAAAACTCAATTTCTTTTGAGGGGCTTGAAACCCAGATGCGCAAATTTGAAGAACAGGGGAAAACTGCAATGCTTGTAGCTCTTGGGAACGAAGCTGTAGGGCTTGTTGCAGTTGCCGATACTCTGAAGGAGAACTCTAAAGAGGCTGTTGATACCCTTAAAAAAATGAATATCGAAGTAGTTATGATAACCGGAGACAATGCTATCACAGCCGGGGCTATTGCTGGAGAGGTAGGGATTCCAAGGGTGCTTGCAGAGGTGCTGCCCGAAGATAAAGCAAACGAAATCAAAAAGCTTCAGAAAGAAGGCAAACTCGTCGGCATGGTTGGCGACGGCATTAACGATGCTCCTGCCCTGATTCAATCCGATGTTGGAATCGCTATGGGGGCAGGCACGGATGTGGCAATGGAATCTGCAAAGATAGTACTTATAAAAAACGATCCGAGAGATGTGGTAGCAGCTCTTAAACTGAGCCGGCTTACCATTAATAAGATCAAGCAAAATCTGGTCTGGGCTTTCGGGTACAATACAATAGGAATCCCTATTGCAGCTGGAATTCTGTATCCTTTTTTCCTCCGGATTATGATTACACCGGAGCTGGCTGCCGCTTTCATGGCACTTAGCTCGGTTTCTGTAACGACAAATTCCCTGCTGATGAAAAGAAGCAGGATTAAATAAGTTAAGGGAAGATACTTCTGAAGCTGAATTATTTAAGGTAGATCTGTAAGAAAGAAAAATCAAACAGAGTGCAGAAAGCAGGACTTAGAAAGTAAAATTCAGAAAAAACTTGGACGATGATGTGTAGAAAATAAAGTGTAAAAGTACCCGTTGATAGAACTTTCCTGCACTCGCTTTTAAAAGCTCTCAGGATGAACTTACCACAGGCCAGGTTCCGGATTCTACCTTCCGGATACTTCAGCTAACCAGTTGAGGATACGAAGCTTTTAAGGATATGAAGCTTTTAAGGATATGAAGCTTTTAAGGATATGAAGCTATTGAGAATGTAATGTTCTTGGGAGTAGTGAGGTTGTTAGGTTATTGAGGGTGATCGGTTGTTGGGGGTAATCAGGCTAACGGTGATTATATGGTAAAATTTGGATCCAAAGACAAAAGGAGTAGAGTTGTACTTATCTCAAGTATTGCTACCTCGGCAGCGCTTGTAAACCTCTTCTTACTCGGAGCTCTGTTAGCCAATATGTACCAGGGGGAAGCAGCCTATACTCTTGTAGATATTACTGCCGGTTCTATTTTTGTTTTTGTTATTTCCCTGATTATTTCATTATCTCTCTGGCCCAGGATAATAGACTGGCTTGAAAGTAGAGAACATATATAAGAAACCGTGAAATAACTTTCCGGTGAAAATGTCAATTTATTGATGAAAGTATTGAAAGAGAAAGTAATTCTTATAGGAAAATAATTTTTTAAACGTATAATTTATATAGCTATTAATTTACCTTCTGCCATGAACAGATGTAGCATAAGATCAAACGTCAAAGAAGGATTAAAAGTAGGAATTGTTTTAAAGCAGGATCAGAGGACAGGGAAAATAACCCAGGGCATTGTAAAGAGAATTTTAACCAACTCTTCGACTCATCCTCACGGGATAAAGGTGCAGTTGACCGATGGGCAGGTTGGGAGAGTCAAGGAGATTTATTAATACTTTGAGCTGCTCTGCTCCCTGAAGAGCAGTATGTCCTGAAAAGCAGTCCTGGCTTATCTTTTCTTTACCTTCAAGACAACGTTTTGCTTTATCTGCTGCTCGTACTTTCGCCAGCTGTTTTCATTGACTTCAGGATGGAAGTAACATGAGCCTCATTTCTTTGTTTTGCCTGTGTAGAGATCCATTGCTTCTGGATTACAACGGGGTCTCTGTCCCCAACGATATCTGTAACTTTTCTTTCCCTGAAGAAGTAGGAGAGTGCAGTCGTCGGGATTTCATTTAAGTAGGGCAGAGAGGCGCTTGAGCCGAAGATCTTGAATTCATGTCCTCTATTATGTAGTATCCGGAAGTTATAGGCCATCCCATACCATTTCGCCCCTACTGCTCGCTGATTGTTCAAAATAAATTATTTTTCAACTTTGACTATTTTATGCAATTTATTCGCAGTTTCTCGTTGAAAATAATTTCTTTTTTAATTCTATTAATTTGAATTCTTTTTAAAGCCAAGTTGCGAATCTGTATTGGAATTGATTTACTGGATATCCTAAATTAATCTTCTGAATGTTCAGAATTAATTATTGAATCTTTTCCCTGGAGTTTCCTGGAAAACTGTGGTCAGGAATGCGTTATGAATCCTTGAATCCTGATAGACCTTTGAATCCCGATGAATTCTTCAATTCCTTAAATTAAATAATTAGGAAGTTTCTGAGTACCAAGCACTTTCCCCCTCGACAAGTGTATGAACTCTAGAATTGGTCAAATTCCCGTCGGCATGAGATTAAATTAGAGCTTGAACCCAAGAAAATTCCAGTTATTCAGCCACCAGACAAACGCCAGCAGAGCCAGAACCACAAGACTGTAATGAATTCTTGCAGAAAGATCCCAGTAGCTATTTTTCCATGCAAGGACTGCGAATGCAACAGAGCTAAGTGCTAGAATTGCAGCTATCAGGGCGATTGCCAGGAGGACTATTAAGAAGGTAGTGATAGAGTATAGGAATTCTGCATCTTCTGGCTTAGCCAAAAAAAGAGATATTAATCCCACCAGGAACAGAAAGTTAATCATGCTGGCTCCACCTGCAAACAATCTGGCAATTGTGGCAGGCTTTTTTGGCTTCCAAGGGGAGCGCTTGGTAATCAATCTCATCGGCCAGATAAGCGTCGACAAGAATAGGAGAATGCAACCTCCCAACAGGGAAAGATTAATATTGATATCATCGTGCCAGGGCACTTTCTCATAGGCAGTCGTGGGATTCAGTTTCATGAAGAGATAATTGATATGACCCTCGCTATCTTTGCCGAAGACCAGCCCGTCCCGGGAAGGCAGACCATCAGCGGGAATGAAAGTCAGCGGTTTTACCTCTATCCATTTTTTTGACCCCTGGAATAGCTGGGAAGTTATCAGAGTATCATTCGGGCCTGGAGATACCCTTACCTCCTGGAAGAGAGAGGCTAATTTTTCGAAATTGGTGTAGGCGCTCCTTGTTGGGCGGTAGCTTCCAGCAAAGAGGCCTGCATTCTGTTCAAAGCCGGAGATGGGTTCATGTACTGAGGAAAGAGGCAGTGGATAGTAATAATCCATAAAAACCTGCCATAGCTCGTTGACGGCTGATTCGCTAGCCTGTTCGTTACAGGAAATAAACAGTCCAAGTTGGCTTTCGGGTATCAGCACCAGCTGGGTATGGAACAGGATAGTGTCGCCCCCATGCCCTATAACTCTCGGTTTGTCCGGATTCATCTCCAAGAACCCGTATGCTATGCCGCTAACTCCGGGATCGTTTTTGAAGAGACTGCTGTGCATTTGCTGTGCCGTATCCTCCTGCAGTATACGGCTATTGCCATACTTTCCGTTTTGAAGATGGGCAATCATGAATTTTGCCATATCCTCTGAGGTGGAACTCATAGAGCCTGCCGGCCATACCTGCAAGTATTCAAAAGGCTTTGCTATGTAAGCGTTGTCCTCATAAACATATCCATTGGACATGTTCGAAGCCAGCCTGGATGGTAGGGGCTGGTCGAATGTTGTATTGTTCATGTCCAGCGGAAGCAGGATATTCTGTTCCACATACTTATCAAATGGCATTCCCGATGCCTGCTCAACAATATATGCAGCCAGGTCAGAGCCATAGTTCGAGTAGGCGGTTAGTTCTCCAGGAGGGCGCACTCGAGCAGGCATTTCTTTTTTCAGGTACTCGTCCAGCGGCATGATATCAGTTGAACTGCGCACAAAAACACGTCCTCCAATGGCTAAATCCTCGAAGCCCGATGTATGGGACATGAGATTCTTGAGGGTAATAGGCCTGGAATAGGTAGAAGGAATCTGAAAGTCCTTGAGATATATGTTAACATCGGCATCAAGATCCAGCTTTCCCTGTTCAGCAAGCTGCATTACTGCTGTCCATATGAAGAGTTTGCTGACAGAGCCTACACGGAAGAGAGTTTGATTTCCAGCTACTTGCTTGCGTTCATCGATATCGGCATAACCATAGCCCTTGGCAAAAATGACCTGTCCATCTTTGACCACAGCTACGGTTGCTCCGGGAATATGATGGGCCTTGAGCTGTGTATTTACGGCCCCGTCCATAAAGACCTCTAGCTCTCCTGAATCAGTAGGACCGCTAAAGTTTGAAGCAACAACTGAATTTATAGGAAAAGCAGATGCCGAATTGAGGGTCAGGAAAATAATTACCAGACCAAGGATAAGGATGTATGCATTTCTTCCCGGATTAATTGCCGAGTGTCCCGGTGAATGAGTAGTCAAATCTATGCCGTAACTGTGGTAATTCCAATGCTTTATCATCCACACCATTTGTTAATTTGGTAAGCCAATATAATATTTATATGAATAAGTAATGATCGGTATTTTTAGCTGTTATATTACAGAAGAAAGGAAGCACGGGTGAAGAGGTTTCCATCCCGAATTGTGCTCCAGAGTCACAGAAAATCGAAGATTTTCTGAGGGTTACGACGTAACCGCAGCCGTATCCTGTCCTTTTCGCTGTGCTCAAAAAGACTAAGCTGCAATATTACCCTTTTTCCTTGTTTTCCGTGATTATATACTCTGGATTTAGTTTTTCCGTGCCCGTTTTGTAGGTCCAATTATTTTTGGAAGATTCGGTTGAAATTTTCTCAATTGCCATTTCTTTCCGCTTTTATTCTTTCGATTCTTATAAGCCTGAATGAAAAGAAAACTACAAGATATATTATTGCAGCTGCTATCAGGAAGGAGATCACTCCCAGCTGCGTATAAAGCAGGCCTCCTGCAAGAAGCCCGATTATGCTTGCAAGGCTGCTTGTGCTCATGGCGAATCCCTGAACAGATCCCTGGTATTTTTTTCCTGCAAATTTAGAGAGGATAGAGAGAATGGAAGGCCACATGATCCCGTTCCCGAAAGCAAAAAAGACAGCTGCTAAGTATAAGAGGAAGAGGTTTCCGGGAACTATCAGGATGAACTGAAGGCCCAGAATGAAGCCGCCGACAACAACCAAGATTGATTCTCTATATTTCTTTGCAAGCTTTGCAAGGACGGGGCCCTGCACAAACGCCATAAGTGCACTAATTACGGAAAAGTATATGCCCAGTTCGGCAGGGCTCCATTGAAGGGCAACAGCAGCAAAGACCGGGAATGCAGTATAATATATATTGAAGCCAAGGAAAATAAGAAAATAAACAATGAGCATAAAAGGGATGTATTCAAGTTTGAAAGCCTCGCTAAATTTTATTTTACTCCCCCCTTCAACCTCATAGCATTCTTTCTGTTCCTGCCCAAGTACTTTTCTGATGCCTGCGGATTCTGGGTATTCTTCAATAGCGCAGGGACGGGAATCAGGGAGCAGAAAAAGTACGATAAAGGTTCCTATGACAGAAATAAGCAGGGCTACGGACACGGGCAAAAGTTCGCCATAAATGGTTGTCCCAAGGATTCCGGCAATTGCAGGGCCAAAGACATATCCTAGGTTTGAGGCGACAGACATCCTTCCGTAGTTTTTATTTCTCTCTTCTTCTGAAGTGAGATCAGCAAGATAAGCGTTAGCAACTGAAATATTTCCTCCTGTAGCGCCGTCAAGAGCCCTTGCGAAAAAGAGAGCGAACAGAGGAAGAGTAACTGTAAAAGTTCCCAGCATGTCGGATTCTACTTCCAGCAGCGGGATTACAGGAAAGAACAGGGCAATAAGAAAAATAACCCATGCAAGAAGAGTTCCAACCTGGCTCAGCAGTAAAATCTTCTTCCTTCCGTAAAGGTCAGACCACCTTCCGAGAACGGGAGCTCCAATAAGCTGGAAAGCAGGGTAAGTGGATGCAAGAATGCCGTAAATAAGAGCGTTGCCTCCATAGTCAGTTACAAGGTATACGAGAAAAGTAAGTATGATGCCGAACCCGAGGGTTCCGATAAATGTTATGGTATATAGAGGAAAAAGTGCTTTTCCATCTGCTGAGGAAGTTTCCGAACTCGGTTCCATCAAAAGATACTATGCTGGTTCTGTGCCTTATACTATTTCTTTTCCAGAATCTCGAAAGTTTTGATGTCTGGATGTTTTCAGATTGTTCGAATAATATGAATGGAGGTAATTAAAAAGAGTTATTTCTCTCTTCAACTCAATACTTCAGGTTTTTCCCACTAAGCGCAGGTAGTTTATCAGACTATTTTAAGTTTCAAGGCCTGAACCTGAAGGTTAAAGTCTTTTCAGACCTCCAAATCATCTTCGTTGCTATTTACAGCTTATTTTGCACATTTAACGATACTTAGAAGGATGGTGAAGGATCAGGATTTACTTATTTTTTTATAGAACTCTTGTCTGTTAATCGAAGAAATCATATCCACTCTCTATTTATTATAAATTGTGCAGATCTTTTATCAAGGAAAATAAAGCATTATCAAGCTTTAAAAGCATTGAATAGGTAAGGTAACCGAACTATTACAAAAAGTATACTTATATTCTAATTTTACAATATGAGATTCTAGTCCCAAATGGTTTTTCGGATAAAGCGAAACTAAAAGCTTTGAAACAACCTGCTGGGATTAAAAGATCTTTAAAACTGTGAAGGAAATAAAGGTCTTTAAAAACACGAATGAATAAAGGTCTCAAAAAACAGAGAGGAACAAATCTCCAAAAAGTAAGTACTCCAAAAACATTGAGAAACAAACCTGAATGTTAAGGGCATTTCCATCCTGAAACAGCGGCTTCTGTTGCATCTATATTGATGTCAACGGTCCGATTCCTTCCGGAACTCTGCAGCAGAGGCCGCTGAGTTATCCCGCGAAGATAATATCTTGTGACCTGGACAGGTTGTCACAGGCCAATTGCGGGACTACAACCCTGAATTAAACAGTACTGAGGCGGTGTCAAAGTCTGCTTTAACAGGGTTAACCCTTAACAATAAGCATTTTTCAGGCGACACCTGTAGGGCGGATTCAGGAGTTGCCTGAAATATCTTTATTGATTTCCAGACAATTTACCTACCCCTTCAGTTTTTTAATTTTTTTATTTTTTCCACTTTTTTTCCAGCCTCATGATTTTTCTTTTACTCTATCCTTTGCTCTTTTGCTTGCTTCTCTGGGATATTCGGTAACAGAGATAGATATAAATATTGAAGCAATAAGGCTTTCAGCTTTCAGAAACTGTTGTAAAAAGCCTGGATTCGGATAAGAAGACAGAGGGAAGGGTTAAATTTAAGCTCGGAAATGCTTCTGATCTTCCCTTCCAGGAATCAAGTTTCGATGTTGCAGTCATGCAGGCTTTTTTAACCTCTGTGCCGTCTGCAGGATAGAGTCAGGATAACTTGGGAAGCATTCAGAGTCCTGAAACCCTGAGGTTATCTTTAATAGGAGATGTTGAGTTTATTGCACATCATTTCTCCGAAAAAGAGCTTGTGTTCCTGCTTGTAGACTGCAGTTTTGAGATTGATTATTTCAGGGTTGAAGAGCTCAGTACAAGGACGGGGAACAAAATTTTAGGGTTTGTGTTGTGGCTAAAAACTTTGAAGCCCGAGCTGAGGTCTTCTTTTTGTCAGGAACCGAAGAACTTTAAAATTCCAGCTTATGTCAAAGCTTCAGCTTCGGCTTGTACGTAGTCTTTCAATAAGGTTGTCAGTACCAGGTCAATTATGTTACTTTATCACTCAGGTGAAGCCCGATAACTCCTGCAACTACAACGACAAGAGAAATTGTCTTGAGGGCAGAGGCAGGTTCCCTGAACCAGAAAATTCCGACTATTGTTATAAAGGCAGTCCCCAGCCCTGCCCATACCGCATACGCAATGCTTACATCTATTCCTTTAAGAGCAAGGGTAAAGAAAAAGAAACTGATTGCATAAAATACGAAAATCAAAACTGAGGGAATCAGTTTTGAAAAGCCCTCGGATAATTTCATGCAGGTTGTTCCGCAGACCTCAAATAATATCGCAAGTAATAGTAAATAATAATAGCTCATCAATAGGTTATTTTGTTTCTATTTATAAATCAATTCTCTTACTCATCTCTTTGTTTCTTTCTATTCCCTTTAGTTTACTGGTCAAATTGAAGCAAATAAAGCTTCGGCTTGCCCGGAAAGCTTCTCCTTATACGCCGTTTATTTGAGATAAACTTATATATTATAACGATAGGGTCATATTGGCAGTAAAAATAAAGAATCATATATTCTGTTATTAAAAACTTCATTTTTGTTTTTAATATAAGAATTGTATAGGATCTTATTTTTATGGCAAGCTTAAAGGTATCCGCCATAAGCGGAGGTGAAACAAGAGTGAGTTTTAGTGACAGAGGAAATTCCTTCCGAGGGAGAGATAGTAACCGGGGTGGCTCAAGAGACAGCAACCGCGGAGGTTTCAGAGGCGGTAACAGCGGCCCAAGAGAACTTTACCCTGCAGTTTGCTCTGACTGCGGAGTTGAGACCCAGGTTCCGTTCAAGCCAATTGAAGGAAGACCGGTTTACTGCAGGGATTGTCTTCCGAAACACAGGAAGTTCTAAAATCCCGGAATTCTAACAATTTTCTATTCCAAGCTTTTCTCTGGAGGCCTGATGGGAAGAGGGTTTCCAATCTTACCTATTTATTCTAAGATACAGTTTGTGTACTTCAGCTTCTTTTTATATTTTTTCTAGACAGGATTACCTCTCTATTTTCTAACATTTTATTGATTAACTTTATATATCATAAAAAGATTGTAGAATTAGTAAAAATAATGAGAAATATAATCTGTTATTAAAAACTCCACTTTTGTTTTTAAATAATGAATTATATCCAATCATATTTTTATGATCATGATTTATCCGCTATAAGCGGAGGTGAAACAAAAATGGGTTTTAATGACAGAGGAAACTCCTATAGGGGAAGAGACAGCAACCGGGGCGGCCCCAGAGACGGCAACCGTGGTGGTTTCAGAGGCGGCAACAGCGGCCCCAGAGAAATGCACAAGGTTACCTGTTCTGACTGCGGTGTTGAGACCGAAGTTCCGTTCAAACCAACAGAAGGACGGCCGGTTTACTGTAGAGATTGCCTTCCAAACCACAGAAAGTTCTAAATTTAAACTTCTCTATACAAGGTGTTGTTCTGTAACGTATTACAGCAACACTGCTCCACTTTTTAATCTATGTTTTTGTTTTATTCATTATACTCTGGTGAGGGTATCAACCCTTAATTCCATGAATCTGGTATTGAGCGATAATTACTTAAAGCTGCCACTTAATTTACTAATTAAAGTCATATTTCATTAAAAGATCTTATTTCAGCAAAAATTTATTTAAAGTGTTGATACAATATACAATAATTTTCAAACCTCTTTTTAGGGGATCATGGATTGGGTGGATAGGATCCCTAATAAAGCAATTTTTTGAGGTTTCGGATTTGTAAATTTTTCAGGCCTTTTATGTTTTTTAAGGGTTTTTAATTTCTTATCCGTTTATGAACTTTCAGACTAAAGTACCTGCAGAGAATCGTTAAAGGTAGAAAGGTTCAATACACCATAAGGCATGTCAGAAGAATTTAAGCTACGAATTTGATCAGCACCTAAACTGAACTCTAAATCAAAATTCAAAAACTAAAAATTCAAAATCAAAATAAACGAGGAATCAACCTGGCTAACTATAGAAGCAACATGAGAAAGAGAAGAGAAGGAACAGCAAACGCTGCACCCAGCACTCAGGAAGTGACAAGAGTGCGTACTCCACGTAAGGAGAACCATGAAGTGCTGGCAACGGTAGGCAGTCTTTTAGGTTCAAAGAGAGTCAATTTACAGTGTATGGACGGCGTTGTCCGAATGGGGAGAATCCCCGGATCTAAGAATAAGAAGATGTGGATTCGTGAAGGTGATATCGTAATTGCAACTCCGTGGGAAATTCAGGATTCAAAAGCTGATGTCATCTGGAAGTATACAAGACCTCAAATAGAATGGCTCGAACGCAAAGGCTATCTGAAATAATGGATAAAATTTCGAAATTTAACTAACAAAAAAAATACCTTGATCCAGTTGGTTTTAACCAGCGAAACGGTTAAACCTCTCATCTCCCTCTTTTCAATTATTCTGCATCTATTCGGAGCTATTTCAAGAGTTTTCTACTCTTTTCGTCTCCTGCTTATCCTTTTCAGGCTTTTTACTGTTTCATCTATTATGCCCGGTTTAACACGCATTACACCCATGTTTACAGATAATCTTATTGCCGATTATGGGAGGCTTTTTCTACCATTTCTACTTAAAATCAGAAGATTTGTTAAAAATAAATTAAATCCGGAGAGATTACGTGAAAAAATTTGAATATAAATGTGTTCCAATTCTTAAATTAGGCAGAGGAACTACAGAAGACCTCAACAGATATGGTGCTGAAGGCTGGGAGCTGGTCTGTGTATGGGCTTTCTGGCACTACCTGAAAAGAGAAATTGGATAATTAATGAATCCGTTCCATTGTTCCTGAAGAGTAACTGATTAAAAAGCCAGTGGGGTTTAAATATTAATTGTTTGATTGCAGTAAAGGTATCTGAATGCTCTGATTTAAAATCAGGAGACTTCAGATGAAAAATATTTTATGATTGTTTTTTTAATTTTTATGAGTAAAATTTATATAATTTGACTGTATAGTAGGAGCATTAAAAATAAAGAGACGTATAATCTGTTATTAAAAACTAATTTCTGTTTTTAATCAAAGAGCTCTATACAATCTTATTTTTAAGCAAATGACTATCCGTTGTAAGCGGAGGTGAAAAGAAAATGGCTTTTAATGACAGAAATTCCTTCCGGGGAAGAGACAGCAACCGGGGAGGTTTCGGTGGAGCCCCGAGGGAAATGCACACAGCAACCTGTTCTGATTGCGGCGCTGAGACCCAGGTTCCTTTCAAACCTGATCCCGACAGACCGGTCTACTGCAGGGATTGCCTTCCAAAACACAGGAAGCCCAGAGAGAACCGTTATTAAGTCCGAACTCCACTTCGGAATTCTTACTTTTATAGAGTGTGTCCGTCCTGTCTTATTCCTAGGCAGACGGATCAATTCTTTTTCTACAGGAACTCTTCTTGAGTTTATCCGTTTAACTCACTTCAATCATTACTTTAAGCATAATTTTGAGCTAGAGAAGTTCTGCTCTTAATCCTTCCTGAAATTTTTCTTTCTGTGAATTAACTCTTTAATAGGAAAGTTTATATAATTTGGATGTCATTTTGAAGTCGAAAATAAAGAGACGTATAATCTGTTATTAAAAACTCGCTTTTGTTTTTAATCAAAGAGCTCTATACAATCTTGTTTTTTAACTGATAAATATCTGCTATAAGCGGAGGTGAAACAAAAATGGGTTTTAATGACAGAGGAAACTCCTTCAGAGGAAGAGACAGCAACCGGGGCGGCCCCAGAGACGGCAACCGTGGTGGTTTCAGAGGCGGCAACAGCGGCCCCAGAGAAATGCACAAGGTTACCTGTTCTGACTGCGGTGTTGAGACCGAAGTTCCGTTCAAACCAACAGAAGGACGGCCGGTTTACTGCAGAGATTGCCTTCCTAACTACAGGAAATTCTAACTATAATCGCATTGAGTGTTATTTTTTCAATTAAGTTTGAATAATGCTCGATTCATTTTTCACTTTTTATTTTCCATCCCTTTGTTTTCGCTTCATTTTTCTGCGAACTTGCCTGATCAAGCACTTGAAAATTAAATCCGGGAGATTACTGAGAAAGGCAAAATAAACTGAAAAACACTGATAGGACCAGTAACTATCAGGACAGGCAACTATCAAACAATTAGAAACAAAATCAATAAAGGAGGAATTAATCTGGCTAATTATAGAAGTGTTGTAAGAAAAAGACAATCAGGATCAAACAAACCAGTAAATGCAGGAGATACTCCTGAAGTAACAAGAGTACGCACTCCCCGTAAGGATAAAAACGAAGTCCTGGCAACAGTAGCAAGTTTACTTGGCTCAAAAAGAGTTACACTGCAGTGTATGGACGGGATTGTCCGCATGGGCAGGATTCCCGGCTCCAAAAATAAAAAGATGTGGATTCGTGAGGGTGACGTTGTTATAGCAAACCCGTGGGAAATCCAGGATTCAAAAGCTGATGTCATCTGGAAGTATACAAGACCGCAAGTTGACTGGCTTGAAAGAAAAGGGTACCTTAATTAAGGCCCCTCATATACCTTTTTAATATCAGTTCTTTTTTAATAGTTTTTCAGTTTTTAATAGCTTATCAGCCTCTTCTTTGCTCAAAATTCCTTTCACTATCGCAATATCCTTAACAGGTAATCTTCTGTCCAGGGACTCGTTTGCTATTTCGGCAGCTTTAAGGTAGCCTATTTTAGGGGTGAGAAAAGTTGCCAGGATAGGGTTAAATTCAAGATAGGCTTTGCACCTTTCTTCATGAGCCTGAATCCCTTCTACACAGCGTTTCTGGAAGATTGGCAGGTAACTGGTGAGCAGGTCAATGGACTCAAGGATATTTGAGGTTATTACAGGAGTCATAACATTGAGTTCCAGCTGTCCTGCCTGGGCTGCAAGAGTAACTGCTGTATCATTACCTATAATCTGGAAACCTATCATATCCAGACATTCAGCCATTACAGGGTTGTATTTCCCGGGCATCATGGACGAGCCAGGCTGTACAGATGGAAGCCCTATTTCTGAAATTCCGGTAGTGGGGCCCGCATTAAGGAGTCTGAGATCATTTGCTATCCGTATAAGTTCTATTGCAACTTCCTTAAGAGCCCCCGAAAAAGCTGACAGTTGAGCTCGACTCTGAAGGGTTTCGAAACTGTTGTCTGCCTTTCTTAAGGGCAAATTACAGAGTTCGGAAAGTTTTAAGATTGCCAGTTCTCTATATCCCGGGTTTGTATTCGCCCCTGTCCCTGTTGCAGTGCCTCCAAGAGGAAGCTCCAGGAGATCGTTTCGCCTTTCCTGTATCCGGTGGGAAGCTCTGGAGAGAGCAGCTGCATAAGCTCCGAATTCATCTCCAAGAGTCACAGGCACGGCATCCATAAGGTGAGTCCTGCCGGACTTGGAAACTCTTGAGAATTCGCGCTCTTTTTCCTGAAAAGCATTCGAGAGTGAAGACAGTACATCAAGAAGCCTGTCAGCTGCAAAAATAACAGCTATACAGGAAGCAGTCGGGAATGTGTCATTGGTTGACTGAGCCATATTCACGTGGTCGTTAGGGCTGAGGAAGTCATAATCTCCGCGGCTCCGGCCCATCAGTTCAAGTCCCCGGTTAGCAAGAACCTCATTTATGTTCATGTTAGAAGAAGTACCTGCCCCAGCCTGAAAAATATCTACTGGAAACTGGTCCGAGTACCGTCCGGTCAGGCCTGCAAGCACTTCATCAGCAGCCGCCACAATAGCGTTCCCTCTGTCTCTATCAAGAGCTCCCAGTTCCATATTGGCAAGGGCTGCAGCTTTTTTTATCTGAACATATGCCCTGATAAAATCCGGTCTCTGCCTGTGCCCGCTGACAGGGAAGTTACATAGAGCTCGCTGAGTCTGGACGCCATAATAGGCCTCTTCGGGAACTTCGAGTTCTCCCAGAGAATCTCTTTCAATTCGGGTTTTTAGAGTAATGTATCCACCTCAGAAATACAGAAATTTTTTATCAGAATTTGCACACAAGGTTTCCGAGTTCTATAGAGAAGGTTTCATAGTTTACAGAGTAATCGATAGGGCATTCGATGACCACCAGTTTATTTAGAGAAAAGGCTTTTTCGAGAACCTCTGTCAGGTCATCGGTTTCTTTTACTTTCATACCTGTTACCCCGAAACTTTCAGCAAGGAGTGCAAAGTCAGGGTTTCCGTAATCCAGAGCAAAGTCTTCAAAGTGCATTTTCTTCTGCTTCCACTTAATGAAGCCGAAGGCATTGTCGTTCAGGATAAGTACAACGAGAGGAATCCCGTAACGGGCTGCAGTCTCAAGCTCCTGACAGTTCATCATAAAGCCTCCGTCTCCACAGACGGCAAGTACGCGGCGTTCCGGGTGAAGAAGTTTTGCAACAAGCCCTGCTGAAAAGCCTGCACCCATTGTTGCCAGGGCATTGTCCAGCAGCACTGTATTGGGGGCGTAAGTCTTGTAAAGTCGGGAAAACCAGAGTTTGTATATCCCGTTGTCAAGAGAAATGATATCTTTACGCCCGAGCACCTTTCTCACACTCCGTACAACTTCCTGGGGGAGTGGAGGGTAGCCTTTCCTGAAAGGAGAATTGATTTTTTCTTCAATAAAGGTCCTTGTATTTTCAAAGAAAGGAAACTCCCTCTTTTCCTGAATTTTTGCGGCAAGCTGCCGGATAGAGGAAGCAATATCTCCTATTACTTCTACTGCCGGGTTAAAATATCTGTCAGGCACTGACTCCACAAAATCTATATTTATGATCTTTTTATCCAGATACCTATTCCACAGGTAGGGAGGGTATTCTACTATATCGTAGCCTACGGTTATTATCAGGTCTGCCCCGTCAATTCCGCAGTTTACGTAATCTCTTGCATGGATTCCGGTAGCAAAAAGGCTGTAAAGGCAGTCATCAGGGACAACCCCTTTTCCCATCTGTGTATGCACAAGGTAGATACCGGTCTTTCGGGCAAAATATTCGAGCTCTTCAGTAACTGCCTTTCGGTTAGCTCCGGAAGAAACGATAATAAGAGGGTTTTCGGCTTCGCTGATCATGCTTGCGGCCATTTCAACAGCTTTGGGATCGGGATAGGGAATTTTGATTTCGCTCCGTTTCTGTACAACCGCATCGGTCTCCTCTTCAGCCACATCCTCGGGAAGCTCAATGTGTACAGCCCCGGGCTTTTCGGCTTCTGCATGTTTGAAAGCATTTCGGATTACTGTGGGGATCATCCCGGGATCGAAAATCGATACAGCCTTCTTGCATAGCGGTTCCATAATCCTGACAACATCTACAAGCTGGAAACGGGCCTGCCAGTTGTCTACCAGCGCTTTTTGTCCGGATATGGAGATTAAGGGAGCTCCTATAAGCTGGGCCTGGGCAACACCCGTAACAAGATTTGTTGCTCCCGGCCCGAGGGTTGAAAAGCAGACCCCTGCTTTTCCTGTCAGCCTTCCATAAGCTGCAGCCATAAATGCGGCAGCCTGTTCATGCCTTGTTATGATCAGTTTGATATTCGAGTTTCGCAGAGATTCGAGAAGGGCAAGGTTTTCTTCTCCAGGAAGTCCAAAAATATATTCCACACCTTCCTCTTTTAGCTGGGCAACAAAAAGGTCCGAAGCTTTCATGAAAAACTCCAATTTATTTGATCCGAATTCTTAATCCTGATGTTATTCGACTTTATCCTCAATTTATTTTCTCAATGTTTATTCTTTTAATGGTTTTTGTTTAAGCAAGTTTTTCATCAGTTTTCAATCAGGTTTCTTAATCTGGACTTAGTCCTGCCCTCAATCATTTTTTCCCAGTTACTAGTTTTTATTTATTGACCACGATGGTCTTTATATTCACAAATTCTTTGAGTCCATAATATGAAAGTTCTCTTCCAATGCCGGATTTCTTTGTCCCTCCAAAAGGTAACCTTGGATCGGACTTAACTCTCCCATTGATGGTTACAAAGCCTGACCTGATTCTTTTTGCCAGCCGCTCAGCTCTTTTAAGGTCTGCAGACCATATTTCGGCTCCGAGTCCGAACTCTGTGGAGTTTGCTATTTTCACTGCATCATTTTCATCCTTTGCCATAACCACTGGCGCAATAGGTCCGAAGACTTCCATGTTGAGAACTTTCATATCAGTACTGGCTGCAGGGACAAGGGTCGGCCTGAAGAAATAGCCCTTTTCATACTCTTCTCCGTAAACGTGAGGTTCTGCTCCCTTCTTTTTTGCATCCTTCAGGACTTTCTCAAGGTTGTCTAGAAACTCTTTTTTTGCTACAGGCCCAATATCAGTGTCTTCGTCCATTGGGTCTCCGATCTTCAATTCCTGCATGTGCAGTTCGAATGCCTCAATGAAATCCACAACAACATCCTCAATGACAATAAACCTCTTGGCAGCAATACAGCTCTGCCCGGCATTGAGGAAGCGGGCTCTCACTCCAACCTCTGCAGCCCGGTCTATATCTGCATCCTCAAGCACTATAAAAGGGTCAGACCCTCCAAGTTCCAGCACGAAAGGCTTGATCATCCTTCCGGCAATCTCTCCTATTTCAGAACCGGCTCCCACGCTTCCGGTAAGTGAAACCCCGTCTACAAGATCCTCATCAATGATTTCCATGGCAGTTTTAGCGTCTATCAGCAGGGTCTTAAACACGTTTTCAGGCAGCCCTGCTTCGGTAAAGACCTTCTCTATCTTAAGAGCTGACCCTGGGACATTGGAGGCATGTTTTAGCAGACATACGTTTCCTGCAATCAGAGTGGGCACTGCAAACCTGAAAACCTGCCAGAAAGGGAAGTTCCAGGGCATAATCCCTAAAACAGCTCCCAGGGGCTCATAGGTAACATAGCTCTTTTCGGCTTCTGTTTCTACAATTTCGTCTCTCAGAAACCCTGCAGCATTTGCTACATAATAATCACAGAGCCATGCACATTTTTCGATTTCTGCAAGGGAATGCCTTATCGGCTTTCCCATTTCCTTTGTAATAATCTCGGCATATACCCGTCTGTTTTGCCTGAGCACCTTGGCTGCCCGCGCGATATAAACTGTTCTTTCCTCAACCGAAAGAGAACCCCATCCTGAAAAAGCAGCCCTGGATTTTTCAATCTGATCCTCGCAGTTTCCGAAAGATAATGCATCGTAAGTCCAGTTTATTTCTTCAGTATAAGGGTTAATGGATTTAATTTTCATGCTCTCCCCCCGAAAAAGAGTCCTTTAATTATACTGGAATTTCCGGTATTATAGTTTAATGACGGTCAAACCTTCGAAAGAAAAAGATTCTCTGAATTGCCTTCAGATTCTTTAGATTTCTTCGGATAATTATTCTCTGGATAAATCCAGATCTCATCCGTAGACAAAAAATGAACTAAATAACGGAACTGTGTTCAGAAACTGGCAGTAATAATTATAAAACCAGGATGTTAATTATAAAGCACTCAAATTTACATGGGGGGAAAGTATGAGAAAAGTACTGCTTGTTTTAATAGTTCTGTTAGGCGTATTCCTGGCGATAGGATGTGCAGGTACCGAGAGGCCAAATGAAACAGTAACTCCAGCTGAAGAAGGAACTCCAGTTGAGGCTGTAACTGAAGTTGAAGTAGTAACCGGGGTTGAGGCCGTAACTCCAGTTCAGGAAGTAGTAGAAGTAACTGAAGTCATAGAAGAAACTCCGGTCGAAGAAGTAACTCCGGTCGAAGCAATTACTCCAACTGGAGAGGAAAATCAGACCGAAATCGAAGGCGAAACTCCTGTTGAGGAAGAAACTCCAGCTGGGACAAACAGGACTGGAGTAATTAGAGTGACTCCTACCCAGTGATCAATCATTTAAGAAGTAAGTCAGGACCTTGCCTGATCTATTAATCCTCTACGCTGTACTTCGGTATTACTATGTGAACTTCAAATGCATAGTAATGAATAGCTATAATTACGGTCTTTAGTCCAACAGTCAAAAAAAAATACAAGTTCACATTTACCGGAAAAGGGGACTCTATTATCGTACACAGTTCACCCAAATTTAGTGGTAATTAAGTGGTAATAGAGTATGACAGTGAAGGGCAAAGCCGATACGAAGATGAATGGCAGTCTCAATTAGTGAAACTTCGGAACTCTGGAAATTTCACTTCAACGTGAAAGCTTTTAAAAACGGTTTTACTTTTTTAGGTTAAATTCTATCCTACAATTCTATCCTATTATTCTGTCCTGTTACATTTTTCAGCATCTCTTTTTGGAACATATTTTTTTTGGTTTTTGAAG
The DNA here is from genome assembly GCF_000970285.1 of Methanosarcina horonobensis HB-1 = JCM 15518. Taxonomy (NCBI): domain Archaea; kingdom Methanobacteriati; phylum Methanobacteriota; class Methanomicrobia; order Methanosarcinales; family Methanosarcinaceae; genus Methanosarcina; species Methanosarcina horonobensis. The sequence continues at coordinate 3,658,049 of NZ_CP009516.1, read as the reverse complement.
GTAAAGTCCGAGTGGTAAGTAAATCTTAAACTGACATCTTAAGTTATCTTAAGTTAACATCTTAGGTTGGTATTTAATATTGTCAAGTTTAAGCTCCTTAAGCTCCTAATTAAATCCTGGACCGTAAAAGGAAGTATGTTCAGAAATTAGCAGGAGATATTATAAAATAGAACTATTAATTATAAAGCATTTGATTTCATGGGGGGAAAATATGAGAAAAGCACTGCTTGTTTTAATAGTTCTGTTAGGCGTATTCCTTGCAATAGGATGTGCAGAAGATGGTGCTGAAGAAGAACCAGCTGAAGAAGGAACTCCAGTTGAGGCTGTAACTGAAGTTGAAGTAGTAACCGGGGTTGAAGCCGTAACTCCAGTTCAGGAAGTAGTAGAAGTAACTGAAGTCATAGAAGAAACTCCGGTTGAAGCCGTAACTCCGGTTGAAGAAATGAATGCAACTGAAATCGAAACTGTAACCGAAGAAGGGGGTGCAGTTGAAGAGGAAATTATAGCTGAAGAGGAGATTACAGCTGCAGAGGAAGCAGATACTGAAACTGTAACCACCACAGAAAGGCCCGGAGTAATTCGGGTAACTCCTAGCGAGTGATGAATTGTTTAAGTGATAGTTCAGGATTCTGTCTGATCCATTAATCCTTTCACTATACTCCGGCACTACTATGTAAACTCTCAAGTATATGGCGAAAGTTGTGGCGTCTTAGTTCAACAACCGGAAATGGGAAGCACATTTGCATTTCCATGATAAGGAACTTTGTCCTTGTACTGATTGACCCTAAGGTATAGGGAATAATGGTGAAGGAATAGGGTCATTACAAAGATAAATGGCAATCTCAAGACCTGAAACACCGGAATATGCCGAATATGCTGGAATTGACCGGAAGTCTCACTTCAACTAGAATGCCTTTAAAAACGGTTTTATTTATCAGTTCTTGCTTCATCAGAATTCTGTCATAGAGCAAAAGTTAAAGCAACTCTTTTCCAGCCTTCCTATCCGTAAAAATTCGCATAACAGGCTGTTTCTTTAATTTTTATCTGCAGAGTTTTCCCTGTATTGAGAAAGAACTATGTTCAGAATCTGGTAGGAACTATTATAAAATCAAAAATTAATTATAAATCACTAATTTTGATGGGGGAAAATATGAGAAGAGAATTAGTTATTTTGCTAGTTTTATGCAGCGTGTTCCTGGCAATAGGATGCGCAGAAGATGGTGCTGAAGAACCTGAGCCAGCTGAGACTCCGGCCGAAGAGCTAGTTGATGAAGCCGGAACACCAGTTGAAGAACCTGTAGAGCCGGTCAGAGAAGAGGCAGTTCCAGAAGAAACACCTATACTTCCAGTTCAGGGTGAAATGCCTGGTACTTCCAATGAATCCGGAGTTACCGAGGTATCAATTGTTAATTCTTCCTTTAACCCGGAAACAGTTACAGTATCCGCTGGTGAAACCGTAAGATGGACGAACCTAGACCCGATTGCCCATACAGTTAAAGGTACGGGTACCAGTTTCGGGTCTCCATCCTTGGCACAGGGAGGCTCGTATGAGTTCCTGTTTACAGATCCGGGCACCTATGAGTACTACTGCTCGATTCATCCTTCTATGAGAGGAACTGTGATAGTAGTGGAGGAAGAGTGAAGTCCTGGAGTACTGATCAAGATCTGAGGTTCAAAACCTCCCATTTTCTGGAAATCTTCGCTTAAAGGAAAAAGCTTTAAAAATAGATCTAAAGAGAGTCTTATAACAGAGTCTTTAAAAACGGTTCTTTATTTTCAGTAGAATTTCTCAGTAATCTCTTTTTTTTAATGAGGGAAAAGTAATGAGAAATGAACCTGTTGTTTTCATAACCCTGCTAGGAGTTGAAACTCCCGGAAATATACCTGATCCGACTCCTATAGAGAACCTGACACTCCCTGAACAGGAGCCTCTTCCCGAAGATCCGGCCGAAATACCTGAAACTTAAACCATAACAGTGAAGTGAAAATCGAAGACTTACCTTTAATCCTGATTCTGTTGTGATGATTAAGGGATAAATCCATCCAAAAGTAACTTACTTCATCTGAAGAAGGTATATATATTGCTATTTTAAATTATTTTAGTAATACGGGTCCTTCCCGAATAAATATTATTGAGGTTGTAGAATGGAGTCAAAAGGAATTGACTGGAACGAAATCTGGAAAGAGACACTGGAAAAACAGGTGAAATCCAACAGGAATGTAGATTGTTCGACCATATGGTACAGTAAGGAAAACGCCAGACGCTTCTGGAGGATGTTCCAGGATGAGAAGTCAAGGGAAATAACCGAGAAGAGAATTGAGGGCATGAAGCTTTCTCCCAACTCCAGGGTCCTCGATATAGGAGCCGGTCCCGGAACCCTTGCAATTCCGATTTCACAGCGTGTAGCCCATGTAACCGCTGTAGAGCCTTCGGACGGCATGATGGGTGTTATGCAGGACAACATCAAAGAGTACGGAATCGAAAATATCGACCCTGTACACAAAAACTGGGAAGCCGTTGATGTCGAGTCTGACCTTTCCGCTCCTTATGATGTGGTTTTTGCTTCTTATTCCCTGGGCATGAAAGACATACGGACTTCAGTTCAGAAGATGGTGGACGCTTCTTCGAAGTACGTTTATCTTTACTGGTTTGCAGGGGAAACTTCCTGGGATATGCATTCCCGGAAACTCTGGCCACTTCTTCACGGGAGTGAGTACCAGCCAGCTCCCAAGTGCGATGTTCTTTATAACGTGCTCTATGACATGGGAATCTACCCGAATATAAGCGTTTTTCCCTTTGAGCATATCCACAGGTTTACAACCCTTGAAGAAGCTGTTGAGGATTTTAAGTCATATTACAATGCAAACTCCGATACTCAGGAAGCTATCCTGAGGGACTATTTTGAAGGTGTACTTGAAACAGAGAATGAAACCCTCATTCAGAGAGGGTGGTCCACAAGGGTAAAGATGTGGTGGGAAAAAACAAACTGAATAGATCAAATCAAACGGATCAGACAAAACTGAATTGATCAAGTTTCAAAGAAGTACAGCAAGCTCTCCGCCACCGCCAAAATATAAAAAAGACTTGAAAATCAATTCCAAAGTTCAGATTTTCAAGCAGAAATTCGCTGTATAAGTTCTTAATTCAAACCCCTCAGCAACATGGAATTCTTTCATTGAGTAATTGAATATTCTTATGTGCGTAATTCGGGTAGAGGAGGAGGGATGGATGTGGATCCCCGCAAAAAGAACTATGGGCATAGATTCTCTTACGGCGGGAGTATGATAGACAGAAGTGAGACCTTCAATATTACAGTAGGTCTGGATGGAAAAAACTGCTTCTCTTGCTAGTTTGAACAACGCTAAGTAGACACTGGACTGAAATAGGCTATTTTTCTGAATATAAGCCGGAAACGAGTTAACCTTTACTTTTCCCCCACCTTTTCTCTTACAAAATCGTAAATCATCCCTGCAACATTAATCCCGCAGCATTCCTCAAGCCCCTCAAAGCCCGGGGAAGAGTTAGCTTCGCAGACTTTGAAATGGTCGCCGTCGAAGAGGAGATCTATGCCGGCTATATCGAGTCCGAAGGTGCGGGCGGTTTCGGTTGCCAGCTGTTCTATTTCCGGAGTCATTTCGAATTTGCGGATTTCTCCGCCTCTGGAGTAATTGGACTTGAAACTGCCAGCCGGAGCTATTCGTTCCATACAGGCTACTGCCCGGCCTCCGATTACGAGGACGCGGAGATCTCGCCCCAGGCTGGATTTTACGAATTCCTGGAGGATTATGTTTGCATTTGGGTTGGTTACGTGGATAAGTTCCATCAGGTCACGGAAGTTGTCGTGGTTTTCCGAGAGGAAAATGCCTTTGCCCATGGAACCGGAGAGGGCTTTTACTATGAGGGGAAAGCCCAGGTACTTTTCAACCAGGTTTATATTGACCGGGTTTTTAGCAAACATCGTATTGGGGGAGGAGATTCCTCTTTCTGCCAGAATTTGCTGGGAGTAAAGTTTGTCCTTGACGGTATCAATGCTCTGCGAAGAGTTAAATACGCGGACTCCGAGGCGTTCAAGGTGGCGGATGACCGCAAGCGCGAAGTAGGTTGTGCCTGCTCCCATTCTCGGCAGGAGGAATTCCGGAAGGGGGACAACTTCTCCGTCGAGGAGTATGCTTTTTCTGTCATCCCTTGTTACAATCAGGTCGAACTGGTCGGGCTTTACAACTCTGAGTTCTATTTCTTTCTCACCCGCAACCTCAATGAAGCGGTGAATTTCGTACAGGTCGGGCCTCAATTCGGCAGCTGTACTCTTATAAAGAATCCATCCTTTCATTCTTTCATCCGCTCTGCCCTGTGGGGGAGTTTTTTTAAATTTAAAGGGAGATATATCTCTATTGAAAAGTGTTTCCGATATATAGAGCTATTCTCTTCGTTTCCAACTCTTGCTTTCTTGCCAGAATCCTCTTTTTTTATACTCTTGGGTTTTTTCAGTTATTGGGTATCTCAGAAACCAGAATTAATCTAAAAAAGAGCTACAGAATAAGCTAAAAATAAATTTGGAAGCAAATCTTTGCAACCATTCGGGGAGGGTTCAGGTTCTTCCGGAATTGACTATGTCTCTCCGACTCTGTACAATATCCTGAGAAGGTTCTTTCAGGCTCATAAATTCTTCAAGCTGGGATTCTACAAGTTCTATTCTCTCGAACGGGCTATATGGAAAAGGGTATCTCCTTCGTTTACCAGTGGAAGGTTGTTTTTTCCGATTACGATACCTTCCTCTTCTGTCGTTATCGGCATTTCTCTTGGCCCGCCAAATGGATCTACGATAAACCCCAGAATTTCTTCTTCTCTTAGGGATCCGTCCCTGAGCTTCGAGTCAAGGACTACAGGTACGTTGAAGGCTTTTCCGAGGTTTTCCGAACCTTCTGTATCCAGGTTTACTCGAACCTGGGGCAGGTTGGGGCGGTGGATAGCTCCTGTATGAAGATCGATTCCGCAATCACATTTAGTTACGATTTCATTCATCAGGGTGTCTGCCAGGCGGGCGGCAAGAGAACCTTTAGAGCTTTCAGAAAGGAGCGGTTGAGGTCTCTCCTGTCCGGAAGGATGGTCAATTATCCGCATCTTATACTCTTTTTTTCTCTTGTTTTCACCAGAAGTGGGTGAAATATGACTTATTGCCTGTGACAAATCCCCAATTTTCACACATAACGTCTTCCAGTCAGTAAATCTAAAAAATCCAGATACTCCGAGCCTGTGTTTAACCTTGAACAGGTGCAGGTAAATTTGCTTCCGTTTACTTACAGCTGCTGGGTAGGAGTATACAATGAGTTTAAAGGAGTGTAGGTAAAAAAAGAGAGTAATAGTGAAATCACCAAAATAAGGTCCGGAAAAGAAAAACTCTCTCCGGATTACTGAATGTCTCCTCCGATCTCAGCGTACCTGGGGTCGATTTCCACGGCCTTTCGATACGCATCCTCAGCCTCTTCTTCGCGACCGAGGAAACTCAAACAGATAGCTTTTCCAAACCAGGAGTCTGCAGCTTCCGGATCAAGCTTAAGAGCTCTTTCATAGATCTCCAGGGCTTCTTCAAAGCGCTTGAGCTGGGCCAGTACAAAACCCAGACTTGAGTACGGTTCAAGGTACTCAGGATCAAGCTGTATAGCTTTCCTGTAGGCTTCGACAGCTTCCTCAAACCTCTGCACCTGGCTGAGAGTAAAGCCTTTATTGTACCAGACGTCGGAATTTTCGGAATTTATTTCGATTGCTTTTTCAAAAGCGTTGATTGCTTCGTCATATCTTTCCAGGTTTTCCAGATCTATGCCCATATTATTCCAGGCATCATCATTTTTGGGGTCAATCTCCACGGCTTTTTCGTAGGCTTTCAGAGCCTGCTTGAAACTGCCAAGGCTGTCAAGGTCCACTCCTTTATAGTACCAGGCTTCAAGAAAACCCGGGTCGATCTCAAGCGCTTTATCGTATGCAATTATTGCTTCATCGTAGTTTCCCATCTGCCCGAGAGCTATACCCATTCCTGCCCAGGCTTCTTTGTAGTCCGAATTTTCTTTTAAGACCTTCCCATAGGCTTCAATAGCCTCTTCGTATTTTCCTGCTTGGCTGAGATTCAGGGCTTTTCCATACCATGCGTTAGGATAATCCGGCTTGAGCTCAAGAGCTTTCCCATAGGCATCGACTGCTTTTTCGTATTCTCCTACCTGGGAGTAAGAAAAAGCCATATTGTTCCAGAGATCCGCATCTTCGGAATTGATCTTAACTGCTTCCTGATAGAGTTTGAGAGCTTCCTCAAACTTTCCGAGGCTCTCAAGAGCTGCCGCCTTATTGTTTAAAAGATAAATATTCTCCGGGTCTTTCTCAATTGCTTTCTCAAAAGCAACTATTGCCTCCTTAAACTTGCCAAGCCTCAGAAGATCAAGTCCACACTCATTAAGTTCGGCTGCAAGAATTTCGTTGCTGACCTCTTCTTTTGCCACACTCCCCGAGTCGTCCAGCACGTACATGTCCCCAGAAACTGATCCCTCTTCGGACTCAGTTTTTTTTTCTTTTCCTTCTTTTTCGAAGGATTTGTCCTTTGGTTCTCCAGAATCCATGTCAAAATTTCCTTTAATATCTTTTAAAATTAAGAACCACAATTTTAGAGTATTCGCGTTCGTTATCTACTTAAGTCTGTTGTTCTTTATGATCTATACATCTGTCCTTTATGATCTATACATCTGTCCTTTATGGTTTTTATAGCCTCTCCCCAAAAAGTAGTCTGAAATGTGCAGAAAAAGAGAATGGAAAGAGAAGAAGATCAGAAAGATCCAGAAACGGTAAAAATACATTTCAAAAACATCAAAAGAGCTCCATGGGGCATGAAAGTAATCAGAAAAATATTGAACAGATTTCTCGAATAGATCAAGAAAGATTGAGCAGATGAGGAAACAAGGGGATAATGAAAAATAGGCTGGGAAATGATGAGAGAGACTAAAGAAAATACGGAAAATATCCTGAAAAATATACAGCAAAGCCATCAGAAAACCCTGAAGGCTGTTCTCTTTGATATGGATAACACTCTTTTTGATTTCGTAGCCGTAAAACTCATAGCATGCAGGGAGATTCTTTCTTATCTTGGAGAAAAGGATAAGAACTTTATGAAAGACCCTGAAGAACTTTTCAGGTACTTCCTCAGGGGAACTTATGGGTTTGAAGATTATGAAAATATAAGGGACTACATGCAGGAGAGAAATCTTTACACAGTCAAGGCGTACAGATATTGCTGTGAGATTTATGACAGGGAAAAACTGCAAAATCTCAAATTATATCCTGGCGTGAGGGATACTCTTGAGGAACTAAAGAAACTTGGCCTGAAGCTTGCAATAATAACAGATGCTGACAAATATCATGCCCAGGCAAGGCTTATGAGAGTCGGGCTTCTGGATTCCTTTGAATTCCTGGTATCTGCAGATATGACAGGTACTAAAAAGCCTGATCCTGCCCATTTTCTCTTTGCACTTGACTCCCTCGGAATAAAGCCGGAGGAAAGCCTGGTGGTGGGAGATAGTATTAAAAGGGACATGGCTCCTGCACGAAAGCTAGGCTTTAAAACAGCATATGCTTCCTATGGAGACTGGAGACAAACAGATGAAAAAGAACAATGCTTTGACTTTCAGCTTAACACATTTCAGGATCTGATTGGATTCATTGATGTGCTAAATCAAGGGAAATATGCTGAACCATGGGATCTTCAGATGGATTTGTAAAATATATCAGCATAAATAAAAGTCAGCAAGCATAAAAAATAACAGAAAAAGTTAATTTTAGCCGTCATACCTGTTAATTCCTGTACGAATTTTTCCGGTAACGGCTTTTTCGGCTCAGTATTCTGCGGTTTCTCTGGAATATGTCCTGAATTAGATTTACTCAAATAAGGTCTGAATATATTGGGTTTATATCGACTGCCCTTTCGTAGGCTTCCATTGCTTTCTGGTGTTTTTTAACTCTGTCGTAAACTATTCCTTTGCCGATCCAGGCTTTTGTAAAGCTCGGGTTGATGTCTATAGCCTTTTCGAAAGCCTCAAGCGCTTCTTTGTATCTTTCAAGGTCTCTCAGGGCTATCCCTTTGTTATACCAGAATCTTGCATTCTCGGGATTTGCTTTGATTTTGTTGTCAAAAATCTCCACGGCTCTCTCTATGTATAACTTTGCTTCATCGTTTTTTCCGAGCCAGCGCAGAGCAACTCCTTTGTTGTAAAGGGCTTTCCCGTTAGTCGGGTTTAACTCAAGTGCTCTGTTAAAGGCATCAAGAGCTTCATGGTAACTCTTTATTTTACAGAGTCCCATACCTTTCTTGCACCATTCGCTTGCGCTCATAGAACTCATGTCATAATTCTTTGAATAGAGCCTGATAGATTTCTCAAGGTCATCCATTGCATCTTCATATGCTCGCATTTCCCTGAGAGCCATTCCCCGCCTGTACCAGACTTCCGGGTCTTCAGGAGCAAGGGATATCGCTCTGTAGAATGAATCCAGAGCTTCTTCGTACTGCATGAGGCCTAAGAGAAGCTCAGCTTTAAAGCACCAGGTTTTGGCGTCAGCAGGGTTGATCTCAAGAGATCTGTCAAAAGCCTCAAGGGCATCCTCATACCTCATGAGGTTTTTTAGGACAATCCCTTTGCTAAACAGGATTTTCGCGTTATCAGGGCTTATTTCCAGAGCTTTGTTGTATGCATCCAGAGCTTCTGTAAACCTTTTCAATTCTTGGAGTGCAACGCCTTTATTATACCATTCATTCGAAGTCATAACTTCACCACACATTTTTTGGACTACATTTTTTCCACCGCTTTACCACACATCTACCTTAAACAACAATATTATATGCTTTTAGAGCATTAAATGGATTCTATACTTTAGCTCCTTATCAAAAATAAGGACACATAAACAGTTACGCATAATAATTTACGTTTTATTCTTTTTTAAACATTTTGAAATATTCATTTACTTTATTATTTTAAAAATAAAGTATTCTAAATGTGTTTAAGAATTAAGCCAATATTTTGGAAATATATAATATATTATTCCATAACTATTGGTTTTTTATATTAATTTATTTTTAATATACATCTGAATTATTATATATGCTCGTAATGTTTGTTTATCAGTCTGTTTTATTCTTCTTTTGGAACCGGTCATGAAATACAATCGGATATTGGCCGGACAGATCTCTTCTGGATAAAAAGAAAGCCATTTCTATGTGTAGACTGCGTTGAAGTTATTACCTGTTGCCTCAATCTCGAGGTTGCGGCAAAACTCTTATAAAACTCCAACGAAACTGTGTAATTTTGACGGAAAATCTGATGTTTATAGATAAATCTGGTTCTGACGAGAAAATGTAATTTTGAAAAATCTGTATCTTTAACAACGAAATTCACTTTAATAGAGTGACATAATCAGATCTGCAGGGAACTATCTTCATTAAAATAATTATTATATTCCTAAAATATATCTGAAAATCTGTCTTATTAAATTTAACATGATGTATTTCAAGCACATTTTGAGCAAATGTTATAATATGGATCGGTGGACTTATTATAAGATATCAGTGAAGAAAACCTCTTAAAAAGTGAGTAAATAATTTTATTAAGATATTTTCAAGGAATCTGATGAATTTTGAACCTTAGAGCACTCTTTAAAGCATGTAAAATCTTAAAAGCATGTAAAATCTTAAAAGCACGCAAAATCTGAAAGGAGAAAGAAAAGGGAATTCCACCTTAAATAAGCCATTTTATCAGAGTGCCAGTGCTTATAAGACAATGAATTCTCTCTCGAATTTAAACCCGGCTACGTCTCAAAATCATTCCTACTCTTGCTCTTAGCTCCAGAGGATTTAATGGTGCGGTAATGTAATCATCAGCTCCAGACTTATAGGCTTTAATGCTGTCTTCTGCTTCATTCTTTTCGCCCAGCATCATAACAGGAACCCATCGGTATTTTGGGTTGGCCCTGAGTTGCCTGCAAATTTCAAAGCCATCTGTATCCAGAAAAGCCGTATCAAGCAGTATAAGATCTGGTCTTTCCTCGCTTACTGTTTCAAGGGCTGAAAAGCTATTCAAGATATTGACAACATTATAGTTTTCAGCTTCAAGTGTTTTCTTAAGGTTTTCATAGGCTTTTTTCCTATTACCCACAATCAGGATTTTTTCTCTGATATCCTGAAGGTTTGCAATCCGAGTTTTTACTGTGTCTTCTGAGATCGAAAGAGCAAGGGCAATGTTCCTTTCGCTTATTTCAGGCTGTTCTTTTATAAGTTTTAATATTTCATGGTTAAGATCAATGTTCTGCATTTCCCTCCACCTCATACAGTATATATTTTCTTAGGTATTAAACATTTCTCAAATATTAAAACGAAGAGAGTATCTAAAAATGTACACAGTAATTGGGGAGAAAGCCGAGTTATCCAAATATTTAGAGGATTTCATATGAATCGCCTGACCACCCAATAAGCAGATAAGTTTATAACCATAAATAGCAAGTTAATATTGGAAATAAGAATCACTTACGGAGAACAGCCACCTCTGAGATGATAACAATGGATCCACTTGAAAAAATCTTTGGTAAAACCGCACAGATGACCGTCCTTAAAAATCTGATCGAGCACCAGAACGAATCAACTTACCTATCTGGAATAGCAGAAGAAACCGGTCTGTCACATTCCAGTGTATCAAGGGTAATTACCCCGTTAATAGAGTCGGGTATTGTCATAGAAAAACCTCTTGGGAAGCAGATTCGCACTTTCCAGCTGAACATGGAAAGCGACGCGACAAAACTGATCATAGATTTTTATAATAGGATTAATCAAATGCTGGAATAAAGCCTTAAAGCGAATTCCTGAATGCATAAATTCGGGACAGAGAACTTGCTGTCCTCTTTTTTGATTTTTGCATGGATAGTGTTGACTTTAGAATTTCTGGACCTCTAGGGCTCCTATTCCTTATATATAATCCAAAGACTCGAGATAAGAATTCTAAGATCTAAGTTTAAGACTATTAATATATTCAGGTTTAAGTTTAGGTTTAAGGTTATTAAGATCAGATAATCTAAGTTCCGTATTATTCCTCTAACTGCTTCTTAGATGTTTTTCCAGGCTAAACTGATTTTCATGAGGGTTCTATAGTCTGAACCCTCTGGAATATTTTTTATTTCATTTTTTCGATATATTCATATGCAGCTGTGGCTGCGACTGCCCCATCTCTTACTGCTGCTACAAGCTGCCAGATAGGAGTGTAACTGCAGTCTCCTGCGGCGTATATTCCTTTCTCAGAGGTTTCCATCCAGCGGTCTGTCTTGATGAAGCCTTCTGTATCTTTTTCCACATTAACGAATTCGGTATTTGGGTGGATTCCTACATAGATAAAAACCCCATTAGTGGAAAGCTCACGGACTTCTTTGCTGTTAAGGTCCTGCAATATAATTTTTTCTACTTTTTTAACTCCTTCTCTGCTCCCTACAATTTCCAGGACAATAGTATTAAGCATTAACTCTATGTTGGGAACTGAAGCCGCCCGATCCTGAAGGACTTTAGCAGCTCTCAAATGGTCCCGCCTGTGGACAAGATATACTTTTTGGGCAATCTTTGACAGAAAAAGAGCATCCGTAACTGCAGAGTTGCCGCCTCCTATAACAACTACGGTTTTATTTTTGAAAAAAGGCCCGTCGCAAATTGCACAGTAGGAAACTCCCTTACTGATAAATTCTTTCTCCCCAGGCACGTCAAGATACTTTGGATTTGCACCTGTGGCAACTATTACAGCTTTTGTTTCGAGATCCCCGCTGTCCGTTGAAATGATTTTCTTTGCGCCTTCGGTCCGGACAGAGAGAACTTCAGTGATCTTGGTTTTCACCCCTACTTCCTGAGCATGTGTTCTATATTTTTCCATTAGCTCAAGTCCAGAAATCGATGGAAAGCCAGGGTAGTTTTCTACAACATCGGCCATCGAGATCTGACCGCTTATCTCGCTTCTTTCCAGAATAAGGGTATCAAGCCCGAAACGTACGGCGTAAATGCCCGCTGCAAGCCCTGCAGGCCCCCCTCCTATGATAATCAGATCGTACATAATACCTCCCATAAATAGAAAATGAGTTCAAAAAAATAAAGCCTGGCATACTTTCATTTAATGCGAGCTATGGCGTCGGCTTTTTTAGGAAGTCCTGTAAATGCAGGCTCTCCATCAATAAGAGTTGTAGGGACGCCAACTATGCCGTGCTTATCAATAAGAGCCTGTCCCTCAGGACTCTCTACATCTACTTCTTCATACTCGAAATCGTACTCTGATTTAAGGTCTTTCCAGAGCCTGCGTGTTGCCGGACAGGCCGTACACCAGCTGGCATGAATAAGCGTAACCTTAACCATAAAAGATCATCTCCAAAAACTGAGATTGTAAGTCTCATTGCTATTATTAATTTTTAGATATAAATATGTTGAGCGTATCCGCAAATCCTTGACTCACACTCATAGATTCTCCGATTAGTTTGCGGCGCCAAAAGTTTTAAACCAATAAGCTCTTAAAGCGGGTTATGCTCACATTTATAGGACTGGGCCTTTTTGACGAATATGATGTTTCCTTAAAAGGACTTGAAGCTATCCGGGAAGCTGACCTCGTGTACGCTGAGTTTTATACTTCCCACCTCATGGGGACAACTCCTGAAAAAATGGAGAAACTTTACGGAAAGCAGGTCCATTTACTCTCAAGGGAAGACGTGGAACAGCAGCCTGAGTGGCTTGATAATGCAAAAGATAAAAATATAGCTTTCCTAACAGGTGGAGATACAATGGTCTCCACAACTCACGTTGACCTGCGCCTCAGGGCTAAAAATCTCGGGATAGAAACTCGCCTGATTCACGGAGCATCCATTACTTCAGCTGTCTCAGGGCTTACAGGGCTTCAGAACTACCGCTTTGGAAAGTCTGCAAGTATCCCATATCCTTACGAAAGCAGGCGAGGGACAAAAGTCGTTTCAGAAACACCCTACGATACCATAAAACAAAACTCCGAACTTGGACTTCACACTCTTGTTTTTCTGGATATTGATAACGAAAAAGGATATATGTCCGTTAACCTTGCTCTTGAACTTCTCCTTGAGGTTGAAAGAAAAAGAGGAGAAGAAGTAATGAACAGGGCTGTTGCTGTGGGAATAGCAAGAGCAGGCTCGGAAAAGCCTTTGGTAAAAGCTGACTATGCAGAAAACCTGAAGAATTTTGATTTCGGAAAACCTCTTCATATTCTTGTAGTTCCGGGAAAATTGCATTTTCTTGAAGCCGAAGCCCTTGTCAAACTTGCAGCCGGGCCTGAAGAAATAATGGAAAATATCGAATGAAACTGAATATAAAGAAATCAAATAAGTCCAGTTAAGTAAGAACTGAATTTGAATTTAGCCAATTTGAATAAATATCGGTCGAATAAACTCTACTTTATAAAAACCAATTGAATAACTCCTAAACTGGTTATCTGGTGATCAAGATGCCTGCTGATTTAAATGAAAAGGTTAACCGATATGAGAATATGTTAAAAAGAGCATTGCAGAAAGCAAAGTACTCTCCAATCCCTAACTCCCATATGCATGCTGTAGCAGAGGATTATTACACAATGGCAGAAGCTTATTATAAAGATGGAATCTATTTCCTTGAAAATGAGGACCCTGTGAATGCCCTTGCTTCTTTCAGCTATGGGCATGCCTGGCTTGATGCTGGAGTAAAGCTCGGGGTCTTTGCAGTAGATGACGAAACCCTTTTTACAATATAAATAAGATGCTAAAACTTATAAACTAAGTGTAACACTAATAAACAAGATTTTATTACTAAACGAGGTTTTAACACTTATAAGTCAAAATTAAAAAGCCAAAAGCTTAAACTGAAAAACCATATAATACGTAAAACTTATAAATACAAACACGTATTCGAAACCGAAATAATTAACATACTTCACTCTATTCCTCAGGTTTCGTAACTTTTCCCTATTCGGGGATAATTTTAAGAATGTATACCAATAATTATGGTGGAAAATTATGAAGAACTTTCATGTGGTACTTGAAGCAGCTTGGTTGGTTAGAGATGTAAAAACAGCTGATGATGCAATAGGGGTTGCGATTTCTGAGGCTGGAAAGCGCCTGAACCCCAAACTTGATTTTGTAGAGGTAGATGTGGGAACTACATCCTGTCCGGCATGCGGTGAGCCTTTCAGCAGTGTTTTCATAGCAGCAAACACCGCACTTGTAGGGCTTATTTTCGAAATGAAGGTTTTTGATGCCGAATCTGCAGAACATGCGGAAAGGATCGCAAAATCCGTCATAGGAAAGTCTCTCCGCGATGTTCCGTTGACAGTTGTCGAAGTCACGGAATTCGAAAGGTCAGGAGAAAAAGGCGAACAGCAGCAAAAAGGCAAGGCAAACAAATAAACAGGTTCTTTCCTTTAAACCTATTAAATTGCCGGGGCAGAGGAAGGTGTACCTTGTGCGACGTCCATCCAGGCAGCGTCGCATAGCCAGGGCTCAATGAATCTCTGGCTTAAAATAGAGGACCCGTCGTGCTGTCTGCCACGGCAGAAACGGATAAAATCACTAATTTTATCTTTTCCTGAGTTTTTACTTTACTCAACTTTTAAGAATATGTTCGATCTCAAAGTACGCAATCTCAAAAACTCTCGAGCTTCTCCCAGACCCGTAAAAAAGAGGAAACTGCATGGACAGAACTATCTCCGTAGTAGGGCATACTGCCCTTGATTATATCGTAGATGTTGAAAATATCGCAGGAAAAAACGAATCTTCCCCTATAATTGACTATGAAGAGTATCCTGGGGGAGGGGCTGCAAACATCGCAGTTGCCATTGCAAAGCTGGGAGGAAAAAGCCAGCTGATATCTCCTGTTGGCACGGATTTTTCAAGCTCGGGATACGAGAAGCTTCTTAAGGAAGCATGCGTTGACCTTTCCCGCCTCTACAGTATTGAAGACAGAAAAATCTCCAAGGCTTTCATTTTTACTGATAGGAAAGATAACCAGACAACGTACTTTTACTGGGGAGCTTCCTCAAAATTCAAAGAGCTGGAACCCGAACCTGCAGATTTTGTCCACCTGGCAACGGCAGATTGCGTCTATAATGCAAAGATAGCACAAATCTCCGGATTTGTATCCTTTGATCCCGGACAGGATCTGGTCACTTACTCAAAAGAGAATCTCGAGATAATTCTCGCCCACACCGACATTCTCTTTGCAAACAGGCATGAAATCAGGCGGGTTTCAGAGATGACAGGAAAGAGCTTTTTCGAACTCAGATCCATGATTGATATTATTGTTGTTACCTATGATGCGGAAGGCAGCAGGATCTACAAAGACAGCGAAGAATGGGCAATTCCTGTAGTCTCTGTAAAGGCTGTAGATCCTACAGGAGCAGGAGATGCTTACAGGGCAGGTTTTCTGCTGGCATACACAAGAGGTTATTCCCTTCCCACTTGTGGAAAAATAGGCTCAACAGTAGCTTCTTTTGCCGTGCAGACAAGAGGCTGCCAGACCAGCCTTCCAACCTGGGAAGAAATGAAATCCCGTTATGAAGCCAATTTTGGAAAGCTGGAGGCAGAGAGCTGAGCTCGTAAAAAGTCTGTGGATGATGAATGCCAAAAGGGAAAAACATATAAAATATTATAATGATCCACGAACTATAATCCCAAGTCATAACCTGGAAGTACGAAAAAATAGATTTATGGAAGAGGATGCAGATGAAACTCGCAGCACTGATTTCTGGCGGCAAGGACTCGGTCTTTGCCATTCAAAAAGCCCTTGAAGAGGGGCATGAGGTTACTCACCTCATTAATATTATTCCCGCAAGGGACGACTCCTATATGTACCATTCAATCAACCTCCACATGGTAGAACTCATCTCTGCCGCCAGTGAAATCCCGTTGATTCAGCAGCAGTCCAGCGGAATCAAAGAACTTGAACTGGATGACCTTACCCTTGCCCTGAGGAAAGTGAATGTGGATGGAGTATCCGTAGGCGCTATTGAGTCGCAGTACCAGGCGAGCAGGGTACAGAAGATTTGCGATTCTCTCGGACTTAAAGTGTATGCTCCTCTCTGGCATAAAGATCCTGAAGAGCTCCTGAATGAGATGGCAAAAGTTCTTGATATAAGGATTGTGAGAGTTGCAGCCGAGGGTCTCGATAAGTCCTGGCTTGGACGCCCTATTAATGTGAACTCAATAGAAAATCTCAAAGCCCTTAACCGCAGGTACATGGTTCATATGGCAGGGGAAGGCGGAGAATACGAAACCGTTGTCCTTGACGCACCTTTCTTCAAAAAGCGCATAGAAATAGTGAAAAGTGAAATTGAATGGGAAGGCGACACAGGCTCCTTAAAGATCCTGGATGCAAGACTTGTTGACAAGAACTGATTTCTGACATGAACTGATTTTCCATAAGTATCAGAAAGCTGAAAGCAGCCTCAACTTTATATCCGAAACACCTGCCCTTGATAAGCCTGAGCCCGTGCAGCCAGATCCTGTGAATAACAGGAAGCTTTTTTACTTTTTAACCTGATCCCATAGCTGAATGTATTTCAGTACTCAGTATAATATTAATTTTATATATATGGAATCATATTATTTATCTGGCATCTGAGAAATTGCGTTCTGCAGGAAGACTCCTTCTCCAGATGTTTCCCAGAGCTCCTTTTTCAAATCAGATGCCTGTTATTCTACATCTTTTAATATCACTCCATAAAGATGGGACTAGAAGAGTAAAATATGATAAAAAACGTAAAAATATGAAAAAATGTTTCGGGAATTTAACTCCCCAGCGAACAAATTAGAAACTGGAATTCTGAGTGTTCTTAAGGAGTTCCAATTAAATCCAGAATCCTCAGGGCAAGATATGCCCCGTTTGCCCCGTTGTCAATCCCTACACTTCCTACAGGCACACCAGGAGGCATCTGGGCGATGGAAAGAAGGGCATCAAGCCCGCCTAGTTTTGCGCTTACAGGTACACCTATTACAGGCTTTTTAGTCTTGGAGGCAACAACTCCAGGGAGGGCTGCCGATAGACCTGCTATTGTAATAAAGACTTTTGCGTCCGTGTTCGAGATATAGCTGTCAAGCTCGTCAGGGTTCCTGTGGGCAGAGATAACCATCACTTCGTAAGTATATTTGGTTTTTTCAATTACGGAAACCGCACGATTGGCGATTGCCCTGTCTGACTCAGAGCCCATAATCAGTGAAATATCGACCATTTTTTGCTCCTTTGAGGCAATCAGGGCAGGCTTCCCTTTCCACTTAACTCGTTCTGGCGTTCGATACTCATCCTTATAAGAATTTCAAAAATTTCCTTTATCGATCCTACATCAAGGTTGAGTTCGGTTGCAGCATTTAATGCCCTGTTAATTACAACCTCGTTTTGTTTACGGTCATTTATGGAAGTTCCATTTATTCTTTTTGATTCAAGTATTCTCTCAGCAAGGTTAACCCTTCTGTCAATAAGGGACAGGATTTCCCTGTCAATCTCCTCTACTTCTTTGCGGACGGCTTCAAGTTCACTCAAAAGGATCCCTCTCTGTTAAAGGATATCGCATCTCTGTTATTTATACTGGTTTCTATAACTCTTCCTTCCATGCCGCAGCTTTCCCAGGCTGATTTAAGCTCTTTCACCTGCTCGGCTTTTACCAGGGCTGCGTAAGAAGGGCCTGTTCCGGAAAGGCTTACTCCTTTAACTCCACATTCCAGAGCCCTGAGCATATGTTCGGTATCAAACCCAAGAGCTCCGCAGTAGAGAAAGCCGTTAAGCGTCATTGCACGCTCGTATTCTCCTGCGAGAGCGAGCTCGTATGCCATTTCCACATATGGTGCAATCAATTGTGACCGTTTAACATTCGTACTCGCGCTGAAAGCCTTTTTTGCCGGAGCAAATATCAGGACTTTTGAATCGGCTTCTTCGCGTCTGATAAGTTCCATCTTTCGGTTGTCAGTGATTACAATCCCTCCTAAAAAGGAGGCGCAGGCATCGTCAAAAGCTCCTGTTATCGTAACCCCTACTTCCTTTGCAGCCTTTACACCCAGTTTTACTATCTCAAGAGAGGGCATTGTCTCCCCGACAGCCCGGAGGGTTGCAAGGACTGAAGCATTTGCTGCAGCACTGCTGCTCTTGAGCCCTCCTGCAAGGGGAATTTCACTCCCTGTCCTTATAGTGCCTCCGAGTTCAAGCCCGAATCTCTCAAGGACGAGTTCAACGCAGTGTTCTATTAGGCGAGTATCTCCTTCAGGCATTTCTTCAATTGAACCAGTAATTACCAATTCACCTTCCGAGAGTTTCACCTCTGCAAAGGTTTTTAAATCTATTCCGAATGCCGCACCTTTCCAGGTGGCTATGGCGTTTATTATTGTCCCAGCTCCGAAAGCGCAGGCATGCCCTTTAAGTGTCATTAAGTCCAGAATGCTCTGCTCTTTAATATTTTTTACCTCTCTTCCGAGCAGAGAATGGGATAAACTTAAATACAGAACTCAGGAATTACTCCCAAAAAAAGAAAAACTCTTCAGGATATAAATAGTAATACCGAATTGTATATATATTATCTTCTTATCTACACATTATAAATAGTTATACATATTAACTAAGTATCATCCAATTTTCATCTTACTTCCATCTATTTCCAGGCCTGGCCTGAGCAAGTAAAAACGGGGAATCCATATAGAAACCAGAAAAGTACAGCAGACAGGCGGATCCACTTATATTATTTCCCTACCCAAACAGTGGGCCGAAAAAGTAGGAATCGAAACAGGGACAAGAGTATCCATCCATACTCAGCCGGACGGAAAACTGTTAATTGACCCTATTCTTGAAGGGCGCACGATAAAAACGAAACATATAGATGTAACAGGCTATGAAGCAAAAGCTCTGGAAAGGGATATTATTGCTGCATACCTCTATGGCTATGACCGGATAGAGTTTACCTCAAAAAGAATACTTACCGAGCAGAAACAGGTCATTAGAAAAGTCTGTTACAAGCTGATAGGACCTGAAATTATTGAAGAAAGCTCAAACTGTGTGGTCATCCAGGATCTTCTCAATCCCAATGAACTCCATATTAAAAAAGGCATACACAGGATGTTCCTGATTACGGGTTCCATGCAAAAGGATGCCATAAGAGCCCTCAAAACTGCTGACCACGACCTTGCTCTCGATGTTAGCCAGAGGGATGATGAAGTTGACAGGTTGTGCCTTCTGATTTCCAAGCAGTTCCGTTCCATTCTCTGCGGAGGAAGAATGCCCGACTCTTCTGAAACAAGTATAGATGAATATCATGACTTCAGAATGGCAGCAGGTCCTATTGAAAGAATAGCAGATCACTCCCAGAGGATAGCAAATGTTGCATCAAAAATTCAGGAGCCTGTGAGGAAAGATGTAATGGAAGTCATAGAGAACCTTAGCAGTACGTATATGGGACTGGTTGAGCAGGCGGTGGATGCCCTGTATAACTCCGATACTTCTCTTGCAAACCAGGTAATTGACAGTATCGATGGTATGCGTTTACGTGTAACTGAACTGCATGCGTCAATTCTTAAACTTGAGTCCCACAAAACCATGATATCTCTCGGGACTATAGTAGACAGCCTCTCAAGAATAGGAGACCTTGGCTCTAACATAGCTGAAATAGCTATAAATTCGGCAATAAAGGATAAGTGAATATACTCCTTAAGTGAGTATACTCCTGAAGAGAAAGAAATCCAGAAGTTCCTGTTAGCAATTCCTATTTAATCTGTTAATATTACTCAAGGGCACCAAAGTAGAATCTCCAGTTTTTCTACCTTTGCGCTGTAGAAGCTTTAGCCTGTCTATCAGCCAGGTAATAATGATCCCTAAGCCCTGTTAAGAGAAAACAATAAGATCTAACAAAAAAGCCTTCAAAATATAAGTTGTTTCTCTAAACAGAATTGATTTTTCTTAAAAAACACTATACTTTCTCCTGTCTTCTTTTAAAACCGGTAAATTGATTTTTTAATAAAAGAATGTTCTACTTTTGAAAGAAGTAAAAAATCCTTTTTTTAGGTATCAGGGGACTAAGGTAGTCTATTCTCATATATAATGTAATCTATTCTCATATATAATCTTCTTAATTGAATAAATAAAGTAAATATACAATTAAAACCCTAAAAAAGAGTAAATAGTCAACCTTGAATTTCCCGATTAGCAAAAAAATTCTGGAGGGACTCTATTGAAAGCATTCTTAGAACTACTCATCAGAAACTGCGTAGAGTAACAGAGTAACACTGGTGTATGTATGCGGTGAGTTAAGACAAGGGACTAAGGCTCAGCAGGTCAGGTTTTTCGAACTACGGTAACAAGAAAACAGGAAGAGAATTTAATAAATGATGCCTGCAAAATCCTTAACAGGATAGTGATCATTTATATTTTTAAGATATGATGAATAAAAATAGGAAAAGATATAAAGGAAAGTACTGAAAATCAGTAAAAACATAAAAATTTAATAGGAAATGAGTTACAGACAATAGGAAATGAGTTACAGACAATAGGAAATGAGTTACAGACAGGCTGAACATTTTCTTTATCAAAAACTTTTTGTTAAATTTCTGCGGGAATCAGGCGATATGAAGTAATTTATTTATATTCTGGTGTTATTTCACGCAGGCACTTTCTATTTTTTATATAGAAAGACCCAGGTCTGCTGTTTATCCCAGGTATACTGAAAAGGAGAAGTCAGTATCTCCAATTTCTCCGATTCCCACAGCTTAACAAATGGAAATTATTTATATGCTATGATCAATTAAATAAAAAGGTCACGAAAACACCAGTAATCCATACAGGAAAGCAATCCGAGAAATCCTTTGGTGTTATGCTTTTCCCAATGGAGGGAAGCCATGAATATGATAAAACGATTTAAGGTAAGCTTTTCAAAAATATTCAATAAACTCTTCAAGAAAAAAGGAGCATGTATCGGCATCTACGGCCCCCCCAATGCAGGCAAGACAACCCTCAGTAACCGTATCCTCAGGGACTGGGTCGGAAGCGAGGAAACCATGGGCTCGGTTTCACACATCGCCCACGAGACCAGGCATGCAAAAAGGAGAAACGGAGTTACTATTGAGACTAACGGGCACACTATCAGTCTTGATATTGTTGACACTCCCGGGCTTGCAACGAAGATCGACTTCCACGACTTTATGGAACAGGGAATGAGTGATGTCGAATCAAAGAAAAGATCCAAAGAAGCAACAGAGGGCGTAATTGAGGCTGTCAAATGGCTGGATGACCTTGACGGAGTCATACTGGTTATGGATTCTACAGAAAATCCCTATACTCAGGTCAATGTAACTGTTATAGGAAACATGGAAGCCAGAAACCTTCCGCTTCTCATCGTAGCAAATAAGGTAGACCTTCCTGACGCTGACCCCGGAGTTATAAAGGAAGCCTTCCCTCAACATCCCATGGTACCTGTCTCGGCGCTTGAAGGGGTGGGAATGGACTCATTCTACGAAGCTCTGGCCAAACAGTTCGGGTGATCCAAATGCAGGGAATCCAACTTGATCTTGTATCTGAAGCCAAGATATCTCAGATGGCTTCCATGGAAAAAGTCCGGTATATAATCGACGAGGTGCGAAAAGGCAAAATCCTTGTGCTTGAAAAGGGTCTTAACCCTATGGAGGAAGCGAAACTCATTGAGATGACAATGTCAGCAATTCAGCCGGACGTGTTTTCTGGAATCGAGATGCAGAGCTACCCTGCAAATGCCGACGCCTCTTTGCTGGGAAAGTTTTTCAAAAAACAGAGCAGCAAGAGACTTACGGTTATAGGGCCCGCAAACCAGCTCAAAACCCTTAAAAAGGACAGGAATCTAATTAGTGCACTTGTCTCTGCAAGTAAGTAACGAAGTGGAAACAATGTGTGCCCAAAAGACCCAAGACCTGGAAGCAAAACTATCCCCTCCCCAGTCCCTAGGCTCCTTTGAGATGGGCAGGAACGACGTTGACGTAGTCTGTACCTACGGGAAAATTGCAGTATGGTTCGGACGAAAGGTTCCTGATTATATCATAGCGCAGGTACTCATTGGTATTTCAAAGGTAGATCCGTCTACTGTTCACGAGTTTGAGATAATCTGCGACTTTGATGAGATCACGGAATATGAAAGTAAAGGATATATCCTTGTGTCCTACGGTAAAACAGCCGGCGGTTATCGCGTAAATTACAGCATTCCCTTTTCCAACAAAAAAGCTCTCTTCCATTTGTCCAGGTTTGTACTTGAAGAACTCCAGAAAGGGGAGGTACGAAAGGATTTCTACTGGAACGGGAGTGACTGCGATATACAGCGGCTTTACCAGGAATTCAGAAATAGTATCGACAGCTGGGAACTAAAAGCTATTAATTATAAAACTGAGCAGCAAACAAGCCGATGATGGGCAGGCACAGCAGCAGGATAAAACAGAAGCTTCCAGAAATTTGTCCTGAAATCCCTACCAATAAGTTTAAGAAAACGGAAAAAGGTTATCTGGAAAGGATTTCAGGAGTTTTAGTCTCGGTAGTTCCAGTAATACTGTATAGTTAGTTGTCTCAGAAACTCCGCCAGTTTTCGACATTCCAGTGTTTTGAGATTATTCTCAGTTATCCGGTAGAAGTAAATAAAAAGTTATTATTATTAGTCATTGAGAACTCAACTCAATGCTTTTTGGAGAACTCATATGAAAAAAGATCAGGTAAAAGACTGCAAAGATGTAATTTTATCAATGGAACTTATAGCGGAAAACCTCAATGAGGTAATTAAGGTACTTGACCGCGAAGCTATAATAAGTATGCTTCAGGAGATTCTGGAAGGGGAAAGAGTCTTTGTAATGGGGGCAGGCCGGTCCGGGCTTGTTGCCAAAGCTTTTGCAATGAGACTGATGCACCTCGGATTCACAGTATACGTTGTAGGAGAAACCACCACCCCGGCTGTCCGGCAACAGGATGTTGTGATTGCTATTTCAGGTTCTGGAGAAACCCGTTCCATAGCAGACCTGGGGAAAATTGTAAAGGATATAGGCTCAACCCTTATAACCGTCACCTCCAAAAAGGAGTCTACCCTCGGCAGAATCTCTGATATTGCAATGATCCTTCCGAGCAAGACGAAAAACGATCATGATGCAGGCGGCTACCTCGAAAAAAATATGAGAGGAGATTACAAGAATCTGCCTCCCCTGGGCACTGCTTTTGAAATTACCTCCCTTGTCTTCCTGGACTCAATAATTGCCCAGTTGATTACACTTACAGGTGCTTCAGAAGCAGAACTCAAGTCAAGGCACACAAATATCGAATAAAGGTAGTAGTTATTGAACAATCGATAGTGGACAATGGGCTGATTTTTAAATAATGGCTTAAAATAATCGTTACAATAACATGTTAAGGCAAAAAAGCAGGATTTATGGTATGTAATTTGCAGGGACTGAAGGAGGGAATGATTTGAAGGAAATTAAGTTTTCAGAAAACGTCTCCCGGATAGATACATCCGGAATCAGAAAGATTTTCGAAGCTGCAGGCTCAAACGCCATCAATCTCGGGCTCGGACAGCCCGATTTCGATACCCCTGAACACATAAAAGCCGCAGCAATTAAAGCCATAAATGAAGGTTTTACCGGATATACCGTAGGTCCCGGAATCCCTGAACTGAGGGGAGCCCTGAGCCATAAATTCCAGGAAGAAAACGGTTTTTCGGTCTCTCCTCAGGAAATAATTGTGACTTCAGGAGCCTCTGAAGCCCTTACTGTTGCCCTTGCAGCCCTCCTCAATACCGGAGACGAGGTTCTTATCTCAAATCCCGGATTTGTGTCCTACAACGCCCTGACTGAAATCCTGAACGGAAAAGTAGTAAGTGTACCTCTTGCGGAAGACCTTACCATGAAGCCGGACTCCGTGCTTGAGAGAATTACTCCTAAGACAAAAGCCATTATCCTTAATTCCCCGTCCAACCCTACAGGCGCTGTTTCAAGCAGGGCAGATATCAAAGCCCTTGCCGAGATTGCAGATGACCACAATATAACCATCATTTCTGACGAGGTTTACGAGTACTTTATTTACGAAGGCGAACATGTAAGCCCTGCCAGCTATTCGGATAATGTGATTACTGTAAACGCGACTTCAAAAAGCTATGCTATGACAGGCTGGAGACTCGGATACCTCGCAGCAAGAAAAGAGTACATTGCCCAGATGCTTAAAGTGCACCAGTACGTACAGGCCTGTGCAAACTCAATTGCCCAGAAAGCTGCTTACGCTGCAGTTACCGGACCAAAAGATTCTATCAATGTCATGCGTGAAGAATTCAGGAAACGCAGGGACGTGCTTGTAAAAGGGCTCAATGAACTCGGGATGGAATGCGCTCTTCCTAAAGGAGCTTTCTATGCCTTCCCGAGAGTCTCAAACTCCGCAGAGGTCGCCTCAAAAATGATCTCAAACGGTGTTGTCGTAGTCCCGGGAACAGCCTTTGGAAGCGCGGGTGACGGCTACATAAGAATTTCCTATGCGGCTTCAATGAAAGATATCGAAAAAGCCCTGAGCATCATGGAAAAAGTGCTCTAAGTCTAGTGAACTACCCCTCCCTGCTTTCTGATGAAAGCGAGGAAGGGGCTTCTTGCTTCATCCCTCGAACTACCGTTCGCAAGTCCACAAGCTCATCCCCTGCGTTCCATAGGTGTCAGATAACTATAAGATTTTGATCTTGAAGAGAACTTTTTGATATTGATTGCAGCATTTATGTCTCTGTCATGCTTTGTTTTGCAATCAGGACACGTCCACTCTCTAACATCAAGAGTTAGATTAGAATTGTGATGCCCACAAACATTGCATAATTTAGAAGATGGCTCAAATCTTCCTATTCGTAAAATGGTTTTTCCCAACCATTCAGCTTTATACTCTAATTTTGTTACAAAACTACTCAACGAAGCATCTGAAATAGATTGAGCCAGACAATGATTTTTTACCATACCTTTAACATTCAGAGTTTCCAGCGCAATAGCTTGGTTCTCGCTAATCAGTCTGAAAGAGAGTTGATGCTGGAAATTATTTCTCTGATTGCTAATAGTTTCATGGATTTTTGAAAGATGCTGTCTAGCCTTATTCCTATTCTTAGAGCCTTTAACTTTTCTCGATACTCTTTTTTGGAGAGCTTTCATTCTTTTTAGAGAATTTTCAAGGTATTTTGGATTTTCAACCTTTTCTCCATTTGATAGAACTGCAAAATCTTTGATGCCTGCATCAATACCTATTGTAGTTGATTCTGAAAAGTTCTGCTTTTCAGGAATATCTTTTTCATTATCTACAAGGATACTGATATAATATTTTCCTGTACTTGATCTTGAAATTGTTGCGGTTTTAAGTTTGCCTTCAAACCTTCTATGAAGTATGGTTTTAACTTCACCTATTTTAGGAAGCTTAATTATCTGCTTCTCAAAATCTACCGCATAATGTTGAGGCATTTGATATGATTGAACCGGATTTTTCTTAGACTTGAACTTAGGAAATCCGGATTTCTCTCTAAAGAATTTCGTAAATGCTGATTCTACATTTACTAAAGAGGCAAGTAGAGCCTGTGAATTAGCTTCTTTCAACCATTTGTTAGAAGGTTTTACCTCATGGACTAAAATGTGCTGTAAATCAAACCTCGATATTGATTTCCTAGTTTGTTCATAAGTTTTTATCTTTTGTTCTAAAGCCCAGTTATAGACAAATCTACATGCACCAAAATGAACTTGTATCATTTCCTTTTGTTTTTTGCTAGGGTAGATTCGATATTTGTAGGCTTTTAACATACTATACATTATGCGTTTTAAAGAAATATATAGGTTTTGTTAAACTTAATATAGTGAAGTTGACGGCTTTCATCCCCCACCTGTCGCTTCGCTCCGAGGAAGGGGACTTCACGCCTTAAAGTTAAAGAGGAGCTTCTTTTTTCTTTTTTCTTCCTTTTTCTATTTTCTCTTTTCACTTTTCTTTGCATTCACTTCTTTCTCTGTATTCTTTTCTTTCCTGCACTTTTATTTTTATTCAATTAACTCGTTTCAGAATAATGCTGTTAACTTTGGGAAAATTTATATCGAGGTATCCAGATACCCTGATATATAGAAAAAAGCTTTTTGCAGCTGTTCCACTACACGTTAACCAGTAATATTTTGCACTGAGCATTTTTCTGATCAAAACCTTCCAACCAGAACACCCCAAAAGTAATTTCTATTTATTGATGAAAACTGTCCGTATCGAAGAATCATGTTCTCTAAAGGGATACCATCCATAAGAGGAATTTCTGAATGTTTCTGCAAAAATAGCTTCGGAAGAGAGGTATGAAAAAGCAATTAATGTGTCCGCTGCCTGTAACCAAAGGAACTCTTGTTTTTATATCTATTTTGCTGTTACTGAGCCCTGCTTCCGGTTCGAGCTTTTCGGCAGGAGGCGGATCAACCGGATATTTTTACGGAAATTTGAACACAATCGAAATTTTTTTTCAGGAGACCATCGAAGCCCCTACTTTTTTCTTTTCCCCTGAATCCGGGTATCCTCTTACAGGAAGCAGGGAAGGAAAAAGTAAACACCTTGAGAGAATGAGCCCTTTCTTAGTACTGGCTGCAGGTATCCTTGCCGGTTTTAATCCTTGCCTGCTTGCAGTAATGGCTTTTCTGGCCTCTGTTACCCTGGCCCAGCAGGGAGGAGGGAAAAAAGAAATGCTCAAAATCACTCTTGGCTTCTCTACTGGAGTCTTCACCATGTATATGTTTGCAGGGTTAAGCATTTTGAGCACTGTCAATCTCATGCCTCACCTCAGGATGCATTTTTCGGTAATTACTATCCTGCTGACTGCCCTGCTCGGGCTCTGGCATATCTATGATGCCTACTGGCTGAGGACACATGCAAAATCTACCTTCAGGACCCCGAAATCCCTTAAGGACTTTATGAGCCGAATGGGTGAAAAGAATCTCCTGCTTCTGTCCTTCCTTGCAGGGGGTATGTTTTCCCTGGTCAAAGCTCCCTGCGTCGGGGCAATCTATCTTTCGATCCTGAGTATGCTGGCATTAAGAACAGATGTAGCAAGAGGAATAGTATACATGGGAATTTACAATCTTGGACTTCTTTTGCCTGTAGTTTGCCTCGGGCTTTTACTCGCCTTCGGACTAAGCCCTACAAAAGTTACTGAGTTCAGAGAAAGAAGAAGGGTGGAAATACGGCTGACAACAGGGCTGATACTTATCACACTTGCCCTGCTGATGCAGCTCAGGATAGTCTGAACACAGGTTAGATAAAAAGTCAGAGAGAAGATTCCCCATCCGGCTCTTCTGAAAGTTGTTTTTCTAAAGACTGCTCTTCTGAAGACCTAAGGCGTTTTTCTTCAATCATCTCCAGAAGCCTGTCCATTACATTTTCGATTCCTTCTCCTGTAATTGTGGACATGTTCAGCTCGACCTCATCCGTTTTAGTGAACTCCGGCCTGTCAGCTTTATTGGCGACCACAAGCAGGGGAAGGTTAAAGTTCTCCCTGATTTCTGCAAGCAGGCGTTTCTGGTCTTCAATCTCATATCCGCAGCTCTCACTCGGGTCAATTATGAACATTACAACTGCGTCCAGATAGTGGATTGCGGTAATTGCCTGCCGCTCAATATCGTTTCTCTCAGCCATGGGGCGGTCAAGAAGACCGGGTGTGTCCATAACCTGATAGCGGACTCCATCCCGTGTAAAGTGACCTATAGTTACACCTTTTGTTGTGAAAGGATAAGGAGCGATTTCAGGGGTTGCACCGGTAATTTTTGAAACAAAGCTCGACTTTCCCACATTGGGATAGCCCGCGATTACAATCGTTGGCTCGTCCTGAACATCAGGGAGTTTTCTGAGAATGTTTCTGGCTTCGTTCAGAAAGAGGAGGTCCTTATTGATGGAATTGATTATGGATGCAAGCCTGCCGAAAGCTTCTTTTCTTACAGGTTCCGGAATGTCCGAGTCCCGGATTTTTCCTACATAGCTCCTTGCAACTTCATGAATTTTTCTGCTTGCCCAGTCCACAGATGCAAGGGACATCTTGAGTTTCTCTACGCCTACAAGGATGTCTGTCAGTTCATAATAGAATCTGGGTAATTGTTCGAAACTCGGGAATCGCCTGACTATATTTGCAAGGTTATCCGTGAAAATATTTGCAGCCGTCAGTACCATGGACTCATTGGCTCTAAGACGGCTGTCCCTCCCATCAATAGTTTTCCCGGACATAGCTCTTGCTGCCCGTTTAAATGCTTTATTGGTTAACTCCTCGGAAGTAGGAACTGTGTGAATTTTCTCAAAAATCATCATTTTCTAACCCTCTGGGGGCTCTTTTAATCTATATAAAGGTTTTTCTGATCGGAGAAATCTAACAGAAAAATCTAAAGTCCGCAAGTAAATATTTGGCAAAAACTTCTTAGCGGAGTTTCTTTAACTCGATTTGGATCATTGAACTCAGTTAAGAGAGATATTATATACTGCAAAACATATGTTTATCCTTAAAACACCATTTTTCCATAATAATACGGTTGTCTACAAAGTACTGTTTAATTTATTTTTATTCGTTCCATAATTAACAATAATGTCGTAACTCTTGTCTACCAGGTTTCATTTATAAATTATATTTAATTCCAAATTATAATAACTTAAATGCAGATATAAAACCAGCCATATTTCTTAGCAGAACCGGACTTTATTTATATTTGTAATTGTAATTTGTATTAGGAATTTATAATCATTAATTATGGTAAATAAGACGATCTAACTATTCTCGATGTATAGATGTTATACATCATCCTGATACAAGGTATATGAAATTGATGGTGGTAGTATGGAACTTACTCCGATTCAAAAAGACATTATCATTGCATTAATCAATCTTCAGCGGCAAAAAGATAGGGCAATTAAAGGGGAAGAAATTGCCGAAGTTATCCAGAGGAATCCTGGAACTGTCCGCAACCAGATGCAGTTATTAAAAGCTCTTGGCCTGGTTGAGGGGGTCCCCGGGCCGAAAGGAGGATATAAACCGACAGGGGCAGCGTATGATTCTTTACGCATTCAGCAGCTAAAAAATGAATCCGTAGTTCCTCTCTACAGAAACAACGTAATAGTTAACGGGGCAACAGCTGCAGAAATAAGCTTTACGACCGTCCGGAATCCCGACGCCTGCAACGGGGTAATAAGAGTAATAGGAAATATCAGGGATTTTGTAATGGATGACAAGCTTCAGGTAGGGCCGACACCGGTAAACCGCCTGATAATCCGTGGTGAGGTTACGGGAAGGGATGACACTAATAATTCAATCCTTTTTAATATCACAGAAATGATCTCCCTGCCTAAAAAGCATGTCAAGCATTATATGAAGTATCCTCCGCTCCTTGTTAACATGAACGCCAGCATCCAGGAAGCAACAAGACTTTTTATCCGGAATAATGTACATGGAGCTCCTGTGGAAGATAAAGGAAAAATTGTAGGGATAATCACCTATACCGATATCGCACATGCCATTGCCCAGGGAAAACCAAATGTAAAGGTTAAGGACATAATGACGAAAGAGCTGATAACCGTTGACGGAGACATGCAGCTCTATGATGTCGTAAAACTCTTCCATAAATATAACGTAGGAAGGCTTATTGTAACAATCAACGGAGTTCCCAAAGGAACCTTGTCAAAAACCGATGTACTGAATGAACTCGCTGTGTATTGAAGACTTGCAGTTTATTGAAACTGCAATTCAGTTAAGGGAATGCCAGACCGAAGGACAGAAGTTAAGGAGCTTCAAACCCTCTCAATCTCTTTTACTACTCTTTTTGAGTCCTTTAATATCTATCTCTTCATGTCCTGTCTGTTCCTTTAAATCTTTGTCTTCTTGAGGCATTTCTTTCAGTCTCTTTTCATTTTTTCGTGCCTGGCACTTAGCTCAGCTGCGATTTCATCAAGAGTAACATTATTTGCTGCAAGCAATACCAGCAGATGGAAGATCAGGTCCGAGCTCTCCGAAACGATTTCTTTATGATCTTCGTTTCTGACTGCAAGGATGGTTTCAATGGATTCCTCTCCAACCTTTTCGAGAATCTTGTTCATGCCTTTGCGGTGGTTTAAAAGTTTGCAGACATATGAATTTTCGTCGTAGTTTTCTTTCCGGTTCAGGATGATCTCATACACCCTGTTTAAAATGGATAGGTCAGCCTCCGGCATTCGAACACCTGTTTTATATAAATATTAGGTTATTACTGATTGATTTGAAAATTAAAAAGAAGTAAAAACAGGAGGGTTTTAAACCTTCCTGGGGTCTGTGATTTCTCCTGTAAGGGCGGAAGCTCCTGCAGTTGCAGGGGAAGAAAGGTAAACAAAAGATTCTGCACTTCCTTCTCTTCCCTTGAAGTTGCGGTTAGAGGTTGCAAGCCCGACTTCTCCCGGACCAAGGAGGCCGAAAGAACCGCCCATGCATGGTCCGCAGCAGGGTGCTTCTATGATTGCACCGGCATTCATGAGCTTTTCAATATATCCGGTTTTCAGCAATTTCATATACTCGGTTTTTGAAGCAGGCACGACAAGGAGGCGCAAACCTTTTGCAACCGGTTCATTGCCCATAATATCGGCCATTATCTTGATGTCTTCAAATCTGCCGTTAGTGCAGGAGCCCATAAAGATCTGGTCAAGTTTCGTGCCTTCAACCTCGCTTACCGGCTTTACGTTATCAACATTATGCGGGCAGGCAATCTGGGGTTCAAGGTCAGAGACATCGTAGTGCCTGACATCCAGGTATTTTGCGCCTTCATCGGACTTCCAGTACGGATCAAGCTTGTAGCCTGGAACGCGCTCTTTGAGGTATGCTTCAGTAACCTCATCGGCTTCTATAATCCCTGCTTTTCCTCCCATCTCAATTGCCATGTTGGACATGGTCATGCGCTCGGGGATAGAAAGGGAGCGGATTGTCGAACCTGCATATTCGGCTGCCATATATCTGGCACCTTCTACCCCTACGTCTCCTATTAGGTGCAGGATAAGGTCTTTGGAATAAACGCGCTTTGGCAGTTTGCCTTCTACTTCAAAACGGAAAGTCTCCGGAACTCTGAACCAGAGTTTGCCTGTAGCAAAAACGGCTGCCATGTCAGTGGATCCTATGCCGGTAGAAAATGCCCCCAGAGACCCGTATGCACAGGTATGGGAGTCAGAGCCCACAATCAGGTCTCCTGGCAATACATGCCCTTTTTCCGGCAGGACCTGGTGGCAGACTCCTTCATAAACATCATAATTTAAAATACCCTGCTCTTGTGAAAACTTCCTGAGCATAATATGGTTTTGTGCGGCATTAATTGAGTCCGCAGGGACCTGGTGATCGAATATAATTACAATTTTGCTCGGATCCCATACTTTCTTTTCTTCTTCATCTCTCATGATTTCGTAAAAGCCCTGGACTGCCAGCGGACCTGTGATGTCGTGGGTCATTGCCAGGTCTATGTTTGCCAGTACGAAATCCCCGGCTTTCACGGGAGTTCCGGAGGCCTTCGAAAAGATCTTCTCCGAAACGGTCATCGGGCGATTGTCACTACCAGACATTCCGGTCATGGGGAATAACTGGCGCTTTCTAATAAATAAATTTAATTGATGATTCAGGACAAAAATAGAGTTCAGGACAGAGTAGAAGAGTTTTGTATCAGCAAATAAATTGTTACCTCAGGCCAGTGAGACTTTTTCTGGACTTTGTCTCTCTTAACTGAGGTGCTATTTTGCAGATTGGTCTTCTTACTGGTTTGCAGGCGGGCACCAGACCAGCGCGGCGCGGAAAAGGAAAGCCGTATGATTCTTTCTGGGCGCCAATAGCTCCGCCAATTTATCAGTTATCAGGAATCACAGAGACCTTCTTAAATCTCACAGCTCAATCAATAATTTTTGTAATTCCTTTACTGTCATGGACTATGTAGATACACGTTCCTTTTTCCAGACTATTTCTGGCAATCTCCCTACCTTTTTCCGATCTCTCGAAATCCTCATATTTTTCGTACATGGCAAGTGTGTCTTCGAGTTCCAAAATGTATCTGGAAAGCAGAGTCTCTGCAAGCTTTAGGCTCTCTTCAGCAGAAATATGATCTCCGAGTCCTTCTTCACATTCACAGGTATACAGTTTGAGCCCCTCAATGTAAAATGGGTAGGTGCTGCAGAGCATCGGGCGCACAGGATATATTCTGCATCGGTTTGTGTCTTTTTCAAGAAAAATGCAATCTCCGTTTCTTTTCCGCCTGAGCATCCAGCCGTAGGTATGGATATTTCCTTCCGAATCTATGTCTTCCTTCAGAAGCTCAAACAGATTGGAGAGTTCCGAGAACGTTTCTTCGCCTGTTTCTGATATTTTTGATAGTCCGGAAGAAATTTTTCTATCCCTATCTTCTTCCTCGTCTCCGTATTCTTCAAACTGGCAGGCATCAGGAATAAGAGGACCTGCAACCTCAAGTTTTGAAAATCCAGTGTACTCCTGAATTTTTTCAATTTCTTTTGGGGTTAAAACTACTCTGTTGTCTCCAAAAGCTCGTCTGCAGCACTTTCCGCAATACTGACAGGAAAAACCTGTTTTTTCTATTTCGGCTGCAAGTTTTTCAGGATCAAGCCTGCGGGCTATTTCGATTTCTTTTTTAAGGGCATCAATAAGAATGAGCTGATACTTTGTTTTTTGAGGCTTTTGCTTACTGCCCGAACTGAATTCTTCCATACACAGATTCTTATTCTGCAGGTACATCAAGCTAACGTAGGCGATAATTGATGAACAGTAAGGAGGTACGAGAAAGAATAATACATGAATAAATGAGCTTTATGTTTTGCAACCGCTAAATGACTATATTTTTTAATGCAGTTAAATCACAAAATTTGGCCAAGGTAAATTTACAAGCCTTTAAAAGATTTTTGCCCTTCTCTGCTATCTTATATCTGGATAAAATGCCATCTTTAAATGTAATTTATTTTTTATTTTTAACATTTTAATCAATATGTGAGTAAAATAATTATTAAAAATTGTTATTTTCTAAACAAATATTAATATTTAGTAAAAATAAATTAATACAAGATTTTTACTTTTTTTCATTTACTCAGTTTATAGATTACAGCTAAAAGTTCTGAAGCATAAATAGGTTTGTAATAAGTATTATTTTCGATATTTAATACCTTAATACGTGACATTTTACATATCACTTAATGTAATAATTAGAATATAATTAATCTGGATGATTGGCAGAAAGGTTAATATATTGGATAATTTATGAATAATATACATGTTCGTATTAAATATTAAGCATTAACTGGGAAGATTTTATGAGAAAAAGATGTTTAAGAGACATATGTATAAATGAATCCTATCGGAGGCAGGAATTATTCGATCTTCCATCTACCACAAAATAGGGGCATTAAATATTTTTTACTAAAGAATAATGAAAATTTATTTATTCTGATTTTCTGGCAACACCTTTGATTCCTGTTATCCCTCTATCAGGAACTGATTGGCATAGAACTCAGGAATTTTTTTCTCGAAACCCAGTACAGGAGGAAAATTTACGACCAGAAAACTAATTTTGATACTGTTAACGTTGACTCTGAGCAGCGGAGTCTGCCTTGCTGATAATTACGTAGGCGGAATTCCTCTCACCTCTGTCCAGAGTGGAACAGTAGACGGTGGTGTCTATGTTGATAGCTATTACGGAACAGCGGATCAGGGAATTAATGATGCAAAAACAATAGATCAGACATTTACCCTTCCAGATAATGCCAAAGTCGAATGGGCAATGCTGCTCACTACCGTATATTGTGGTCACATGCAAAATAATTACTCGGGAACCGCAAACGTTAGCTTCAACGGTATGACCCTTGGAAACGAAACTCTGAATGTTCCTTTTCATTTCATTGTCGACGGGGGCAATGACGGGGAAGCATACGTCCAAGTAAATGACCATGTAAACAGGGTAACCAGTGACTATATGATGTATTATAATGTCACGAGCCTTATCGAAGCTGGGGAAAATACAGCTGTAGTAAGCACGGCACCTCTCGATAGTTCCTTTGACGGACGGATAAAACTGATAACCCTTGTTGTGGCTTATAATGATGGCAGTGGGAACAAGATCTGGTACCAGATCAACCGCGGACATGACGCGGACACTTATTATGTTGAAGATTATCAGGGTGAAACTTATGTGGGAAGCACAGATTTTGAGGCAGATTTGCCGGAAGATTCTTCCCTGGTTGATGCAGAACTCACAGTTGTGCACATGGCAAGCACGGATGGAGCATACACTTTTAATGGTAATAATCTCGCCTCAGGCACGTCGCAGGGAACTTACTGTGGGTCCGATGCATGGGATGTTAAAGATTATTTAGAATCTACCGGCAAAAATACCTTGACATATGACCGGAATGCTGCATTCTATAAATGTGCCCTTGGCATTCTGACAACCGAATACACGACATCATCTTCTGGTGACCCCGGTGATAATACCTCTAATGAAACCTCTGGTAACAGCGGAGAAATGTCTTCAACTGATCTGAGTGTACAGACGGTAAAAATCTCGCACAATGGTTTTGCCAGAGCCTGGGACAACCTGAACAATACAGTAAGCGTTACTGTAATAAACAACGGGCCAGAGAAAGCAGACAGTTTTGACATCGAACTTTATTCAGATGGCATCCTTATTGAAAGTAAGCAGGTTCCCGGACTTGCAAATGGTGCTACCGAAACGGTTGATTTTTTATGGAAGCCGGAAGAAATAAAGGATTATATCCTCAGGGCAGTTATCAGCCCAGGTTCTACCATGAGCGATACGGACGCAAAAAATAATGCACTGAGTAAGACACAGGAGGTGCTGCATAACGGATACGTTGGTGATAATCCTCTTGAAACCTATGCCCATGGTATGGTTAAAGGAAACGTTATTTATGATTATGGAAACAGCAGCTACAGTAGTAAGGTATTTTCCGGAGATACATACGGCGTAAGCCACTCCCTGGAGCTTCCTGAAGGAGCAACTGTGAAGTTTGCCCGGCTCTACAACTTCTGGACATGGAGTGCAACAGATACTACTGGAGTTATTCCTTCCATGAGTCTGCAGTTTGAAGGTAGCCCTCTAACTCCTGAAGCCGAGTACGAAGATCAGAAAGGCTGGGGCTCACAATATGACTACCCGACAGGGACTTGGGCTTATGACGTAACAGGGCTAGTGACCGGAAGCGGAACTTATACTACAGTGGTCACAAACACTCATAGTGATAACGGAAACTTTGTCTGTTTTGACGGGATTGCCCTGCTTGTAGTATATGAAGACTCCTCTGGGGAGGAAATCGAATACTGGATCAACGAAGGCTGCGACATGGTAAGTACGATGAGTACTTCAGGTGGTCTTACTCCAGAGGAAGCTACCGTAGAAATTCCGTTTGAAGGGTCCATAGATCTCAGCAGTGTAGACGAGGCCCGCCTCTGGACTACAGTCCAGTCCGGGGGGCATGTTGGTATATCTCTAGAATTCAATGAAATGAACACTTCAGGAATTTATGACTCGACACCCTATTCTGATCTGGACATCGATGAAGCACGGTCTGTCGAAACCTATCTTCTGGCCGAAAACAACAGGGCAAGGATAATACCTCCCTTAGTTACGGACAACAATGGCGACTATCTGGCTCCTTCAAATGCAATCCTTGTTATCAGTTATAAAGATGGAGCAACCGTCACCCCTGCCCTTTCTCTCTCTGCAAGTACCCTTAATGTGACCGTGGGAGAGGAAATCGATGTTACGTATACCGTAACAAGTGACGATTCCCCTGTTGAAGGGACACTTGTTAACTTGAGTGGCTGTGCTACAGGTTCGGGAACAACTGATGTGAACGGAACGGTTGTACTTGAGGTAAATGCAAGCTCTAAAGGAGCTATTACTGCAGAGGCCAGCAAAGACGGCTATACCCGTGCAAAGCTTACCCAGCAGGCGGTAGAATCCTCCTCTTCTGGATCCGGTTCTCCTGCAACGGTATCGCTCGAGGTAAATCTCATTCCTGCAGTTTCCCTGACGGTCTCCCCGAATTCTCTATATTTCGGAACAGTCTCCCTGGGGACACCGAGTGAGTCCTTGCCCCTGACTCTCCAGAATAATGGAGACACCAGTATGAAAGTGACCGCTGAAGTGGATGACCAGGAGGCCGGTCCTTTCGAAACTGGGCTTCTGCTTGATAACAGCATCTGGTCCAGCTACAGTAAGGTCATAGCTGCAGAAAGTTCGGTAACCTCCGAAGCTCAGCTTGCCCTTCCGGCAAACTACCCGTCGACAGGTCAATTCCGGGGAAGCCTTCTTTTCTGGGCAGAAGCAGCCTGACAAGGCTGCTTTTTATAATTTTCTATTTGGGATATCGTGAGAATCAGAAAGAAGTTATAATCCTAACCAGAAAAAGCTTTGTTTTTTTAGGGTAATTTTCATGCCTGTATCCTGAGGAAACAGGGATTCGTAAGAAAGGTTGGAATCTAAAAATTATTAGGGATCCTCATTCTTAAGAAAAATGTTTGTTTTTTTCTGGCCTTATAAGGAGTTGTTATTCTTAAAACCCAAAAGATTTTATATTGAATTCATGGTTATTTATGATTAATTTTTTAATAGTAATTCTTTTAAGTTAATTTCTAATAATTATTTTATTGCTAAATATTGCTATTTTATTTTAAAATATTAATAATAATTATGCAAATGACTTGATAATTGGTTTAATAAATAGTCATATTAGCCATCAAATATAGAGAGTGCATGTTTTTTCCAAATTTTTCGCAGCAATTGTGTTGAAAATAGACTATCGTATTTAAAAAATGTGAGTATTTTCCGGCGTGAATAATTATTCAAAAAAGATATGTTCCGAATGATTTCCGAATTAAGTTTAAAGCTTTGAACACTGCTAAATTGCTACTTAATCCTCATAAATGATAATTTTTATCCATTCAAAAAGCATTTAGAAAGATTAATATATCTGAAAATTTGTTAATAAAATGATTATTAGTATTAATAATTAGACCTAAATTGGGAAGAAGTTATGGAGAAAATAATTCTAGATGTAATCTGCAAAAGGTAATCCTATCAGAAAAGGGAATAATCCAGCGCTACCTGGCTTAAAAATTAACTATGAGTATTTTTCCAGCTCATAATTGAAACAATTTTTTTTTGAAAACTATTGGGTTTCTGTTACTTCCCTAGTAGGAACTGTTGTGTACATAGCTCTGGAATTTTTTTCTCCAGGACGTACAGGAGGAAAATTTACGAACAAGAAATTAATTTTTATATTGTTAACTCTGATTTTGAGCAGTGGAGTCTGCCTTACTCTGTTTACAGGCGCCGCAGCTGCAGATGACTGGGTCGGTGGTATCCCATTGACTACAATTCAGACTGGGACAGTGACCGGTGACCTTTATATCTCCGGAAACCCTCCGTCAACAGGATTTTCTAATGCTGTAGACAGGACGTTTACCCTGCCGGCAGCTGCTGTGGCGGAATCCGGACGGGTAAAATGGGCCCGGCTCTATGTCTCCAGCTACTGCGGCCATATGCAGGATGCAAAGAAAATCACCTACACCACCAGTGTTGACTGGGATAACGACGGGACCTGGGACAACACCTGGACAGAAACTGACGAAGGACAGCCCTTCATCTACCTTCAGGGTGGGGACTATGGCGATGGCGGCAATGACAACAGCGAGTTTGCAGGGCACGGCACCGGGGAACCTTATCTGATGCTCAATGACCATACCAACCGGGTGACAAGTGACTACCTGAGCTGGTACGATGTTACTAACCTGGTCCAGGCTGGGGAGGATACTATCAAGGTGAAAGTTGACTCCACGGGTTCCTATGATGGCCGGATAAAGGTAGTGACGCTGGTTGTTGCATACGACGACCCCGCCTCCACAACCCAGACAACTTACTGGGTGAATGAGGGGCATGACGCCTGCACTTACTATACTGAGGATAACCTGGGTGAAGTTGCCGTTGGAACAACCACATTTGACACCAGCGGGCTTTCCGGCATCACATCGGCCAAGCTCACCGCTGATTACATGGCAAGTAACAATGGCTACTACGGTTTCCCAACATCAGATAATAACTTCGATGCATCTGCAAAGACCGGGTCATTTACAAACATAGGGCTTGATAGGGTCGCAGATGCGCAGGGTGACTACTCAGGGATTGATTCATGGGACGTGACCTCTTCTGTCTCCGGCAGCAGCAGTGTCATGTTTGCCTATGCTAGATACCTGCCAGGTACCGGCACTGCAGCATTCTACAAGATCCCGCTCGCTTTCCTTGTGGTAAAAAGCCCGATTGAAACGGTTTCCCAGCCGCCTGTGGCAGACTTTTTGGCAAGTGTAACAAGCGGCACTGCTCCCCTTGAGGTCCAGTTTACCGATGCATCAACAGGGACTGTTTCTTCCTATGCCTGGGACTTTGATAATGACGGGACTGTCGACAGCACTCAGCAAAATCCCCTGTATACCTATGGGGCTGCAGGAACCTACTCTGTCAACCTCACAGTCACGAACGCAGATGGAAGCGACTTCGAGGTGAAGACAAACTACATAACCGTAACTCAAGCGACTCAGGTGACGACGAACGACCTCACCATCTCAGGGCTCGTCAACACCGTTCCTGCTTCTGCGATCTTTGCCAGGGAAGCAAATACTGTGAAAGTTAACAATGTCAAGAACACCGGAACTGCCACCCTTACCAACATTTCAATCGCCCTGTATGCAAGCGACGTATCCAGTGGAACGGTTCCAGTAAACACGACAACGATTGCATCCCTTGCAAGCGAAGAGACGGCCACAGTAACCCTGATCGACCCTACTATCCGCAACCTTGAAGGCGGTACTGTTACCTACACTGCTGTCGTTGACCCTGACAACCTTATCGCTGAAACCGACGAGACCAACAACAACAAGAGCAGTGCAGCCAAAGAGGTCAGATACAACGGCTATAAAGGCAAAGGTATCTACTGGGAAGGCGGAAGCAATATCACTACCCAACATACGTATGACCTCCAGGGGAACCTTTTGTACTCCACACAGCCTGATTCTGCTTACCAATCTGTCGGCTGGGAGACCCGGACAGAAAGCTGGAGTGCAAGCGACCTTCCGGTCCCGAGTGGCTCCACAATAGAAAAGGCCTTCCTTTATGTCGCCTACAACTGGGACCAGACGCCCGGCGGATATCCGTGGCTGAACATTAACTTCAATGGGAACACCCTTGATAACGGCAACATCTCAACAGGAAACGGAACCCTCTACAGGGACTGGAGCAATTTTGGCGGGTACGCTGACTATGAATACGGGCTCTATGTCTACGATGTAACCGATAAGTTTAGCTCTTCAGGAAACAACCTTGTCATGACATCTGTTGGTGAAAACAAAAACGCACTGTATCCCAGCACCCTTGTAGTGGTCTACGAAAACGCTAATGAAACCCGGAAGCAGATCTTCATTAATGAAGAATGCGACGAGCTTGGTTTGTCTGAATCCAATTATGGGACCACTCCTGAAGAGGCTACTGCATACGCTCCTTTCACCGACATGTCCATTGACGTGGATAAGGTCACAAATGCTGTGCTGTACAGTTTTGCCGGAAGTGCAGGACCCGATGAAGGAAACTTGCTTTTCAACGGAAACATCGTGGCAACCAATGCATGGATGGGAAGTTCCAATTCAGGAAGCCCCTTAGTCTTTGATGTTACAGACTACATCAATGAAACCGGAAACGAGGCGGGAGTCCAGAGCACGACTAGCGGAGGCATGGACGCACTCCAGCAGATACTTGTTATTGAATATGAGGGATCTGCATCTGCTACGCCAGTGGCTGACTTTTTGGCAACTCCTACCTCTGGAGATGCTCCACTGACTGTCCAGTTCACCGATAAATCTGCCGGTACTATCTCTTCCTATGCCTGGGACTTTAATAATGACGGCACTATCGACAGCGAGGAAAAGAACCCATCGTATATCTATGAAACTGCGGGTAATTACTCTGTCAACTTAACTGTAAACGGATCTGAAGGCAGTGATTCTGAGGTGAAGACCGAATATATTGTTGTTAAGGATAGAACTTCTGTCACTCCTGCACTTTCTCTCTCTGCAAGCACCCTTAATGTGACTGTGGGAGAGGAAACCGATGTTACGTATACCGTAACAAGTGACGATTCCCCTGTTGAAGGGGCACTTGTTAACTTGAGCGGTTGTGCTACAGGTTCGGGGACAACTGATGCGGACGGAACTGTTGTACTTGCGGTAAATGCAAGCTCTAAAGGAGCTATTACTGCAGAGGCTAGCAAAGACGGCTACACGGACGCAGAGCTTATCCAGCAGGCGGTGTCTGAAAATGAAACGCCTGTCACCCCTGCCCTTTCTCTCTCTGCAAGTACCCTTAATGTGACTGTGGAAGAGGAAACCGATGTTACGTATACTGTAACAAGTGACGATTTCCCTGTTGAAGGAGCATTTGTAAATCTGAGCGGTTGTGCTACAGGTTCGGGAACAACTGATGCGAACGGAACGGTTGTACTTGCGGTAAATGCAAGCTGTGAAGGAACAATTACTGCAACGGCCAGCAAAGATGGCTGCACGGACGCAGAGATTATCCAGCAGGCGAAAGTAGCTTCTTCGGGCTCAGGTTCCTCTTCAACGGTATCACTTAAAGTGAAAATCATTCCTGCAATTTCCCTGACTGTCTCTCCGAATTCGGTCGATTTCGGAATAGTCTCTCCGGGAACGCCGAGTGAGTCTTTGCCCCTTACTCTCCAGAATAACGGAGGCACCAGTATAAAGGTTACTGCCGAAGTGGATGACCAGGAAAACGGTCCTTTCAAAACTGGGCTCTTGCTTGATCAAAGCATCTGGTCCAGCTACAGTAAGATCATAGCTGCAAAAAATTCGGTAACCTCCGAAGCTCAGCTTGATCTACCGTTAAACTACTCGTCTACAGGGCAATTCCAGGGAAGTCTCATTTTCTGGGCAGAAGCAGCCTAATAAGGCTGTTTCTTTTTATTTTTTAAATAAAGGCATAAGAATTTTTATATTTAATATTGTTTTTCTTTAGGAATATTAAATATTATTAAATTCAAGATATACATTACTTACTGGGGGAAGACATATTTTGGATGGGAAGGAAATTGTAAAGAGAGTTGTAACTACTTTTTTTTGAATAGATCAACGGTGTATCATATTGTCAGATTTTCAGTTCTAGATGAGCTTAATAGCTATTTTTTACTTATTATTTTTACTTTTTAAGCCAAATTTCCTTATGCAATGGTAGTTTAATGTTATTACTTAAATTAATAATATTAATAATTATTAAACTAATCCCTTGCTTAATAATGAAACAAATGAACCAATAAACGATTGCTGAAAAATGAAATTTTTCTAAATTTTTAGAGTAACAGATTGAGTAAAAAGGACTTAAATGCACTAAAATTGCCATTTGTCGTATATACAAATATGAACTTTTGTATCTTTAAGACACATTTAGAAAGATTGATATATCTGAAATGTTGTTAATAAAATATTAATTAGTAATAATATTTAAGCATAAATGGGAAGAAGTTGTAGAGCATTTTTGAGAAGGCAATCTGTCAAAGAGGGTTCTATAAGATAAAGGAATAATTTAATGCTATCTTGTTGAAAATACATTACAAGATTCTTAAAATCACAATGACAAAAATTTGGTATTATTTTTTGAAACAGGTTGATTTCTGGTTGGATTACTGTTACTTCTTTGATAGGGACTGTTACACACCTCTGGAACTCTTTCTCTAATACGGTACAGGAGGAAAATTTACGAACAGGAAACCTTCATTTTTATGGATCTCAGCAGTTCTATGCTTTGTCCTGTTTACAGGCATAGGAGCTGCAGATGACTGGGTCGGTGGTCTCCCATTGACTACAGTTCAGACTGGGACAGTGACCGGCGACCTTTATATCTCCGGAAACCCTCCGTCAACAGGATTTTCTAATGCTGTAGACAGGACGTTTACCCTGCCGGCAGCTGCTGTGGCGGAATCCGGACGGGTAAAATGGGCCCGGCTCTATGTCTCCAGCTACTGCGGCCATATGCAGGATGCAAAGAAAATCACCTACACCACCAGTGTTGACTGGGATAACGACGGGACCTGGGACAACACCTGGACAGAAACTGACGAAGGACAGCCCTTCATCTACCTTCAGGGTGGGGACTATGGCGATGGCGGCAATGACAACAGCGAGTTTGCAGGGCACGGCACCGGGGAACCTTATCTGATGCTCAATGACCATACCAACCGAGTGACAAGTGACTACCTGAGCTGGTACGATGTTACTAACCTGGTCCAGGCTGGGGAGGATACTATCAAGGTGAAAGTTGACTCCACGGGTTCCTATGATGGCCGGATAAAGGTAGTGACGCTGGTTGTTGCATACGACGACCCCGCCTCCACAACCCAGACAACTTACTGGGTGAATGAGGGGCATGACGCCTGCACTTACTATACTGAGGATAACCTGGGTGAAGTTGCCGTTGGAACAACCACATTTGACACCAGCGGGCTTTCCGGCATCACATCGGCCAAGCTCACCGCTGATTACATGGCAAGTAACAATGGCTACTACGGTTTCCCAACATCAGATAATAACTTCGATGCATCTGCAAAGACCGGGTCATTTACAAACATAGGGCTTGATAGGGTCGCAGATGCGCAGGGTGACTACTCAGGGATTGATTCATGGGACGTGACCTCTTCTGTCTCCGGCAGCAGCAGTGTCATGTTTGCCTATGCTAGATACCTGCCAGGTACCGGCACTGCAGCATTCTACAAGATCCCGCTCGCTTTCCTTGTGGTAAAAAGTCAAATCGAACAGACGCCCCAGGTTGACCTCACCATCGCCAGCATTGTGAACCCTGTACCTGCCAGTGCGGTCTTTTCCAGGGAACAAAACTCGGTGAAGATCACCAATATCAAAAACAGCGGGCCTGAAACCGCCACCAATATCCAGGTCGCCCTGTATGCAAGCGACGTTTCCAATGGTACGGTTCCCGCAAACACGACAACCATCGCGTCTCTCGGGAGCGGGGCACAGACCACTGTAACCCTGATCGACCCGACCATACGCAATCTTGAAGGCGACACGGTGACCTACACAGCACGCGTTGATCCGGATAACCTTATCCCTGAAACCAACGAGGCCAACAACAACAAGAGCAGTGCGGCGAAACTGGTCAAATACAACGGGTATAAGGGCAAAGGCATCTACTGGGAAGGCGGGAGCAATATCACTACTAAAAATACCTTTGATCTCCATGGTAACCTTTTGTATTCCACACAGCCTGAATCTGCCTATAAAGGAGTTGGAGGCTGGGGTTCCGGCAGGACCGAAACATGGAGTGCAAGCGACCTTCCGATTCCTGCTGGTTCAACTATAGAAAAGGCCCTCCTTTATTTCGCCTACAACTGGGACCAGACACCCGGTGGGTATCCGTGGCTGAACATTAACTTCAACGGGAACATAATAGAGAACGGAAACCTCTCAACAGGAAACGGAATTCTCTACAGGGATTGGAGTAATTTTGGCGGGTACGCTGACTATGAATATGGGCTCTGTGTCTACGATGTAACCGACAAGTTTAGCTCATCCGAAAACAGCCTTGTTACGGTTCCCTACGATGGAAATAATGACCTTTACGGCAAAGTCGCACTGTATCCCAGCACTCTTGTCGTGGTCTACAGGAACTCTAATGAAACCAGGAAGCAGATCTTCATTAACGAAGAGTGCGATGAGCTTGGGTTATCTGAGTCCAGTTATGGGACCACTCCAGAAGAGGCTATTGCATACGTTCCTTTCACCGGCATGACTATTGACAAGACTAATGTCGTGAACGCTATGCTGTACAGTTTTGCAGGAAGTGCAGGACCCGATGAAGGAAACCTGCTTTTCAACGGAAATACCGTGGCAACCAATGCATGGATGGGAAGTTCCAACACTGCAAGTCCCTTGGTCTTTAATGCAACAAACTATATCACTGAAACAGTGAACGAGTTCGGCATCCAGAGCACAACTAGCGGAGGCATGGACGCACTCCAGCAGATACTTGTTGTTGAATACCAGGCAGAACAGGAATCTGCACCGGTAGCAAATTTCACTGCAGACCCGACCAGCGGAACGGTCCCTCTTGATGTTCAGTTCACTGACGCTTCAACTGGTACTGTATCCTCATATGCCTGGGACTTTGATAATGATGGAATTGTAGACAGTAACGTACAGAGTCCTTCGTATACTTACAGCGAACCTGGAACATATACTGTCAACCTTACAGTTACTGGATCAGGTGGAAGTGATTCTGAAGTAAAGACAGGATACATTGTTGTCAATGGGTCTTCGAAGTCTGATCTCATTGTTTCAGCAATCGCCCCGAATGTTGGCGAGATTTTTGCAAATGAGACAAATACCATAGCGGCAACTGTTACGAATATAGGTGCGGCTGATTCTGGAAACTTTACGGTCAAATTCACCATTAATGGTGTCGATACAAATGTAGCTACTGGCGGTCTTGCAGTTGGAGCAAATACTACACTTACAATAACGGACTCTGCTCTTAGAACCTTAGGAGACAGCGTGGAGATTACGGTCACTGCAGACTCTAATAATGAGGTTTCCGAGTTCGATGAAACTAACAACTCAATGACCCTCACAAAAACTGTTGTCAATAATGGGTACAAGGGCAAGAGGTACACCGGTGGGAACGATATAACAACGCAGGCTACGTTTGAAGGAAGG
The DNA here is from genome assembly GCF_000970285.1 of Methanosarcina horonobensis HB-1 = JCM 15518. Taxonomy (NCBI): domain Archaea; kingdom Methanobacteriati; phylum Methanobacteriota; class Methanomicrobia; order Methanosarcinales; family Methanosarcinaceae; genus Methanosarcina; species Methanosarcina horonobensis. The sequence continues at coordinate 3,613,223 of NZ_CP009516.1, read as the reverse complement.
CATGGGATTGTTTACTCAGCCGGAAACACGGCATATAATTCAGCAAACTGGACTGCCAAAACATATACATGGTCATCAACGAACCTGCCAATCCCTGCAGGAACAACGGTTGTAAGCGCTCGGCTCTACCAGGCGTACAGCTACAATAAGATGGGAACTGACCCGGCATTTACAATGTCGTTCAACAGCAATACCGTAACTCCGATTGCCACCTACAAGGATCAAAAGAGTTATGGCATGTACAATTACCCATATGGGCTTTATGTCTACAACGTAACGTCACTGTTTAACTCCTCAGGAAACAGTATTACCATCACCCCTGAGGCTAGCAATGATTATGCTATGTGGGGAGCGTACATGGTCGTTGTCTACCACGACCCTGCAGGAAAAACGGGAAAGATCTGGATCAACGATGAGTTCGATATTCTCGCAGCAGGGAATAGCTATGCAGTAACCAGCGACGAGGCCACAGCTTATGCGTCTTTCAGCGGTGTGAATGCCTCGGGTGTTTCGAAAGCTACTGCAATAGCCATCCTGGCCAGTGCAAGCGATGTTGGAAAGAGTAAATTCTATTTCAACAACCAGGAGTACCCAGGTTTCTGGAGTGATTATCTATCAAATCCGCAGATGGGTTTCTCTTCTTACGATGTGACCGGAGCCATTCATGATGGCACTGATACCGCACGCCTACTGAGTTACCTGAATGGCTCCTCTGGCGACAGCATGTATGCTATGAATACAATTCTCATGGCTGAATACCTAGAGACTGCACCGGTTGCAGACTTTACTGCAGTACCCACTTCTGGCGATGCTCCGCTCACGGTTCAGTTCACCGATGCGTCAACTGGTTCAGTCTCTTCCTACTCCTGGGACTTTAATAATGACGGCACTGTGGACTCAACTGAGCAGAATCCCTCGTGTACATATGAATCGGCCGGTAACTACACAGTTAGTCTTATGGTTTCAAATGCTGGAGGAAGCGATTCCGAGGTGAAAACTGATTACATCACTGTATCTTCTGCACCTGTAGAACCTGAACCCGTTGCTGCTTTCACTGCTGATGTAACTGGCGGTACTGCCCCTCTCACTGTCAATTTCACGGACCAGTCTACAGGCACACCTACCTCGTGGTTCTGGGACTTCGGTGACGGTACCAGTGCTACCGATCAGAATCCCTCGCATACCTATAATGCAGCCGGAAATTACACTGTAAACCTGACTGTGGAAAATGCTGCTGGGAAGGACTTCGAGTTAAAATCGGATTACATAGAAGTTTCCGGAGCTTCCGGGTCAACTGTTACTCTCTATTTTGACCCGGAAAACTCCTCTGTCTCAGAAAACGAATCTATTGAGATAAATGTCGTTGCCAGTAATTTCCCAGAAGGTCTTTCAGGCTACAACCTTACCGTTGCTATTGACGACCCGACTGTTGCCGAGATAGTTGATATAGAGTATCCTTCCTGGGGTCTGATTACTGAGAATTCTTCTCTGCCAGGGACTTCTATCTACCTGAAGACTGTTGACGGGGAAGATACTGTTAAGGCAGGAGCAACAGATGTTGTGCTCGCCACCCTAACTGTTTCCGGAAAGAAGAAAGGATCTGCGAACCTTTCGATAGGGGTTAAACGTCTGGATGACGATTCAGGAAACATCATAGAGCCGGCATTTTTAACAGGAAGAATTGAAGTGACCCTTCTGTCTCCCCTGCCGGATCAGGAATATGCCCCTCAGGACCTTGACGGAGACGGGTTCTATGAAGACCTCACCGGAAACGGGGAGTTCAGCTTCGTAGATATAGTGGCGTACTTCCACAACATGGACTGGATAGAGGAAAACATGCCGGTGGAGTACTTCGACCTCAACGGAAATGGCAGGATCGATTTTGATGATGTAGCGCGTATGTTTGCAATGATCTGATTAAGGAGAAAAAGGAAAGAAAAAAGGAAGAAAAAACGAAGGGAAAATAGAGAAAACTTGCTTATGTTCTCTCCGTTTTTCCTTTTCTCCCTTTTGAAAAACTTTTTATGAGGTGATCCGTTGCCCGAAAAATCCGAAATTTTTATATCGATACTCTTAGCCTTTGCGGTCTTTTTTTCGGCCTGGACCTGCACAGGGCTTGCTGGGGCCTCTCCATTACTTATAACCGAGCCGTCAGGTGAAATCTCCCTGGGAGCCGGTGAAAGCTGTGAACTGTTTCTGAGTGTGGATAACCTGCCTGACGGGCTTTCAGGATACAACCTGACTGTGGAACTGGATAGCCCGGATGTTGCTGAAATACAGGCCGTTAGCTTCCCTGAGTGGGCGACCTTGACAGATGTATCTGAACTTCCGGCCTCTTCTGTACGGTTGAAAGCAGTAGACCTCCAGGAAGCCATAGGAAAAGGGGCTAACGATGCGGAACTTGCAGTCCTCACCTTGAAAGGACTCAAAGGCGGCTCTACCGGAATCACCGTCACGGTATCCAGAATGGATGACGACTTAGAAAACACAATCATGCTCGATGGAGCGGAATATTCGGAAGAACAAACCGTTGAGGTAGGAGAAAACGCATCTGCCGGCGATGGTTCTAAGACTTCGGATTCTGGGGGACAATCTGACAACAGCTCCATTTCCGTAATGCAAGAAACCGAGAACAAAAAAATCGGAAACAAAACCACAGAGGAAATGAAAAGCTCCGCTGATGAAAACTCCTCTTTAGGAAATGATGTCGAAATCTCAAGTTCCGAAACTTCTAAAAAACCGGAGAATTCCGTAAATTCTGGAGAAGAAGCAGATGAAAGTGGAAATACCAAAGGCATAGATGCCGGAAAAAGTACCCTTCCAGGGTTCGGATTCATCTATTCGATATCAGTCTTCATTATATTTACGGTAATTCACCCGAAATCGAGCAAAATGAGAAGAAAATAAATGAACTTTTTATGGAAAGGTTTACCATGAAACTAACAAGAAAAAAGTTTACAGTAACAGGGAAAAAGTTTACAGGACACTTACTGGGAAGCTTTGCAGTTCTTCTGCTCCTGTTCAGCCTTGGAGTGAGTGTGGCTGCCTGTGAAGAACTCTATTTTGTGCCCCAGGAATCTGTCTTTTCAGATATTGGCTCCGTAGAAAGTCTGAACCTTTATCTTGACCAGGCACCTTCCGGGCTTTCGGGATACAACCTGACTCTCAGCATAAGCGACCCTTCGGTTGCCCGGATAACGGGAGTGGAGTTCCCTTCCTGGTCAAGTTTGAATAATAGTTCAAGTCTTCCGGCGGGTTCTGTCCAGATCAAAGCCGTTGATCTGACAGAAAAGGTAAATGCAGGAGCTTCAGATGTCTTTTTAGGCAAGGTGACTGTAGAATCCCTTGCTTCTGGGAAAGCAAATCTCACTGTATTCGTTAACCGGTTTGATGATGATTCCGAAAATACGATTTCTGTCACTATCCTGGAAGCAAAACTAACTGTAGGGAAGACCGCAGGGAACTCGGACAATCCGATTGTTTCGATTCTCCCCGCAGAATCTACTCTTTCTTTGGGCGCATCTCAAATCTTTGAGATCAGGGCGGATAAATTCCCAGGAGGTCTTTCAGGCTATGACCTTAACCTCACCCTCGATAACCCGGCTGTTGGAAAGTTCACGAATGTGGAATTTCCTTCCTGGGCTGCCATTTCCGAAAACTCCAGTATGCCTGCCTCTTATGTTAATCTGAGGGCAGTAGATAACTCCAACATCCAGCCGGGCGATGAAGATGTCCTTCTGGCAAATGTCACTTTTGTGGCTGAAGCCCCGGGAGAAAGTGACATTTCCCTCACTTTCAAACGCCTGGATGATGACTCAGGCAGTCATATAGATGCCATTTCCGAAGCGTCAAGTGTTAAGGTCCAGAGTTCTTCAATTCTGCCTGTTGCCGACTTCACTGCAACTCCTACTTCCGGTGATGCTCCTCTGACTGTCCAGTTTACTGATGAGTCAAGTGGAGAAGGCATAACTGCCTGGGCCTGGGACTTTGATAACGATGATTCTATCGACAGTACAGAGCAGAACCCTTCACACACATATGCCTCACCTGGAACATACACTGTAAATCTCACGGTTACTACAAGTGCAGGTGGGAGCAATACTGAGGTAAAGACTGATTATATCACTGTATCGGAATCATCTACGCCTACAGAATCTGAACCAGTTGCTGCTTTCACTGCAGATGTAACGAGTGGTACTGTCCCTCTTACTGTTAATTTCACGGATCAATCCACAGGTTCTCCAATATCCTGGCTCTGGGACTTTGGTGACGGTACCAACGCCACTGATCAGAACCCCTTGCACACATATACTTCAGCCGGTAACTACACCGTCAGCCTTACTGTTACAAATGCATCAGGAAGTGATTCCGAGGTAAAGGTCGGGTATATTGTTGTAAGCGAATTAGTTCCTGAAGCTCCGGTTGCTGCGTTCACAGCAATACCGACTTCTGGCACTGCTCCTCTCACTGTCAATTTCACGGATGAGTCTACAGGTTCTGTTTCTTCCTATGCCTGGGACTTTAACAATGACGGCATTGTGGATTCAACTGAGCAGAATCCCTCACATACGTATGCAACAGTTGGAAACTATACGGTTAACCTCACGGTTACCGGTGCAAATGGAAGCGATTCCGAGGTGAAGACCGATTATATTACGGTAACCGGATCGTCTACTCAGGAGGAATATCCAGATCTTGTCGTTTCTGCCCTCACTCCTCCGTCCAAAATTACTGCAAATACCTCATGCAACATCGGCGCCACTATTAATAACACCGGTGTGGGCTACGCGGGAGCCTTTAATATGACTCTTTCAGTAAACGGCACGGTTGTGGATACTCAGACCGTATCAGGTCTTGCATCAGGTAGCAGTGAAAAGGTCAGTTTTTGGTGGACACCAGTTGAGTCTGGAGATTACAGTATTGCGGTATATGTGGATTCCGAAGATGCAATAACCGAATCGGACGAGACAAATAACGCTCTTGAGGATTATGTTACGGTCACGGAGTCCTCAGGGAACCAGGGCAACGGCTCTTCTGCTACGGTTTCCCTCACTGTCAAGATTGTTCCGGTAGTTTCCATTGAGGTCTGCCCTTCAGCCCTCGATTTCGGGGAACTGTCACCTGGAAAAACCAGCGAGCCTCAGAATCTCAGTATCAAAAACAAAGGAACCTGCGACGTAAATGTTACAGCTAAAGTAGACGATTCTTCTACTGAAGAGACGATCTTCAGCCATGGACTGTTACTGGACTCCCAGATTTGGGATAAATATTTGAAAGTGATAGGAAAGAACAGCCAGGAAAATGCGGCTGTGTCTCTACAGGTTCCGTCTGACTATGCAGAGACTGGGACTAAAACAGGAAAGATAATCTTCTGGGCGGAAGCAGCCTAATAAGGCTGTTTTCCTCCTTTCTTTTTTTGAAAATTAATCTTTTTATTTATTCGACTTATTTATTTTTATCTAACACATATTCGTCTAATTTTCATCCCCTTCGTCTAATTTTCATCTTTTTATTCTTGGAAATATCCTTTACAGTAACTGTTTATTTCTGGGATCTGCCCTTCAATTCTTGAACATAAACTAGTCAGGGTAGCAAGTAACTTGCTCTTATCGTATTTGATAGCGGTCAAAGTTTGCTCCTCAGGATTAATCTCCTTATCAGAGACAGATCCTAAAAATCTTAAAACACTGATAACTTTCCAAATAATCGTTAAAAAATCAAAAAGATTTAATTGAGGTTTTGCCAAAATTGACAATAATGCTTTAAATGCAAAAAAATGGCCTATAATTACTTATTTGGTCAAAAAATTACGTTTAGTGCCTTTAAAATAGCACCGTTAAATGCCGCTGAATATGTAATCCAGTAATGAGAACCTAATTAATGTTATATATGTTTAAAAAATTAACATTTAATATAATCTTTTTCTACAAATCGCATAAAATTATAAATATTAATTATGTGTTTAAAATTCAAATAAGGCTTTTTTCCCTATAGTGTGATTAAAAATCTCTTTAATTAAATTACTGACATAATATTACATTAAATTAATTTTAAACTGTCTTAAGCAATTTTTTTTACGAAATAGATGTTCCTATCAAATATTATTGAAAAATAAGGAATTTTATGGAAAATGGTAAAACTTCAATTGAGAAGAGAACCAACATTTTTATCTTTCCCTTGCACCTGGGATTCCTAACCTGCCTGCACTTGCAGTAAGGAATTCCAGAGTTGCAAGTTCGATTAATAGGTTTGGGAGGTATTTTCTATTTTTATGTCTGTTCGTATAAGCATATGTATGTACAATAAACTTTTATTAATACTTTTCTTTAATTTCATATGATCTAATGTTATTAAATTTAAAATTCGTATTATAATCAAGGAATAACCTTCTTCTTTATGAAAAGATTATATACTGTTAATATTAAACATAACAAAAGTGATTCCCTTAATTGACTCCAATTTTCATTTAACTTTCAATCAAGGCTCTGATCATATCCATATCGGTTATTATACTAAGTTTTTACGCGGATTCGAAATCACCAAGGTGACTTTTAGTAAAGTTTCGTATCTTCTTTCTATAAATTTTCAGGATATGTTGTATTGGGGGACGGAATGGCAGTGACGGAACTCTCGATATTCCTTGTCACTACATGAGAAAATTAAATCTTATACTGAAGATCTTTTCAAAAATACATATTTGAGAAATTATTCTGACATTACTTTAATCGTTAATCAGTTATAACTGGTTATTTTTCCTGCACCAGACTTTTCTATCATTAGGTACTACGTAAAAAAATGTATATAGTATTACATACAATAACTAAAGTAATATCCTCAACCTGTATTTGAGAACACCTGGTGGATAATATAATGGAAACAGAACTTATGAGAATAGGAATTTCCCTTCCGGATACACTTCTTGGTAAATTTGATGAGGCTATCGAAAAAAGAGGATATTCTTCCCGCTCAGAAGGTATAAGAGATGCTATCCGGAGTTATATTTCCAGTTACGAATTGATGAATGATATTCAAGGCCATTGTGTAGGAACAATTGCATTTACTTATGACCACACAAAGCGTGGGCTTTCAAATACCCTGGCAGATATCCAGCATCACTATTCTTACCTGATAAGATCTTCTGTGCATGTTCACCTCGGTCATGAAGATTGTTTTGAAGTAGTTGTTCTGGAGGGGGACGGCAAAGAAATGGTAGAGCTTGCTAAATCTATGACGGCTCTCAAAGGGGTAAAATTCTCGAAGATCATAATTGTGAATTCAAATGAAATATCTGACTTGAATAGGATATCTGACTTGAATGGAATATCTGATTTTTCCATCGGAGATATGAATCAATGTTTTGGAGCCTTAATAAAATCAAATTTGAAAAATGGGTGAAGTTAGTCTTGATTATTCAGATTTAATTTTGATCATTCTCTGCATTTGGCAGATATCATTTTCTAGAATATCACGACAGACTTTCCTTATCGTCTTGTTGCATATATGAAGAAAAGATTTATGAGAAATATTTGTTGAAAAGAGGATCAGACTTTTTCTTGATCTGTGCCTGCACTCCAAACTCCTCACCTGCCTGCCTTACAGGTGAGGAATTCCCGGAGTTGTATGCCGTACACGATTTAGGAGGCGCGTCGGTTTTGATGTCTTTCGGTAGACATAAGTATGTTGAACAAGTATTTAATATTTTTGTTAATTTATCTGATATTTAATGTTATTATATTTAAAATTTGTATTACTGCCCAGAAGGAAAATACACTCTCTAAGGAAATATGTTATAAATGCTCATGTTAGGCTTAATCCATCAATAATCTTGATCGATTTCAATTTTTTGTGACTCTAAAAACCAGAAACTGACGCATCTGTATCAATTCGTTGTGATTAAAGAGCATTTTGCAGATTTGAATTGCCAATATGACCTTTGATTAGATGCTATTCCATTTTTCAGGTTCCAGAATATTGTGCTTGAATTGAAGTGTAAATTGTAATGATAATTGCGTATCTAATGATGAATAGAAGATCTTTTCAGATCCGAGAGAACTAATCTTCATAAAGATCGATCAGCAATGTTTTTTATAATCTCTAACTCTTGCATATTTGCTATTAAGTGCTAAGCATATATAGTACTACTAATAATTACTAATGTATTATAATGCAAATAAATTTTACTAATTTTTAGTAAACTATTATATTATATATGAATTTACTATTACTACGTGATACAATGGAAGCAGAATTGATGAGGATAGGTGTTTCCCTTCCTGATGCCCTCCTGGATGAATTTGATGAAATTATCAAAAAGAGAGGTTATCCTTCACGTTCGGAAGCCATAAGAGATGCCATCACGAGTTATATTACCTATTATGAATGGATGGGTGATATTAAAGGTCATCGTGTAGGGACGATTGCAATTATTTACGATCGCACAAAACGCGGGCTTTCAAATTCCCTGACAGATATCCAGCACCATTATTCTCACCTGATAAGGTATTCCGTACACCTTTACCTTGGTCATGAAGAGGGTTTTGAACTGATAGTTCTGGATGGTAATGGTCAGGAAATTACGGAGCTTGCCGGGGCTATAATAGCCCTTAAAGGAGTGAAATTCTCAAAACTCACTACAGTAGACCCAAACAAAAAGGTCTGACTTTTTCATGAACTCAAAAATATAAACTGATTCCAAAAAAACTAACGTTTTTTACCAGACGTACAAGAAAAGATTGCACCAGAAAAAAATTAATCAGGCAGAGGCTCAGAGTTTTTATTATTTCTTCTCCTCTTTTTTGGACACCTATCGGAAACGAGTTACATCTGAAACTCCCCACCTGCCCGCATTTACAGGTGAGGAGTTCTCAGAGTTCAATGGGTCGTACACAAATTTAGGAGGCGTGTCTGTTTCTGGGGTTGTGTCTGTTTTTTGGTCTTTTGGACATAACTATGTATGTCGAACATGTATTTAATACTTTTCATAATTTTAATAATATTTAGTGTTATTGTATTTAAAATTTGTATTACTTACTGGAAGAAATAAATTCTCTACGAGATTGTCTTAAAGCTCAAACCATTTTTCTATATTTGGATAGCGGACACTGCTAATTTCAAATTAAACCGTAAATCTGTTACATCAGACTTACTTGCCCGATGTATAAAATCAAAAACATTAGACATCAGGCTTCAAATCACATTTTAGGCATTTAACGGTTTAATACTACTGTTTTTCAATTCAAATGCTTAAGTCTTATCCTGATCATAGACTAAAATTTAATTTTAAGACACCCTCTAAGAGAAGGCAGTATAAACCTTCGTATCAGGATAATCAGTATTAATAGCCCCTGATTTACCTTTATTTTTGTAATCCTTGGCCATAAAAAGGGTTTTGAACTGATAGTCCTGGATGGTAACGGTCAGGAAATTACAGAGCTTGCAGAGGCTATAAAAGCCCTCAAAGGAGTAAAATTCTCAAAGCCTATAACAATAGGCCCAAACAAAAAGGTCTAATTATTTTTTATATTTTAGTGCCTTCATTTGAGAATTCTCATAATATCTATAAAGGTGAGAATCCTCAAGATTTTTTGAAGTGCAAATAACACTTTCTTGCCTGATGCCATGTAAAAGGCCAGCCAAATGTTGAAAAACTGTTACTCTAGCTCGTTAGAAAAGAATGGCTGGTGTGGTATACAGATGATATGTCTCAACTGGAGCAGGTTGATTTATCCCGAGTTCCAGACTCAAACGCATAAATCTAAATTTATGGCTTTGTCACGTGAGATGTTGTTTTAAAAGTAAGGACCTTTAGCTTATGCATTTGTAACTGGTTGTCTATATGTTTATACCAGCCATGCAGCACGCATATACAACTACATATTATTTAATACTTTCTATCTTTTTTATAAAATCTAGTGTTATGTTTGATTATTTTTATGTTACTAAATCATCTGTTAATATCAATCTTTTTAATTTTCTGTTGATTTTCTGAATAACTTAAATGAACCTATTCAGAACAGTCTCAATTATCTAAAATCACACAAAGCACGGTCTTCGGGATCCCTGTAGATATCCAGCATGAATACTCGAATCTCTAAGGTCTTCAGTGCTATCTATTTTGATCATGAAACCTGCCTTAAAGTGACGTTCTGGACGAATGGCGGAGAAGTCACAGAGCTTACCGGGGTTATAATGGCCCTTGAAGGAGTAAAATTCTCAAAATGAAGATTTAAGAAAATTATATTTTTCAAATTTGACTTCTAAACATCATCCCAGAATTGAATTATTTATGTGGTAGATAAATCGATGTTTAGTATTTGGTATTAATTTTAGTTATATAATTAACAATAAATATGTAATTTGTAACTATAACTCTTATTTCATAACAAAATTTATATGCAATACTGGAGGATTATTCTTTAACCGGGGAAAAATGGTGAGTACGTGAAAATGTTATGATGTTGACCTGTCGTAAAAAGACCAGCGACCTAATCTTGGAAAATACGCTATGTAATTCCTTATTAGAAAAGCAGGGCCGGTGACGGATTAACCGGTTATCGATCAGCTGAGAAGGCTAATCGGGCCTGAGTTCCTGAAATTAAACGCGTAAGCTTAATTCCGTAAATCTGCCAGCTAAGATGCTTGTGATCTTAAAATTAAAACCTGTAGCTTATGCGCTTTAATTTCAACGCATAATCCAATCTCAGGAGAAGGTTATGTGATTTAAAAAGCAGAGCTTGGGTTAAGTCATATTAAAAAAATCAAAAATTCTGGGTTTAGTACCCAGGAGGAGTAAAATATGTTTCAGAATATAAATTCGATCAGTAAAGGCGGCACTACGCCGATCGTCCCCCTTCTCCCCTTAGGTGCACTTGTGCTTTTATTTGCAATCGCCTCTCCTGCCGCAGCAGACCCGTACCTAGGAGGAATTAACCTAACAACTGCGAACGGGACATACGGGACAGTAACCGGAGACCTGTGGTTTGATGCTTATCCCGGGTTTGATTCTGCGTATGATCCATCGATTACATGGGGCTCCACCTTACCGTGTGACCCAGATGATATCGCATGGGCAAGGCTCTATGTAGACGCCTATATTGGACATATGGAAAACAATTACCCCCTGAAAGTCACTACAAAGTTTGACGGGGACGGGGATGGCGTAAACTATGTGACCCTTGGCTCCGAAATTATGAACACGAACTACGTATTCCCCTATAACAATGGAGTATGGGATGGTCAGGGTCCGATCTGGATAAATGACCACTGTAACCGCGTGACGAGTGATTTCCTGATCTGGTATGACGTGAGTGATTATATCACCTCATCAGATGTCTTAACTCTAGTGAACGTGAGTAAGCCGGACGACACTCAGCCACTCGATGGCCGTGTAAAGGCGATCATTCTGGTGGTGGCATACAATAACCAGGCCTGTGAATCCTGTAACGTAACTCATTACTGGGTGAACCAGGGCCATGACACGGACTCGTATAAGACAGATGATGAAGGGTATCCTTATACTGGGAACACCACCTTCGATACGTCTGCCGTTTATACTCCTGGAGAAGCAAACCTTACTGTTCTTCCCCTTTCGAGTTTTAACGGGAACTATACTTTCAACAGTGATGATCAGCTGACCTGGGCCAATCCTCACCAGGGTTCATACTTCCAGTGGCAGAACTGGGACGTCACAAGCTTAATTTCCGGTGGAAGCAACAGTTACATGACGTACGGGCGGAACGAAGAAGATGACAGACCACTATACAGTGGCTACTTCAAGATCCCGCTTGCTCTGCTGACCGTAGAGGATGAATCCTATATCTACGACTTCAGCAACAACACGCTGGGGAGAGCAGGGATATGTATGTTTGCGTACAAGTACCAGACCGATTCAAACCCGCCGAGCACCAGCGATGATCCAAACGTTCCATTTAACACCGCTGATTATAACCTGATTAAATATGACGACGGTCAGTTCAGAGATAATTCGGCTGATATTGATTACTATGCAGCACACCGGTTTGAGTTCAATGTTAGTTGCTGTTCCAATGCATCTGCTTTCGATGCGATCAACGTAACATGGAACGGCAAAGGTTTGAATAATGCAGGAAATGGTGTCACTCTCTACATTTGGAACTACTCTGCAAATGATGGGGCTGGCGCCTATGAAGAATTAGACAGCTGTAACGATGCAACCGAGCAGACTCTGACCGGAGAAAAAACATCTAGTCTTGATGATTACATCAGTGACGACACAAAATTAATAACTATCTTGGCGAAACAGAACAGTAAAACTGATTTTGAAAGCACCAGTGAAATATATACAGATTATGTAAAATTGGTGTTACGCCCAGTAAACATATAAAATGAGGCTCTAATTTCAAGAATACGCCTTGATATATTAGTGGAACTAGAAATCTGCGTTTAAAATGTGGAAACCCAGGTATATAATATTATTTGAAAAATATAAACAGATACACAAAAAAGAGAGGTTTAATAAAATTTAATAAAACCTCTCTTTTTTGTGTTAGGACTTATGCTTTGATGTGCAAAATCAAGTGCAAGTCTTAATTTTTTCGAAGGTTGTGATTTTACCTAACATTCTGTAATAATGATGTGAATTTCATTTGGATTCGGTTAAGGAACAAAACGTCAAAAAATGTTATTTTTTATGCAACATCTAAGAGAATTCTGTTGGAAAATCGCTATATGTGGTATTCGAAGTTGTGCATAAAATTCGTTAACCGATGACAAAAGATGTGAATTTTAGACTTTTGTCTATTTTGATATTTATTCTAGAGCTGAACATTTGCAAGCTTCTTATATTGAGTGAGCTAACAGCTTTATTCTGTATCTTTTGGTTAAGCGTATCAACTTACTTTCGCTTATCCTGACTCATAATTTTTAGTATTAAATGGCAAAGAAATTTATTATATAATACAAAATGATAATTTTTTGCTATTTTTTAATATTTAATTAAACATTAATTGTAATATTTAATAAAATTTAAATAGCTGTTCCGATAAATCATGTTTTAAAAATATTGATTTTGTGACATTCTTTCTAGTGAAGTTATAGAAAATTTTAGACTAAATTAATTATTTTAAAGAGGTGATATAAAAAGCAAAATGACTGCTGCTTGAAAAAAAATATTAACTTTGCCCATTGCTCAAGCAGCCAAATATCCCTTATTTGTGATTTCAATAACAGTATGAAGGATTGAAAACTAACAGATATGTAAACATACTGTGGACTAGAACAAGGTATCGATTTCCTGTAAAAAGTCCAACATTTGATGCATACTTGAAATGCAAAATCGATAGCTTTCAGGAAATAAAACTCTTTAACCGATGACTAATGAATTATTTCCAAACTTCGGGAATATTCCCGGCTTTTCAGATTATAATAACTCACGGACAAGGCCAAAGTTAGTGTTAAATCAAAAATATGATTTTGAATGTGACAATTTGACTTATGGGATGATATCGATGAATAGAAATATCTTTCTACTTTTATTTCTACTTCTTTGCACAATAGTAATAATACCTGCAGAAGCAAAGGTCTGGTACGTCGACGACAGTGGTGGAGCAGATTTCGCGGACATACAAACTGCTGTTAACAGCGTTTCTTCTGGAGATACAATTTTTGTTTATTCAGGGACATACCTCGGTTTCACTGTTAATAAGCCAAATATAAATATAATAGGAGAAAGCGCTGATGTCGTAACAGTCGCCCCCAATACCCCAGGTAATGAAATAAGGTTTTCAGATAGTTCTGGAGTTGCAACTGGAATTGTTCTTGAAGGAATAAACATAAAAGTAAATAGAGTACTCCCTGGTACTGCTTCTATAATTTGTTCGGACATAACTATTAGAGATTGTATAATTAATGGACAAACTCAGGCAAAAGGCATAGATGCATATTGTGATAACCTAACATTCGAAAACAATATCGTTTCGAATAGTGCCGGTACATATTCCCCCCTTACAATAGAAAAGAGAAATTGTATGATATCAAATAATACATTCAGTAACAATAAAGGAGCGGGAATTTTTCTATTTTCTGGAGCTGCAAACACTACAATAACCAGAAATACCATTAGTTCCAACAACTATTCTATCGAATTTTATAAAACAGTTGAAGTAAATACAATATATCTTAATAATTTTATAAACAACATCCCAACAATATACAGTGGAACCACAGCACCTGCGTTAACATACTGGAATTCCACTACCCCCATCAAATACACCTACTCCAGCAAGACATACACTGGTTACATGGGGAATTACTGGTCTGACTACGCAGGCACAGATACCAACGGTGACGGAATTGGCGATACCCCTTATGTCCTCCCTGACAACCTTGGAGCCGATAACTACCCCCTGATGCAGCCCTTTGAAAACTACTTTGGCGGCAGCGGTCCTGTTGCTCCCGTTGCTGCATTCGCAGCATCACCGATATCCGGAGATGTGCCTTTAACAGTCAGCTTCACGGATGAATCTACAGGTTCTCCAACTTCCTGGTTCTGGGACTTCGGGGACGGAGCTAACTCAACTGAGCAGAACCCCTCTCATACATACGCATCAGCCGGTACTTACACGGTAAATCTGACTGTGGAAAACGCCGCTGGCATGGGCTTTGAGTTAAAAACAGATTACATAGAAGTTTCTGAAGATTCCGGGTCAACAGTTACTCTCTATTTCGACCCTTCAAATTCCTCTGTTAACAAAAAAGAATCTACTGAAATAAGTATCGTTGCCAGTAATTTCCCTGCAGGTTTCTCAGGCTACAACCTGACCGTTGCTATCGACGATCCGGCTGTTGCCGAGATAGTTAATATAGAGTATCCTTCCTGGGCTCTAATTACTGAGAATTCTTCCCTGCCCGGGACTTCTATCTACCTGAAGACTGTTGACGGGAATAATACTGTTAAGGCAGATGCAGCGGATGTTGTGCTTGCTACTCTTACAATTTCTGGAAAGGAAAAAGGATCTGCAAACCTCTCTATCGGAGTTTCCCGTCTTGATGATGATTCCGGAGACTCGATAGAGCCAGCTCTTTTGACAGGAAAAATTGAAGTGACTCTTCTGTCTCCTCTGCCGGACCAGGAATATGCCCCTCAGGACCTTGACGGAGATGGGCTTTATGAAGACCTTACAGGAAACGGAGAGTTCAGTTTCGTAGATATAGTGGCTTACTTCCACAACATGGATTGGATAGAAGAAAACATGCCGGTGGAGTACTTCGACTTCAACGGGAACGGGAGGATCGACTTTGATGATGTAGTGTGGATGTTTGGAATGATTTAAGTGAGGAGAAAAAATGATAAAATGAAGGGAATTGAGAAAAATTTCTCAAATTTCCCCTCAATTTTGCAAATTTCCTGCAGTTATTATATTGTGTATCGAACTTTCAAATAGTTTTGAATCTGCGAAATCATTTCAGGACTCAATGAAGTTAAGTCCCTGAATGTGAAAATTCAAACATACCAGTCTTTTGTTAGCATCTGATAAGAAGTTGATAGTAACTGACCCATTCGGTCAAACCAAATAACCTTAAAAACTTAGATCCTCGACAGTTTTCAGGCGAGAGCCAGAAAATACTTCAGAAAAGATTACAGAAAATATTCGATATTGGGCAATGGACAATTTATCTGGCTTCGCCCTACGCCGTTAGCTTCCTACCTGCCTTCAACTTCTTCTGCAGGCAGGAAACCTTCGGTATTAAACTGCTCATAATCTCAGAAGGCATTTCTGGATTTAGAAATGCTTCTGAAAGATATGTATGGATACATTATATTTAATACTTTCCATTATGTCAATCTAATTAAGTGTTATTTTCATTTGTATAATTAATAATAAATAACATCAAATAATTTATATTTTAAGTTCTGTATTGTAATCAACCAACGAAAACGATTGATGGTATTATCCCTTATTTGAGAGTTATTCTTTTTCCTGTATATGAAAATGAACTAATTTATTTGACAACCTTCAATGATGCTTTTTTTCAATGTAAAAAAGGTAGACGGGTAGAAAAAAAGAAGTTTCCAGAACCAAGATCGATCAGTCCCACGTCAGAAAAAATTATCGTTTCCAATTTGAATATCCGAAAGCTAGCCAGAGAATAAGCAAAGAATGTGATTTTTGTTCAAATTAATCATAACTAATATAAGATAAAATAAATTAAAGCATAATTAATTACTATAATATAAAAATAATTGCATATACAATAACAAAATATTAAATATTATTAACACATCCGTACTTTTAGAGTCTATCTGAAAAGTCATATGGTTTGTTGTAACTTTTTCAACAGCTGATGTACAGCCGGAGCGGATATCCGAGTATTATAGATCTGTTGTAACTTTGCAAACGCTACCACTGACTTTGCAGCTAGACTTCTTACAACCGGGGAAAAAAGTTGTGGTAAAATATATTATATATTCATACAGGTTTGGTTTTCAGAATATGGAGTCATTACTTTTCCATTTTAAGTAAGATTCTCGTTTTTGTACTGGATGGGTATAAAAACGATATTGTGCTGATAGGTCGTAAAAAAGCCAGCCGACTAACTGGAAAATACACTATGCAATTCCTGATTAGAAAAGCAAGGCCAGTGGGAGATAACCGGTTATCGATCAGCCAAAAAGGCTAATCGGATAGTATGAAAAACCCAGAATTAAAGATAAAATAAATTAAAAGAAGCCCTGCTTACAGGCTCTCCTTTGTACGATTTTGTACATTTTGTACGCCTTTACTGGACAGTGTCTCTCGGCGATCCCCCTCATAAAATCGTCGAAGATAGAAATTTACAGCTACGAGTACAGAGTAATTTAAATTAAATAATTTGGACTGATCTGAAAAACACCATATAACGCAGATCCAAGTTTTTGGACATATATAGCAAATTTTTTTATTTTTTATTATTGGGAGATTTCCCCCTCAGTTAGAAGAGCTACAAAATAACTGTGATTTAATCCCGAACAACCCCCTTCCGATCCTGCTGAAAAAGGCCACAGTCACAAGATTTATGGGCGAAAATTTCCGAAATGTGGAGTGAATGAAAGATGAAACGAATATTTCTGATTCTCTGTATCGCTGCACTGATGTGCATGACCGAACTGGCGTCAGCAGATGTGACGACAGTTGGACCAGTCGCAAACTTTACTGCTAACACCACCAGTGGCCCTGCACCCCTGACCGTGCAATTCACCGACATATCTACCAATGCAACTGGTTGGGCATGGAACTTTGGGGACGGAACAAACTCAACTGAGCAGAATCCCTCGCATACCTACTCAACTGAAGGAACTTATATAGTTAACTTTACTGTAAGCAATGCAGGTGGAAGCGATTCAGAAGTGAAGACTGGGTACATATCTGTAAGTGAACCACTACTTTCAGCCCCTGTTGCCGGCTTCTCTGCAGACATTACTTCAGGAGTCGGACCTCTGACAGTGCAGTTCACAGACAGCTCGACCGGATCTCTGGATACCTGGAAATGGGACTTTGACAATGACGGTGACGTGGATTCTACGGAGCAGAACCCAAAATTCATCTATACTGATGAAGGTAGACACTCTGTGAAACTTACGGTTACCAACTCAGCAGGAAGCGATTCCGAGCTGAAAATTGACTATATCACTGTAATCTACCCATCTCCGGATTTCACAGCAAATGTGACTGAAGGAACCGTCCCTCTCACTGTAGAGTTCACGGGAAACGTTTCTGGTCTGGCTCCTGAGTACTGGAACATGTGGGCCTGGGATGTGGATGGTGATGGGACATACGATTACTCACCTAATTTCAACATCATCCATACCTACACCAAACCCGGCACTTACGATGTGATTGTAAAATATGATGGCTGGACACCGAAAGTGAAAGCCGATTACATAACAGTGCTTCCATCAATACCTGTTGCCAACTTCTCCGCAGACGTGACATCAGGCAATGCACCGTTGACAGTCAACTTCATCGACCACTCCAAAGGCATTGTTTCGTCCTATTCATGGGACTTTGATAACGACGGAACTGTTGATTCAACTGAGCAGAACCCCTCGCATACCTATAATGCGGCCGGTAACTACACTGTCAACCTTACGGTTGCAAATGTAGCAGGAAGCGATTCCGAAGTAAAGACCGAGTACATTGTAGTTAGCGAACCAGTACCTGAAGCTCCGATTGCCAACTTCACTGCGGCACCTACTGCTGGAGATGTACCTTTAACAGTTAACTTCACCGACCAGTCAACAGGCATTGTTTCGTCCTATTCTTGGGACTTTAATAATGACGGTACTGTGGATTCAACTGAGCAAAATCCCTCGTATACATATGAATCGGCCGGTAACTACACAGTTAGTCTTATGGTTTCAAATGCTGGAGGAAGCGATTCCGAGGTGAAAACTGATTACATCACTGTATCTTCTGCACCTGTAGAACCTGAACCCGTTGCTGCTTTCATTGCAGATATTACGAATGGTACTGCACCTCTCGCAGTTAATTTTACCGATCAGTCCACAGGTATACCGACCTCGTGGTTCTGGGACTTCGGGGACGGAGCTAACTCAACTGAGCAGAACCCCTCTCATACATACGCATCAGCCGGTACTTACACGGTAAACCTGACTGTGGAAAACGCCGCTGGCATGGGCTTTGAGTTAAAAACAGATTACATAGAAGTTTCTGAAGATTCCGGGTCAACAGTTACTCTCTATTTCGACCCTTCAAATTCCTCTGTTAACAAAAAAGAATCTACTGAAATAAGTATCGTTGCCAGTAATTTCCCTGCAGGTTTCTCAGGCTACAACCTGACCGTTGCTATAGACGATCCGGCTGTTGCTGAGATAGTGGATATCAAGTATCCTTCCTGGGCTCTGATTACTGAGAATTCTTCCCTGCCCGGGACTTCTATCTACCTGAAGACTGTTGACGGGAATAATACTGTTATGGCAGATGCAGCGGATGTTGTGCTTGCTACTCTTACAATTTCTGGAAAGGAAAAAGGATCTGCAAACCTTTCTATCGGAGTTTCCCGTCTTGATGATGATTCCGGAGACCCGATAGAGCCAGCTCTTTTGACAGGAAAAATTGAAGTGACTCTTCTGTCTCCTCTGCCGGACCAGGAATATGCCCCTCAGGACCTTGACGGAGACGGGTTCTATGAAGACCTCACCGGAAACGGGGAATTCAGTTTCGTGGATATAGTGGCTTACTTCCACAACATGGATTGGATAGAGGAAAACATGCCGGTGGAGTACTTAGACTTCAACGGGAACGGGAGGATCGACTTTGATGATGTAGTGCGTATGTTTGCAATGATTTAAAGAAAAAGAAAGAAAAAACGAAGGGAAAATAATGAAAACTTCCTTATATTTTCCTACATTTTTTCCCTTTTCTCTATTTTAAAAAAATTTTTAAGTGAGGTGGTCTGTTGCCTGAAATATCCGGAATTTTTGTATCGATACTTTTAGCTTTTGCGATCCTTTTTTTGGCCTGGGTCTGCATTTGGCTTATAGGGACTTCTCCATCACTTATAATTAGTCCATCAGGGGAAATCTCCCCGGAGGTCGGGAAAGCTGTGAGTTGTTCCTGGATGTTGATAGTCTGTCTGATGGACTTTCAGGTTATACTCCGACCGCAAAATTTCAGAGGAATATTTGATGAAATTATCAAAAGAGAGGCTATCCTTCACGTTCGGAAGCCATAAGAGATGCCATCACGAGTTATACTACCTATTACGAATGGATGGGTGATATTAAAGGTCATCGCATTGGGACGATTGCAGTTATTTACGGTCGCACAAAACGCGAGCTTTCAAATCCCTGACAGATATCCAGCACCATTATTCTCACCTGATAAGGTATTCTGTACACCTTTACCTTGGTCATGAAGAGGGTTTTGAACTGATAGTTCTGGATGGTAATGGTCAGGAAATTACGGAGCTTGCCGGGGCTATAATAGCCCTTAAAGGAGTATAATTTTCAAAACTAACAACTGTAGCACCAAATGAGAATATCTAACCTTTCCACATACCAGAGAAGATTTACAGGGCAGAGAGAATTGGGCAGAGGTCCAGAATTCTTTTCTGGTTAACCCCTGCCTTCAATGATAGAAAACGAGTTGTATCTGAAATTCCCCGCCCGCCGCGTTTACAGGTGAGGAATTCCAGAGGTTGGAAGTCTAGCTAATCGATTTGAGGGGTGTTTCTGTTTTTGAAGCTTTTTTGAGACATTTTTGAGGCTTTTTTGAGGCTTTTGGATGATTTTTTAAATGATATATGTATGACGAGCTTCTATTTAACATTTCCTATTAATTTTGTGATATGTAATATTACATAATTTAAAAATTATATTACTAAACGAGTAAATTAGATATTACATCTGAGCTATTGACAGTAACATAGTAATTTGATTGATCTTAATAATTCAAAAACGCTGGCAGTTCTCAGGCGATAGTCAGAAAAGATTTCAGAAAAGATTCGATATTGAGAATGAGAGAATTACACGGCTTCGCCCATGCCGTTAGTCCCCGCCTGTTTCTCTTTTTCTACAGATGGAGAACTTCAGGCATCAAACTGCTCAAATCTCAGGAGACGTTTCTTTTATTAGAAACGCTTCCGTAAAGATCTGTATGAAGACTTCATATCTACTATTTTCTGTTATGTTAAGATGATTTAGTGTTATTTTATTAAATATTAGTAATATTTAATGTGAATGCTAGTTTTATATATATATGAACAATTGCGGCAATTTTTGGGGACTGTGTATGGGAGCAAAAGTCAATGTTGACCTCGATTCATTCAAGTGGCTCTATACCGAAGGACTGAGTGACAGGAAAATATGCAAAATTCTTGGCTTATCGAGGTATACTTTGTCTAAGATCAGGAGCGAACTAGGCTTAACTCCAAATCAACTTCGTAAAAAAACGGTTTTCGATTTCAAGGAGTTCAAGCGGCTGTATGCTGAAGGAAAGAAAGACAAAGAAATAGCTAAAGCTCTGGGCTTCTCGCTTAAAAAGCCTGGGATTCATAACGAGATAGGTCTGCCTCCACTTCTAGGATCACTATTTTCTCCCAAAGCCGACGAAACAGAATTCTTCAAGCACTATCAACAGGGCAAGAGTACAAAATAAATAGCCAATGAGCTTCATGTCGCTTATAAATTCCTGTATTATTGGATGAGGAAGCATAACCACAAAGTCAACCGCACAAAGCGCACCCAGAAGCCCATAACGCTGCCATCTCAACAGCAACTTGAGCGGATAAAAAAGCAAGAAAAACGGAAAGAAAACATGAAAAAAGACTTGAATTGTATAATAAAGTCCTGTCATCCAGTAACCTGTCAACCAAAAACTTTCGCGGTAAATTAGCAATATACAGGGCAAATTATCGTTTTTGTTTTGTATTCTCAGTCAAACTAAATCGAAAATGAGAACTATAATACGCTTCCATAATATTTAATACTTTTGTTAATTTAAATAACATGAAATGTGATTAATTAGAATATCTATCTTATTTAATACTAATATATAATTACATACTAATATGCACTACGTCTAATTCCTGGGATATAATTGCAAACAGCTGGCATCTCACGGCTTAATCATTATATTTATTCAAAATAATATAGTATAACTTTCGTAATTAACATTATAGTAAACTTTGCAATGAATATCACACAGGTTATTCAAAAATATCAATGCTGGAAACAGGATACTTTTTTATAGACATGAGGCTCAAGTTAACGAAAAACTGCCTACCAATATCAAATAAATATAAAACAAATTTCGAACTTCTGATAAATCTTGATAATAAAAAAAACAAAATAATTAACATTTAATTCGACAAATAACTTAAAAAATAACAAAATATTTGAAATAACTTTAAATAGGTAACAAAAAATTACTATTATGTTGGAGAGAAGTGGAGTCCAAAAGTGGGACAAGTAAAAAAATCCGGAGCCTGACCTGCAAAGGCACCTGCCGGCCAGTATCAGGTAATCCAGGATAATGAGAGAGACTTCCGATGATTAATCATCTGAAATATCCAGAAAAGGTGATTGAGTTATTGGACAGAAAGAGCCTGGAAAACGACGATAAGGAGTGATTTTCCAGACTCTTGCACAGTATCGCTCGGCAGTTTCTACCAAAAACCGTCGAGGCCAACCCTGGAGAACGATATAATATATCCTTTTCCAGGCTCTCATTGTATTATTTCCATCCATATTAAACTTACTGGAAAGCATCGCTCTGCGGCCCTCAAAGCCGTCCGAGAATGGAATAGTACAATTGATGTTTTACTAAAATGCGGAACAGCCCGCAATATAAATCATGTAAAATAAATTAAAAATAAAAAAATTAAAGAGGTATTGAGAAAATGATAAGAAAATCCGATATAAATTTACACATCGGGATGGCTATGCTATTCCTGTGCACGGCGCTGGTTTTGACAGTGTTACCAGCGGCTGCTGATTATACGGCAGACAAGCCGCTGACTGAAATAATGAACGGAATGGTCACAGGCGGCATGAACTACACTATAGGCAACAGTTCTTACAGTCCGAAGTTATGGAACTACAATTCTACAACAAGTACGGGCGATAGTTTTTATGTTCAGCTCCAGCCAGGTCTACCAGATGGGGCAACAAATCACAGTGCAAAGCTTTACGTGTACTATACGTGGAGTTATCTGAACGACACAAACAGTTCCTCAAACACTGGCATGGAAGCAAATATGAATGTAGTCTTTAATGGACTTGATCTTGGTGCACCCACTGATCACTATACAGACCAAAAAGAAGCCAGTGGATATGATTATCCAAGTGGAACATGTGCTTATGATGTTACCAGTTACGTTGATGCAACTGATCCCTCTAAGACATATGTTGTGAAAGTTACAAATGCCGAACCTTACAATGGTGACGACGGCGATACCGATGGTGATGACAAATGTTCTTTCAATATTCAGGCCGTGGGGCTTCTTACACTTTACAATCAGTCAGGCGGTACTAATAAATATTACTATATTGATGAGGGGTGTGACGTGACATATGTCAAATGGACAGGCAGTAGTTGGACATATGGGATAAAACCGAGTGATGCCCAGTGCGTTGCGGATTTCACTAACGTGAATACAAATAACGTGGAGTCTGCAACTCTGACCACTGTTGTTCCATCTGGCGGTACGCCCTATAACAAGCTGTACTTCAATAGCTTCTCCTCGGGGTCTTGGGAAGGATTATGGAATGCAAACCCATATGCTGATTTTTCATGGACTACTACGGATGTCACAAGCTACCTTGCAACCGACAATGAAGCGAAAATGCAAAATGGACTGAACGATAACAACTACAACACTGACACTCAGATGCAAGCAGCTAATGCGTTTCTACTGGTGAATACAACAACTACTTAAACAGGTTTTCCACTTCCAAAATATGGAGGATTTCACAGTAAGAGTAACAGTCGAATTAATCGATTTTTCAGCAAGAAAAGGGATCTTTGGTAGTGATATCTTGCTGATCTTATAGCTACTGAAGGTTACAGAAAGTGGCCAAAAACATCTTCCCGACAGATAATCTCACGACTATCAGGGCTCAGGATGACTGCGAATTTTTAGGAATAAGAAAAGGACGATCGCATCCAGTACGAAGCTAGGAATAAGGCGGCTCACTTTCCCATTTCTTTTTTTGATTTTCGAATTGAAGCGGCACGAGAAAACTTGAACCTCAGTTGGAAAACTGGAATCTTCTTTTTTGGCGAAAGACTGCCCTTTTAGCGGACGAGTACTCGACTTTTATTAAAGATAAGTCATACTTTATGCGTTATTACTCTTCAATTTTGTGTTACTAAATTCATATATAATTTAATACAAATCTTATTATTTAACAAAATTTAAATACTTCGTACTTCTTTTTTAAAATAGTTGTGTTATGACAGTAATCCCTTTTACAAATAGGAGACCTATGGAAAAATATGCTCTAATTTAATTTTAATATCAAAGGAGATGATATTTAATAAAATCTGCGACAATTCTTAGAAATATGTGAACTCTCAGCTGTGCAACTTCCTACTTAAAATAGCTTCTATGCAGCAGATTACGACTATTACTGCACTGTAAAAGCTTACACACACCTAGACTTAATATCAATTAATCAGAAGGATTAGCCTGTATTTCAATGTCCTGTTGATTCAGGACAAATTCATGGATCTACACCGCAAAATATGCAATCAGTGTCATCCCTCTGATGAAGTATTGTTCCATCACTGAATTTGACTTGATAGAATCACAGAGTTCTAAAGACGGTACAAGCACATAGCGAACTCTGAGAGTTCCTACAACTGTACAGGCTTTGGAAAGAAGAAAAATAATATTCTTAGCAAAGGGAACCTGACAAGACAGTTTCTCTTCTTTTTTAGTTGATCAACCCAAAGGTGACGAATAATGACATTCAAACACGCTAAATATATATTCTCTATACTGGTAATATTCCTTTTTGCCGGCACCGCCTCGGCTTTACCCACAATAGCACACGACACAGTGCGGGGTGAGATGTATGTATCATCTATAGCAAACTGGGCTTCTAAAGATTCTATAAACAATTTTAACGTACCAAACGGTACTGTTGTTTTTGCGCGATATTATGTAGGAGTCTGGGCTGGCCAGTCTACCCATGATACCATAACCACAACATTCAATGGACACTTATTCCCGGCCAACCCATCTTACTATTCGACTGATATGGGTGTGACTTGGATACCCTATGATGTCACAGATTACCTACATCCCGGGAAAGTGAATACTGCAACGGTCAATTCAGTATCTTGGGGTGACGGCAGACAATACGGCAGTACTCTTGTAGTCATACTGAAAAACGAAACTAAGCCACAAGTAGAATACTGGGTTGCAGAAGGCTGCGACTGGATGCATTATGCTGACTTTCTGGGATATGATGTCCCGAATTCTACCACATACTTCAACGGGACTGTAGACCTTGCTGATGTACAGAATGCAAGCCTGTATTCAACTCACCTTACAGGGTTCAATTATGAGGATCTGAATGGGAATTCTCTTCCAGGTGCAACCGAATCTGTAAGTGATGAATATTTCAATTATATTCGCTGGGATAATGTGCAGGGGTCTCTTGTGCCTGAGAACCAGACCGTTCTTGTGTCAAGGGGAAGTGATACATATTGTTCTGTGGTATTTCACGGCCTTTCAATTGTGTCTAAATCTCCTGACCTTGTGCCAGTGAGCCTCACTCCTTCTGCTGTGACTGCAAACATAAACAACACCATGACTGCAACTATCGAGAATAAGGGTAGCAATAACTCTCAGTCTTTTAATGTATCGCTCATGGTGGACGGTAAGGTTGTAGATACGCAGCCTGCTTCTGAGTTAATAATCGGAAGCAACACGACAGTTGATCTTCACTGGACACCTGACGGCAGCACAGATATCTACTCGTTGAGCGTGGTTGCAGACCCGGAAAATATAGTGGTAGAGTCGAATAAGGACAATAATATACTAAATGTACTCGTCGGTACGACTTCAGCAGCTTCTCCAGTCGCTGATTTCAGTGCGGGCAAAACCTCCGGCGATGCCCCCCTTACGGTTACCTTCATCGACCTGTCCGCTAACTCACCTACTTCCTGGATGTGGGACTTCGACAATGATGGAGTAGTGGACAGTAACGTACAGAATCCCACCTACACCTATACCAACATAGGGAACTATACTGTGAAACTCACGGTCGCCAATGCAGGTGGGAACGACTCAGAGACGAAAACTAGGTACATTGTTGTCAATCCACTAGTTGCAGATTTCACGGCAACACCTACTTCCGGCGATGCGCCTCTTATTGTCACGTTCACGGACGCGTCAATAGGGTCGCCTACCTCATGGCTCTGGGACTTTGGTGATGGTACTACTTCAACCAGCCAAAATCCCACACATACCTTCACTAAGATCGGCACCTATAGCGTCAAATTCACAGCGACAAATATAGCTGGAAACAACTCCACTACAAAAACAGGACACATCAATGTCACAGGTCCAGCATCAATTGGGCCTATCTGGATAGCTAAATCGGAATGGAACGTACCCGACATATCGGATAGTTCGGGAGATCGTGCATCTCCCACCCTAGCCGACCTTGATGACGATGGAGATTACGACTTACTAATAGGGGAATATAATGGTAATATATATGGTTATGAGAACACAGGGACTCCAAGCAGTCCAGTGTGGACAAGAAAAATTGAATGGGATGCTCCCAGCACAGGATATTATGCATTTCCACGTTTAGCTGACCTTGACGGCGACGGAGACTATGACTTACTAATAGGGGAATATAGTGGTAACGCATATGGTTATGAGAACACAGGGACTCCAAGCAGTCCAGTGTGGACAAGAAAAATTGAATGGGATGCTCCTGACATAGGAAGTAGAGCAGCACCATGTTTGGCTGACCTAGACGGTGATGAAGACTATGACCTGCTGGTCGGTGCTTCAGATGGTTTTTCATATAGTTATGAGAACACCGGGACTACTAACAGCCCGGTGTGGACGAGAAAACCTGAATGGGATGTACCTGACATAGGAAGTAATGCAGCACCATGTTTAGCTGATCTGGACGGCGATGGGGACTATGACCTACTAATAGGCCGTTCGAGTGGTGCAGGATATGCCTACGAGAACACAGGAACTAAAAACAGTCCAGTCTGGACGAGGAAAACGACATGGGATGCGCCCAGTACGTCAAGTGCTTATCCATGTTTAGCTGACCTTGATGGTGACGGAGATTACGACCTACTAATAGGTGCAACGAATGGCATCTCATATGCTTATGAGAACACTGCAGTTCTGGCAGATTTAATTCCTGATCTCATCCCCACTGCCATAACTCAACCATCCAGAATTACCTCGAACTCTCCCTGCACCATCAGCGCTACAATTAACAACACCGGTCCAGGCAATGCAGAAGATGCTTTTAACACGACCCTTTCAGTAAACGGCACAGTTGTGGATACGCAGTCTGTATCAGGTATTGCATCAGGGAGCAGCGCAGAGGTCAGTTTCTCGTGGATGCCGGAATCAGCAGGTGACTACAACCTTAAGGTAACTGTAGATCCAGAAAATGAGATCGCCGAGTCAGATGAGACAAATAACGCGATGACGGTAATGGTAACAGTTTCGGCGGCATCGACGACTCCGGTTGCGGATTTTGCCGTAAATATGACGAGCGGAGATGTCCCACTTACGGTACAGTTCACCGATCAGTCCACAGGTATACCGACCTCGTGGTTCTGGGACTTCGGTGACGGTACCAGTGCTACCGATCAGAATCCCTCGCATACCTATAATGCAGCCGGAAATTACACTGTAAACCTGACTGTGGAAAATGCTGCTGGGAAGGACTTCGAGTTAAAATCGGATTACATAGAAGTTTCCGGAGCTTCCGGGTCAACTGTTACTCTCTATTTTGACCCGGAAAACTCCTCTGTCTCAGAAAACGAATCTATTGAGATAAATGTCGTTGCCAGTAATTTCCCAGAAGGTCTTTCAGGCTACAACCTTACCGTTGCTATTGACGACCCGACTGTTGCCGAGATAGTTGATATAGAGTATCCTTCCTGGGGTCTGATTACTGAGAATTCTTCTCTGCCAGGGACTTCTATCTACCTGAAGACTGTTGACGGGGAAGATACTGTTAAGGCAGGAGCAACAGATGTTGTGCTCGCCACCCTAACTGTTTCCGGAAAGAAGAAAGGATCTGCGAACCTTTCGATAGGGGTTAAACGTCTGGATGACGATTCAGGAAACATCATAGAGCCGGCATTTTTAACAGGAAGAATTGAAGTGACCCTTCTGTCTCCCCTGCCGGATCAGGAATATGCCCCTCAGGACCTTGACGGAGACGGGTTCTATGAAGACCTCACCGGAAACGGGGAGTTCAGCTTCGTAGATATAGTGGCGTACTTCCACAACATGGACTGGATAGAGGAAAACATGCCGGTGGAGTACTTCGACTTCAACGGGAACGGGAGGATCGACTTTGATGACGTAGTGCGGATGTTTGCAATGATTTAAAAGAAAAAGGAAAGAAAAAAGGAGAAGAAGAAAATATGGAGGGAAAAAGGAAAGAAAAAACGAAGGGAAAATAAAGAAAACTTCCCTGTTCCCCCATTTCTCTTTTTTCTCTATTTAAAAACATTTTTGCAATGTGATCCATTATCTGAATACACAATCCGGCTCGAGGAGTGAAATAATACTGACACTTAATCCTGCTTCTATCTATTCGTTCCGCAGTTTCAATATTGACATTTCTGTAGCTATTAGGTAAAAAACCCGTAATGTCAATAACATCTTTACCTGATCGGCGTTATTGAACTCACTGCTTCCTATTACCAGACTTTTCCTGGTTTGCTTGGACTGCAAAAAAGGTTTTTCGTTATACGTCTAACATATGCCATCTACTTGCTTGAAGTTCGGCAGAAAAGAGCAAAAAGAATATAAAGAAAAACTGAGACTTCTACTTTTGAGTTTTGAGACTTCTACGTGTGAGTTTTTACACATCTAACAGCTCTCAATTTTTCTCTTTTTTGCAATTTCTGGGAAGAACATTTTATAGGATTTGATAGAAAACGAGCTAAGGATGGTGGACAACCACCAAATTATGAGGAAACCAGGTCAACGTACAATTCTACTGCCGCCGGAGGTTGTGCAAGGGCTGCATACACAGAAAAGTTAGTAATCCTGGCTGAAATCCTGTTTTCATTTTCACTAAGGGTACTATCAACCATAGTCCACGTAGAGTTATCTTCAGAGAGGTATATGGATGGGAAGTTTCCTTCTATTGAGTCATTGAGGCCCATACTGAGCCTGACATCAGAGTCGAACTCTGCACCTTCGGGCTCAAGTCTATAATAATATTTCCCTGCCAGGTATAGAGTGCCTGGGAGGAGAGGCTGGTCTGCCTCTGCTATTGATATTGCTTTTAGAGGCTCTTTCTGGCTATCAAGCAGCCTTGTGCCTTTTGGAATAAATATAGAAGCATCGAGGGCGTTATTTTCCACCAGGATATCCAGTAGAGCGTATCCATTGCTGTCCAGATAAGCTGAAAGGTCACTCCCTGACTCAAGGGTCACTTCTGTTAGAGTGTGGTTGCTGTATGGACTGTACGAAATAGTTTCGTATATAGTGATTATATCCTCAGAATCGGAACTTTCGGTATATGGCTGCCCGCATAAATTCGAGTATGCATGGGCCTGGGGAACCCGGTGGGCTCCAGGTTGTTCGGATAGTATACTATAAGAAAAAGTCTTTTTTTCTTCCGGGGACAGCACAAACTCCCAGCTTAAACATGAAGAGCTATCCAGATCCAGGCATTTGCTCTCTGAAGAAGTATTATTAATCATCGAGAACGTTGCTGGCAGCAGATCTAGCAGCCGGACATTCACTGCTCTGTCCTGGATATTTTTTACGGAAAGCGTAACATAAACAGGGCTTCCTGAAAACCCTTCTGAACCTGTGTTTTTGTAGATTTTCAGAGGTTCGACGACCTCAATTTCCTCAGTTTCGGAAAGAAAATGTTCACCAGAGCTATCTTTCCAGTTTACGTTTACCTTAATGGAATAATTTTCTTTTACCTTCTCCGGAAACTTAAATCTGAGTTCACAGGACTTTTTTGAACCTTTATTAAGGGTTATTTTCTCCGGACACCCTTCCCTAACAAGGAGCCCGTCCGAATCTAACTCCAGCTTTATTTCCTTGGCTTTCACCAGTCCAGTGTTTCTGAGGTCCATATCAACAATCACCTCATCACCGAGAAAGTATTCGTCTTTGTCCGCCTCAAGATCAAGCTCAAGGATAACGTTCTCTTCAATATTTCTTTGTGTTTCAAAGGTGATCTCAGCTTTTGGGGAAAAGAGACTTCCAAACATCGGAAGAGTTCTCTGGTCAGTAATATTGTAAGCTTTCAGCCTTATATTTTTATTATCCATATAGTACCAGTTCGAACTGTTATTTTCCAGGACTATATCCCCGAGGACGATGTCGTCTTTGAGGACCTGAATCAACACCATGCCGTATCCGTCAAATTTCAGTGTCTCCAGGGAGTATCCATCTTTCGAAACGATGGAGTTTTCAGGCCCGAGTGTAACGGTTAAATTATCCCAGTCATCTTCGTTTTCAGATCCATATGTAAGATTTGCGAGCAGAAACAGTGCAATGAAAAAAACTACAGCTGCACAGAATCTACTTTTTCTGTTTATCTTTCTGTTCATGGCTGTTTCCCCCGGTTCCGGAGTCTTAAATATAAAACCGCAGCAATGAACCCAATTTCTCCACAAAATCCTGATAGGTCTGCCTGTATCTCACTATCGTAATTCCTGAATATTTGCCCTGTCTGATTATAAGGTTCGGTTTCATTATTGGTTTCGAGGGAGTTTTTGAACTCGGACCTGGATGAAGCTTTTCCGTCAACAATAATGAGCTCCCTTGCAGTATTGTTTTCCCCGTCGACTGCACAAACAACTATTGTATTGGAGCCTGAAACTACTGGCACACTGGCACTCCAGCTCTCTCCTGCTAGCAATGCTTTCTGTCCGTTAACTTCTACTGTAAGGTTCCGGTTTGTATCTTTAGCCGTTCCGCTGACTGTAAGATATCCAGCATCTACAGATTTTCCATCTTCCGGATACTCTATTTCAAGTTCAGGAGGAGTCAGATCTACGATCCTTGAAAGAAAGGGAGTATTCCAGTTGTTTACTTCACATAGTTCTTTCTTCTTGTTCGTATAGTCGACATATACTTTCAGAGCCTGCTTCCCATCACGGGCAGGTTTCCAGTTGAACTCAATTGTTTTACTTTTTCCATCTGAAAGGGAAGACACAGGGACTGTGGATACAATTTCGTCATCAGCATAAAGTGCTGCTTGAAAGCCATATGCAGGGTCTTTTCCTATGTTTTTTATGTTTGCCTTTATTGTATTGTCCTTCCCTGCATAGAGTAAAGGAACGGTAAGTCCCGAGACTATCAGATCAGAGCTTCCTTCTTCTCCTGTCCCCAGGCTCAGAACTGCCAGTACAGGATGCAAATAATCTTCATTATCTCTTTGAAACTTTAGTTCGTTGTCGTCATCTGCAAGAATATCCAGTACATCAAAGAATTTGAAATCAAAATAACTTTTTGAATTTGCTATGTCATTTTTATTATCTCCATCGGAGAGCTGTTCATCGTTAAAGTAAAGGGAATCTTCAAGTCCAGGGCTGCCGCAAAGGTATACTACAGCTAGGTTTGCGGTTTTGTACTTATCAACGTCCACTTTTCCGGAGAAGTCTGCATATGCTTCGTCATGCGTTGACGCCAGATCCCCACTCCACCCTTTGCCATGAAGGTTTATGTTCCCTTCTTCAATCCAATATCTTGTATCTTCCCCTTCTTTATCTTCATATGCTGCAGCAAGGATTATTCCATATATCCTTCCATCAATATCTCCGCTTGTCTTCGCCTCTACTTTTAAAGGTCCGGTACTTATGTTCGAGCTGACGTCATAAGCTATCCAGTAAACTCCATGTCCAGTACAGTAGATAGCAGGATTCTGATCCTCATCGTCCCCTTTGTCTGCTTTGCCTTCCAGATCCACACTTTCGAACTCTTTCCCGCCAACTGTAAGGTCAAGAGTTCCTTTTTTTGCTTCCGTGCCTCCCCATACTCCCACATATATCTTTGCCCAGACTACGGAATCCCCTGGCACGTTGAACTCCTGCACGTAAGGTGTTTTCTTAAGTCCATCTCCCCCGTCAATATACAAACCGCCTTTTATCGTACCTGACGTAACTTCAATCAGTTCGTCCTGTTCAGGGCTACCTTCAAAGTTGTAAGTTGCCAGGCATGGAGAAACATATGTAAAAAAAATCAGTACTCCTGCAAAGTACAGGAAAAACCTGCTCAGTTTTTCGCTTTTTAATAACATATAATTCTTCATCTCTTTAGACACATTCACTATAGTTTTGGCGATTTTTGCGATATTGATAGAAGCTTTCGTAATTTATTGTGGTATTCATCCATGTATTCCAACTGGATATTTTTTCCTACAAAATTGAAATTTTGTGATATTTTATGCATTAACTATATATCAATTTTTCTAATTAATGTTATTTTATTTTTGATAATTTGGCATTTCTTAAGACTCATTTTTTAAAAAATTAGAGTTTTCAAAATCATTGATTTGATGTTTCAATTGAAGGAAAGTGGAAAATTCCTGTTACACTTTCTTAGTTACACTTTCTTAAGCTGATATTTTGAAAAAATAAAGGATGACTCAAAATTTTAAGCTACTTGAATTTGCTTCATTCCTATGACAATAGGAGAAGTATCCGCGGAAATATGTGCAGTTTACTGTTAATTTTGCTTTTTCAAATCCAATCAGCAAGCTTTATATTTGGAGACTCAATTTAAAGTTAGTTTATATGTGGCAGACACTACTTAACAAGTTTGAGAAATACCCTGCACAGGCAAAAGTTCTTAAATTACTTTTTGAACGCGGGTTTCAGGTGAATGAGGAAGGTAAGGTAACTTCCGGAAGTATCGAAATTGCACATACTCAGCTTGCAAAGGAAGCAGGAGTTGACAGACGGGTTGTTGACGCGACCACAAAGACTATCGTCTCCGACGAGCTCCTTAGCACCATATTTAAAAACGTCCATTCAATACCTTTTCTTAGAGATGTAGCTCCTGCTCTTGGGCTCGGGGTAATCATTATTATTCCTGAAGACGCCGCACATGTTGGCATCCTTGCTGAAGTTGCGGGCCTGATTTCCAGACACAATGTAAGCATTCGCCAGGCTGTCTCAGACGACCCTTACCTTACGGACAACCCCAGGCTCACCATAATTACCGACCACAAAGTTCCCGGAGATCTTGTTGATGATATTCTTAACCTGCCTTCAGTAAAAGGAGTAAGCATTTACTGATAATTCGTTTTTGCACAACAGGAGTTAATCAAAAAGCCAGGATTTAATGATATCCATCCTGCACTTTGATAAAAGCCTGGATGGATCACAGCTTTTAATGAGTACTGGCTCTAAAGGTAAAAAGCATAGGCTTAAAAAGCCTCTGGAGCGATTTTTCCATCCTTTAGCTTTACCACTCGATCCGCAGTCCTGGCCATTTCAGGGTCATGGGTAGTAATAACAAAACTTACCCCTTGCTCCCGGTTAATTTTTCTCATAAGGTCAGCGATCTTTTTTCCGGTATCTGAGTCAAGGTTTCCTGTCGGCTCGTCTGCCAGAATAAGCCTGGGACTGTTCGCAAGTGCCCTTGCTATGGCAACTCTTTGCTGTTCCCCTCCGGATAATTCTGAGGGCAGGTGATTCAGCCGGTCTCCGAGCCCGACAAGGTCAAGAAGCTCGGTTGCCCTCTGTTTCTGCAGGGAACTGGAAGTTCTGTTGAAGTGCATTGGGTAGCAGACATTCTCCATGGCGCTCATTGTAGAAATCAGGTTAAAAGCTTGAAAAACAAAGCCTATTGTCTGCCTGTGCAGACTGACAATACTGGAAGAATTTCTGTAGTCAACTTCGGTGCCCTTGATGAAGACCGTTCCAGAACTGGGTTTATCCAGGCATCCGACAATATTAAGCAGGGTGGATTTTCCGGATCCTGAAGGGCCCATGAACGAAACAAATTCTCCTTCTTCAATTTTCAAATTCACTTCTCTAAGAGCGTCCACACGCAGACCTGAACCAAAAATGTAATACTTTGATAGATCTCTGGTTTCAATGATAGTCACTTACGATCCCTTCCCTGACCCTTTCTAAGAATGTCAATTAGCTCCCTTTTCGGAGTTTTCGGATTCCTTTAACTCAATTAGAAGTATCGCATTTGTTACCAGAAGGTAGTCTCCGTTATCCTGCACACTGGCAAAATTCCCTGCTGACTCCAGATAAGCTCCAACAGGTCTCTCGTCCAGAGCTACCTGGACAGTTTCATTTGTCTGGTATATATTCTTCCAGCTTTTTCCCCCTCCGAAGAGGATCTGTATGAGGTCTCCAATGACCGGAATACGACTGGTCTTCTCATTAAAGAAAAGCCTGTTCCGGGCTTCTGCACCTGAACTGTAGCCTCCGGAAGGAGAAACTGTTATCAGGTATGCATCTGCAACATTCTCAGGGTCGATAACTCCCTCAAAGTAAGCGGTTGTTGTGGCCATTTCGGGATCAATCCCATATTCGGCATACAGCATATCGCATCCTTCATTGACCCAGTATTCGAT
Organism: Methanosarcina horonobensis HB-1 = JCM 15518; assembly: GCF_000970285.1. NCBI lineage: Archaea > Methanobacteriati > Methanobacteriota > Methanomicrobia > Methanosarcinales > Methanosarcinaceae > Methanosarcina > Methanosarcina horonobensis. The sequence continues at coordinate 3,578,947 of NZ_CP009516.1, read as the reverse complement.
CACCGGCAACTCCGAACCTTCATAAATGAGCAGAAGTCCTATGCCCTGTACACAAAAAGTGCTTCCGTCTTCGGCAGTGTTCACAAGCGAAATAGCATAGTTGCCTGGTCCGGAAATTTCCCCGCTCAGGTCATAAGCATGCGCGCCTGAAAAAAAGTCGTACCTGGAGACAAAGCCCTTGGTGTCCGTATACATCTTTTCCTCCTGAAGAGGCACAACAGTGCCGGAATTTACAAGAGAAACATTAAATTCCGGATAGATACCTTCAAGCCCTTTTTTGCTCCAGACCCAGTAAACGTAAGCCTTTGCAACCTTTATGGAACTCCCAGCAGGGGGTTCGACACTAAAGTTAACCCGATAACTTTCATTGTATTCAAGCTCCCCGCTGTATCTGCTGTCCCCCAGAGAAAAGTCAAGACCCCCACGGTGCTTGTCATAAATGACAGTCTGGAGGGGTTTATCTCCGGCATATGAAGCCTGGACAGGAGTGATGAGCAGCAGGAGATTAAGTAAAATAACAGCTTTTTTCAAATTCATTGTTATCCTCATTTGACTCAATGGTATTATTATGCTCATCTACCTTCACGCTGAGAGTGTGCTCCCCTTTCTGGGCCTCAACCCTTATATTATCCTCAATTGAATTTTGGCCTGCCAGTTCTGGAATATTCAGGACTGTGACACTTTTCCTATCAAGATAGAGGTTTACATCAAAGTCCCGGGCTGAAGCTTCTCCGTTATTTGTAATCTTTACTGGAATTAAGTAAGCTGCTTTTTCTGCTGCATGGGTTTCCTCAACACAGCCGCTAAAAACTGCTATCATGAGTACCGCAAGTAAAAGCAGAGGAAGAGATTTTTTTCTCCGTACTCTAAAAAGGGAAAGGAAAGAGAGAAAGATTACCGAAGCCGAGACGGTTTCTTCCCGATCTTCAATTTTCACGGGCTCTCCGAGGGAAACCGAAAGATCAGGCTTTGACCTGACACTGACATTTAATGTACAGGCATTGTTTTCCTTATCCGACTCTTTTATCCTGTCTTCGGGGTCCACGGAGAGTTCAAGCAGATGCTCCCCTTTGACTGCAGGCCATGAGAATGCGGACCTGTACACTCCGGAAGCTTCCATCCTGACAGGGAAAGTTAAAACCTCGCTCCCATCAACCCTGAAACTTACCGTAATGTTCTCTTCGCAGATCCCTCCAGGGTTGTTTATTGTAAAGGAAATCTCTGCAGGGATTTCATCGACCAGCTCCTGTTCCTGGACTGTGATCTCAGGGTAGAGGTCGGGAAGTATGGAAGAGGTACTTTTAGATGTCAGGACCAGGGCTGCCAGGACAGGGTGCAGGTAGTCTTCTCCTTCCTGGATACCGATTTCCCCGTCTCCGTCCAGGTCAAGCCCTCTCAAAAAAGATACGGAATTGTCGGCCTGCAAATAATCGAGTACTTCAAAATACTCTATATCAAAGTAACTGGAAGAAAAACCCTCGCCTCCGCAGGCATCAAAACACACCTCATTGGCAATGTCCATTGCTTTTCCGCCGTAACTCTCAGACAAGTACTCAGGTGGAACTCCAAGCATTTCCCCGTTGAACTCCAGATAATTAGGCAGGCCTCTTGTCCCGGTAAGGTATACTACCGAAAGTTTGGCGGCATCCTTGCTGTTCAAAGCCTGTCCGCAGCTGAAATTGACGTCTGTTCTATCGTTAACATTTGCCAGAGTACCACTCCAGCCTTTTCCATGAAGGTTTACGTTCCCGCTCAGGAGCTGGTAGGAAACCATAGGAGCTTTTGAGTCTTCACAGGCTGCGGCAAGCACTGCCCCATAAACTCTCCCGTCCAGCTTGTTCCCTGGTTCGCCACTGCTTGTAAGGATCTCCACATTATTTTCCCCGTTTTTCGTAAGCTTGCTTACATCATAAGAAACCCAGTAAACCCCATGGCCTGCACAGTACACATCCTCGTTTTCGTCATTGGCCCCGGCAAGCTGGAACTTCTCAAGCCTCTGCCCGTTAAACTCAGGCTGGACCCAGCCTTCATAGTTTTCCGTGCCTCCCCAGACTCCTATGTACAGGCGAGCCCAGCGAAGAGCGCCTTCAGGCACGTCAAATTTTTGAGCGTAAGGCGTAAAAGAAAGCCCATGCCCTCCGTCGATATAGATCTCTCCCCTGAATGTGCCCTGAGCGTCCGGAGTAAGGGGTATTCCATCATACGAATATCTGGCCTCGACAGGAAAGATCAGGAGTAAAAATGAGAACAAGAGGATAAATAGTAAGGTTATTTTTACGTGACCTGTTTTCATAGCCGTTCACTTTCTTACCAGATCAAAATACTAAACTTCAGGAGAAGTTCAGACTGTTCCTAGTTTTATATTTTGATAAATTTCTTACTCTTAAGCACAACCCATTAAATGAGCTTCATATCATTAAATAATTACAGCGAAGTAAAAGTTATTAAATGTTACTATTTTTTCCTCTTGTATTAAATAATAAAAAAAATAGAAATTTCATATCAAGCTGAAAAACCTATAACTAAGCTGGCACATCTTACGGCAAACTGCGGACGTTTGTGGGACATTTGATTGAAATAAAATATGGAATGCTGTCAATTGTTTCCTCGAGTTCTGTATAACGGATTGTTCAGGTTTTTGTGGATTGTTAAGTTGAAATTTGAAAGTTATGCTTCAAAATAATAACAATTAATGTGATTATAAGTTAATAAATACTTATTTTTTAAAAGAATTTATATGCATCAAATATGCTATTTACATGCTAGTCAAAATCATTAGAGTACTGATCAATATTGTTAGAAAAGATCTTCAGAGAAATTTTGCAGACGGGTGACGGAATATGCAGGCTGGAAGCATAAAGCAAAAAGAGAATCGAAGGACGATCTGTAGGATTAAAAACTATCTGAAAATAAATCCGGAAAATGAAGCAAAAAACAGGCACAAAAAAGAGAATAAAGGATTCCGAAGGGTAGGGAATATACCCTATCTGGCGGCAGGTTTATTTTGGCTGATAGCAGGGCTGTGCTGTCTGCTGGCTTCCCCTGCCCTGGCCCAGTCTCCTGAGAACAACGGGTATGTAGCAGACAAGCCTCTAGAACTGTATATCCATGATACGGTTCAGGGAGATCTCTATTATACTGTAGGCAATAGCTATTACAGCGGAAAAGTCTACCCCGGAGACATCTATTCCGTGAACCTCAATGTCAACCTGCCTGAGGGAGCAACTGTGAAATTTGCAAGGCTTTATGCCTACTGGACCTGGAGTGCCGAAGGAATCCAGGGCAGGTACCCTGAGATGAAACTGAGCTTTAATGGGGAAGAGCTTACACCTGAACGGGAATACACTGACAGGAAAGGTTGGGGCATTTATGATTATCCCACAGGCACCTGGGCTTACGATGTGAGTGACCGCATTTCTGGTTCGGGCACTTTCGTCACAGATCTCGAAAACACAGGCTCTGGGGCTTCCTATGTCTGTTTCGACGGTGCAGGTTTACTTATCGTATATACGGATCCGAATGGGAAATATATAGAATACTGGGTCAGTGAAGGAGCTGACATGCTCAATTCCCAGGTGGACGAAAATGATAATCCGCTTTACTATACTACTCCAGACCAGACGATATGTGAAATGCTCAAGCCCACCCTGCAGCTCCCTTTCCGTAGCGCAACTCTCTGGACTATCACTCAGTCCGGGAACTGGGAGGATAACACTCTTCTGGTCAACGAGGAAAAGTTTCCGGGAATCTGCAATGGCAAACCTTACCCTGATCTAGATATTGATGTAAGAGAAATCAAAGACTACCTGAAATCCGGAGAAAATTCCATTCTTTTCCAGGCTATAGGGGATTATGTGGTACCTTCAGGAACTTTCCTTGTGATTGAAAGAGACTCCCTGGCAGGAGTAACGCAGGCCTCTACAGGAGAGACATCGGAGAATCCGGAAGAAACAGATCCGACTCCAGAAGCCTCAGAAACACGAACTCAGGCAGAAACTTCCGAAAAAGAAACGGAAAAAGCTCCTGGCTTCGAATTCATTTCTACCCTTGTCTTTTTAACAGGAGGAAAGCTGATTGCAGGGTACCGGAAGCAGGAAGCCCGAGAATAAAAGGTTCCTTTTTTGCCTTCTTTCCATAATTCTTTTTTTCGGGAGGGTGTTCCTTATTAAACACCTTATCAAACCATTTATTAAACCGGGACTGTACCTCCAAACCCCGAGTAGCTCAGATAGAGCCCGCCTGCCGTAAAAAATATTGTGTATGCCAGAAAAAGGTAGTCGTTGCTTTTCAGGCTAAGTTCGTTTAAGGAGGTCCTGTGCCTATTTGCCCGAAAGCCCCTTGTGTCTGCAGATATGGCGAGTTTTCGCCCTGCTCGGAGTATATTGACCACGAGAGGGACAAGAATGTATTTCAGGGCTTTTGCTTTAGTGCGGACCCCGCCTTTTAACTCCAGTCCTCTTGCCTGCATAGCATTGAGAATTACTCCGCTTTCTTCAAGCATCGTAGGGGCAAAACTGACTGCAGAAGAAAGCATGAATGCAATTTCATAGGGGAGGCCTATCCTGTAATTTTTTCCTCTTATTTTTATTTCAAAGAAGCTGACAAGCCCAGAGATAAGTCTGGAAGGGTGGGTTGTGGCAAGCACCAGCATTGCAGCGCTCAGCGATGTCATAAAACGGAAGGACTGGTATAGCCCGTAAACGGCCCCATCTGCATAGAAATAGACTCCTCCTGTAAGAGAGCCCAGCAGGGGAAAGGAAGGAGGGATGAGAGTTAACAGCGGGTCTTTTGCCCAGTAATAGAAAAGGGCCTGTGAAAGGATAAAGCCCAGCCCGATACTTCCGAAAACGAGGATCATTGCTTTTATCCTGTTTTTTGAGGGTTTCAGGATAAGCCAGAATGGCAGGGTTGAGGCGAACAGGGCTACCAGCAAATAAGGAGTTCCGAGCACTACGCTCAGTACCGAAATTCCGAAAAGCCAGAGTAGTTTTACCCTCGGGTCCAGCCTGTGAAACAGGCTGTTTTTTTGTTCATAGCGAAAAAGCCATTTCAAACAAGAGATCCTCCTCAGATTTTTTCACACAAAAGAAAATAATAGTCCAACTATTTCTTACTTTTCATAAGGATTTTAACCTTGCAGGTATAAGAAATACTGGATAATATGGACTCTAATATGGACTCCGGAACAGGCACAGATGCCACAGCTCCGCATATCAGGCTTGAAAAACTCACATACAACTACCCCTATTCGGATTTATCGGCCCTTTCGGACATAAACCTTGAGCTTAAAAAAGGGGAATTCGTGCTCCTAGTGGGTCCAAGCGGCTGTGGGAAAAGCACTCTTGTACGCTGCTTTAATAGACTGGTGCCCGAAATTTCAGGAGGCAGCCTGTCAGGCCGCGTCCTGCTCCGGGGCAAAGATCTCGAACACGAAAAAGTCCACAGGTTGGCCCTTGAAGTTGGGATGGTGTTCCAGAACCCCGAAACCCAGCTGTTCGCACTGACAGTGGCCGAAGATCTTGCCTTCGGGCCTGAAAACCTCGGCTTACCCCGGCAGGAGGTCATGACTCGCGTAGAAAAAACTCTCAACTCAGTCGGGCTGGCAAAGCTGAGAGACCATTTTATCTTCACTCTCTCAGGAGGGGAAAAACAGAGGACTGCAATAGGGGGAAATCTGGCGATGCAGCCTGAGATCCTTGTCCTTGACGAGCCTACCTCAGACCTCGACCCTGAGGGCACCCTGGAAGTGCTTGAACTGCTCAGGCGGCTGAATGCGGAAAAACAGACTACCCTTGTCCTGATAGAACACAAACTGGATGCCGTTTTTGAAATGGCAGACCGTATACTTGTTATGGACGAAGGCAGAATCATTCTTGATGGAAAACCTTTTGAAATCCTGTGTCGTGAAGAAGAAAAACTCCGAAGTCTCGGTATTCATCCTCCTCAGCTTACCGAGATTACCAGCTTCCTGGGTCTGGCTTCTGAGTTTTCAAATGTCCCTACCTATGAAACTCTCCTGAAACGCCTGTCTGAACTTCTACAGGCACCTGCAGATAAAAGTGAGCCTGAGAACCGGGAGGAAAACGAATCCGAAATTTCCATTTCTATGCTGCAATCCCTGGAAAGCTTTCCTCACGTCCGGATCGAGAACCTCTGCTACAGGCATGAGGATGGTTCGGAAATTTTTAAAAACCTTAACCTTGAAATCAAACATGGAGAGTTCCTTGCCCTGCTAGGTCACAATGGAGCTGGAAAGACAACCCTTGCAGGCCACCTTATGGGATTTTATAGACCTGCCTCTGGAAGAGTCCTTCTCAATGGAAAAGACATAAGCAGGTACTCTACAGCTCAGCTTTCTAAAAAAGTAGGCTACCTTTTCCAGAACCCGGACTCTCAGATTTTCACGGACAGCGTATTTGAAGAGGTCCGTTTCGGGCTCAAGAATCTTGGAATTCCCGAAGAAGAAATAAAAAGGCTGGCAGATTCCACCCTGGAAATAATGGAACTTTCAGCTTACAGAAACAGGCACCCTCATGCCCTCTCAAGAGGACAGCGCCAGCGGCTGGCAGTAGCTTCTATTCTTGCTCTTGAGCCGGACCTGCTTGTTCTGGACGAGCCTACCACAGGGCAGGACAGGGGACATATCCGCAAGTTTCTGGGTAAGATCCGGGAGCTTAACAGGCTCGGTAAAACAGTGGTTCTAATAACTCACGATATGGAGCTTGCAGCGGAATACGCGGAAAGGATTGTAGTGATAAAACAGGGAAAAATCTTGCTTGACGGTCCGACAGCAGATGTATTCTTGAGCCCTGAAGAGCTTGGTGCAGCCGGGCTTATTCCTCCTCTTCCTGCAAGGCTTGCCCTGGATCTAAGAAAACAGGGAATTGAAGTCCCTCCCATGCTCACCGTTTCCGAATTGAAAAGCTTTATCAGGACCCTCTGTCCTGAGTTTGCAGATCTCGGAAAACAGATTAAGAAGATATCTGGAATCAAATAAGGCAGCTACGGAACGGAAAAAGAAAAATTTGGATGAATCTTTTTAAAGTCTTGCCCCACTCATTTTTACTGCTGTATCGTACCCAAGCGCTCCTCCTATAAGTCCCCCTGCACATGCGAGTGCGAGCTGGAGTCCTATATACCAGGGTGCATAGGAAATTTTCCATTCAACAGGTGCGTAGAGCAGGTAAAATACAAGGGTTGAAACCACTCCTCTTGATATGCCGTAGGTTATCGCTGTCAAGCGTCTGTCCGCATAGTCCATCCCGAACAGAATAACGAGGAGGTCAACAATTACTCCTTCGGCAAGGTAAAAGCCCAGCCACATAATATGGGAACCCCAGACAACCATGCTGATGAGCAGGACACAGGTGAAGAGTAGAGTTGCAGTCCCTGGTTTTCGGACCAGCTGCAGGGCTACCACCATCAGGACGACCGTGGGAATTGAAATGACCAGCCCGTCAAACCAGCCCAGGTTGATTAGCTTACTCAGGTACCTGAACACCACTGCAATAACAGCGGCGAGTAATGCTATGGTTATCAGATCAACAGTCGAAAAGAGGTCAAGGACTCCAAAATGTTTTACCGCGGCCAGAATCCCGATAAAAAGCAGGAGGCTTGCCAGGATCGTAAAATAAGTCAGCCAGGAAGGCGGGGGTATGAGGCTTACCTTCTGTTCGCTTTGCTGTTCCCCACCAGGGTAGTCCATATGGATCGTGAAAACGACCTGTTTTTTGAATTCGATAGAGATCGGAGGCTTCACGTCAAAAATGAGGTCTGCACTCTGTCCGGGAGCCAGATCCCTGATTTCAGCCTTAATTTTCTGTCCTTCTTTTGATATGGGATACGGCTGGGGAGAGACACCGGTTTCCAGGTCTTCCGGGATTTCGATAAGTACGGTTATGTTGTACAGGGGCTCAGATCCCGGATTCTCAAGGCTTACCCGTGCCCTCTCCCAGGAACTTCCTGCTACAAGGACATAAGGGGCCTGGTTTTTGTCAAGGGGAATTTCCATGCTGCACCTGAGGGAGGAGGTAGATGAATTCGAAACCGTCCCTGTTGCAAAAATTCCGGGAACGCAGGAAGCTGTAAGGATGAACACAAGCGCTACTGAAAGAATAAATCCATATTTCATTTTTTACCTCATTTTCATCTATCTTTTCTTCAAATCATCTCATCAAACTCTTTTCCTCCTGAACCTTAGAAACACCGCCAGAAAGGCCAGAAGACAGACTATAATTACTGGAAAAGGGACCTGTCCTCCTTTTGAGGTTTTTTGTTCATGGATTTTGAGAAACTCGCTGTCTGACTCTGATTCGGAAATAAGGACTGCAACGCAGGGGTGGAGATACCCTTCCTCACCCCGCTCGAAGCAGAGAATGCTTTCCGTATCTTTTGGATAGACCGAAATCGAGTAGAGGTCAAAGTATTTGCCCAGAGAAGACCTCCCCACATCGCTTCCGATCTTTTCAGAATCAAAATATAGTTCATCCTTTTCTCCCTCGGTGCCCGCCACAAGCAGAACGTGGAGACTTGAGTTTTTCCCTGGGGACGTGCCTTTAAAAGTGCTTGTCACCCTGTCTTTTTTGTTCGTATATGTAAGGGCATAGTTTCCCTCGTTGATCCAGAACCTCATCGGAGGCGTGGAGCTGTTTTCTGAAACAGCAGCAAGAGTGATGCCATAGGGGCCTCCTCCCGGGTTTTCAGATAGGACCGAGACTTCATTTAACCCTGCATGAAGAAAAGTACTGGCATTAAAGCAGTAGAGGGCAGTTCCCCAGGCAGAAACGTAATCTGGCTCCTCTTTCGTCGAATGTTCATGCCCGTTGACCATTAAGTGAATACTGTCCCCGCTGTCATAGTTCCAGACAGGCACATAAAGCCGAGAATATCTCAGCTCCTCTCCAGGAGGTAGTTCGAAATACTGGATGTAAGGGTTTTCTCCGGTATACCCGTGCCCCCCATCAACGTATACCTCCCCCCTCACAACTCCTTCTGCTATCGTATAGGGAGGAATGCCGTCTCCCTGCCAGCCCCCATTTCCCGAAAAGAAGGAAAGAAAGAGCAGCAGTCCTACTCCAAGAAGCCCTGCTGTTAAGATCTTTTTCCCGGTATCCAAGGCAGTTCATCTCCTGAAATTATCTCCCTGCGACAATTCCTTCCTGCGGCAACTGCTTCTGCAGTTGCCTATCTACTTTAAAGTTGCCTCAAAGCACTTACAGGGTCCAGTTTTGAAGCCCTCCAGGCAGGATAAAGCCCTGAAACTACGGACACAAGTAAGGAGATAAGAATTCCGGCTCCAAGAATTTCGAAGTTTAAGGCTGTCAAATGCTCTATATTCCCTACATCAAGCCTTGACATCAAGAGAGCTCTTCCTATCTTATCTATGAAAGTTGAAAAGAGAACTCCAAGAAAGTCCCCTAAAACTCCTCCCAGTGCTCCTATAAACAGGCATTCAGCTAAAAACATCCGCAGGATATCAGATTCTGAAGCCCCTATTGCCTTTGAAATCCCGATTTCCCGGGTTCTCTCATAGACCGAGACTACCATTGTGTTAACCACCATCAGTCCGCCTACAAGCAGGGAAATGCTTGAGAAAAAAGCAAGGACAAGAGTCACCCCGTTCATTATCCGGTTAACCGAGTCAATTTCATCCTGTGCACTTGAAGAGGAAAGTCCCAGTTTGTCTATTTTCTCCCTTGTTTCGTGAACCAGGGAAGAACTTTCCACTTTGATCAGAGCCCCGTCATAATACTCTTTTTTGCTGAGTCCTTTTGCATATTCAAGCCTCATGAAGGCCCTGGAATCGATTTCATTTCCTGAAGGTTTCAGATAACCCACAGGAATAAAACTTATTTCCTTATCAAGAGGCTTTCCATCTTCTCCGTAAAGGCGTAATCTGGCTGTTATCGGGGTTCCTATCCTGGCTCCGTCTATTTTTTCCAGTTTTTCCCACAGGTCACTTCCAAGAATAATCTGGTTCTCCCCGCTATCATACCAGCTCCCTTCGGCAAGCTCAAGCTCATTTGCAGTCCTGTAACCCTCCTGAGCCCCGAATATTTCAAAATAGGTCCCTGAAGGACTTACATAGGCGTCTTTTACGTAAGGACAGACAATTTCTCCGTATTCCTTTATTTCTTCTATTTTTGAGTCGCTTATAAGGACAAGTCCGTTTTCCCTGAAACCTGGGGAGACCTCAATCAGAGTCAGGTCCCGTGACTTCTGGATCTCTTCTATTGCATTGATGCGGAGCCCCTCTCCTAACGAGACAACAGCTACTACTGTTGCCACTCCTACAGCGATTCCGAGGAGAATGAGCAGTGTTCTGAACTTTTTAAGGCGGAACTGTCGTATTGCCATTGCGAACTCTTCAATCAAACCGTTCACCAATCCTTTTTCCAATTCCTGCAAGAGAGCAGGGCTAGGTCAACTCATATCAAACTGCACGAATTCATAATATTTGAATAAATAACGCTGAAAATTACAATATTTCATGTTACTATCTCTAAATTAATTAACATAAATTCTGAATATATAGCTTTTTTGATTCTTAGTGAGAATTTTTCCTTTAAAGCAAACACTATGCCAGAAGAAAATGTGTTCTCTTCAAACAATCTAAAATTAAATTATCAACCAACTGCAATTATGTTTACCGAAAAAACTCTGAGGTTTCTTCCGGAGATTTCGCCGTTGTACATATGAATATTTCTAAATATTCGTAAAAATTATCTGTTTATTAATACAAAATAAATTCGATGAGTATAATTAGTTTGACTATATATGTCTTATATGTATGCAGATTGGAATTGTAATTCATAACCTTCAGCTTATGGATTCGCCCCAGACAGTAAAGAATATTCTTACGCTTCTATCCAGGGAAAATTGCATAAATGCCTGTCTCTGCGGTACAATGGGAAAAGTTGCGGCAATTGATGCCGGCCTTGAGAACCTGATCGAAATCGAGCAAGTTCTTAAGCCCAGTGCCTGTATCGAGGCCCTTTTCAGGTCAAATGACCTTGTGTGCCTTCTGAACCATGGCCGCGAACTTCAAACCGGCCGTATTTTCGGAAGAATCGTGGTTTCACATATACAGAATCCTGAACAAAAGCCTCTAATCCAGATTGAAAGGCCAGGATGTGTTGATGGTGAACTCATTGCGTGGAATAGGGCTGCAGAACTTCATATAGAGAAATTTTCAGGCCTTCTTAACCTGAAAATTTCTCAGCCTCCTTTGCCCGTCACCTCTATAGAAATAAGCGACCAGGGAAGGCGGGTTCTGAGAAGAATTTCAACTTTTCCAGGGGCAAATATAATGGTTGAAGGGTTTGTAGTTGGAAAAGCCACTTCTTCTGAAGTCGCTCTCATATCCCAGGACGGCTTTTTGATTTCTATGGAGGGAGGAGTCATAAAAGAGCAAGGTATTAAAATTCTTCATAATTATGAAGAAAGAGTGCCTGTAGACATGTCCAGGGCATGGGTAAAAACTGCAGCTTCTCGAAAAAATCCTGAAGTCTGCGAAAACCTACCAGTAAACAAAAATGGAGGAGTAACAAAAAGTACCTCTTTGAAAAAGAGTTTTTTACAGGAAAAAGTCTCAGAGAGTGGAACTAAGGTCATTCTTATAGATCACTGCGCTGAACGTTCACTTGAGATACTGGAAGGAGCAGGACTTGCCATCACTATTGGAGATGATACAACCGAGATTGCCGGAAGTATTTTATCCAGATTTGGAATTCCTGTTATTGGGATTACAGATGGGGACTGTGATGAACTTGCAACTGCAGTGAACTATGCTTCGGGTTCAATGGTCCTGCTTTTAAAGCCCGGAAAGGATGATGAGCTCGGGATAAAGCTTAAGGAAGAAATTTTCTCAGGAAGGTACACCTCGTTTTTCGAAAATATTGAGGATCTGAAGTTGAGAATCATAAACTTTGCAGAGGATTCTCTGAAATCCATCTCAGAATACTGAGCCCTTACTTTACTGAGTTAAAACCCAAAAAGATATCTCTTGATGTCCATCTGGCCTGCAGAGATTAATATTTTTCCAGACTATTTCCAGCCTGAATCATAAAAAGAATCGTAATATCTGTAACTGATAATTGTTAATATTTTCGAAATAATTCTTATAAAATGTTAATAAATGAAATTTAATGAACAATATATTTTAATAAATAGTACAAAAGCAAATATTTTTAATATAAGAACTTCAAAATGTTTACTACTTTAAAAAATAGGGCCAAAGATACATTTCAAAGTACCGGAAATTCTGCTAATGTGAAATCCGGTACGAAACCAAAGCATTTTGAATTGCAGAATTAACAAATCGAGTTAAAACGACGGAATGCCTTAGCTCTGCATCCTTCATAATTCTGGCTCTTTTATCATAGGTTAAGCTTCAGGATAGATTCGACGTACAAACAAGATAGTGTGCATAAATATGGATCAGGAAATATTGAGGTTTACGAATGAAAGTAAAAGCTGTGTTATTTATCCTTGCTCTTATAGTTCTGGTGCAAACGGCTGTGGCTTCTGGTATAGGTGTTGGAGTGAGCCCAGGAAACATAAGTTACAGGCTTGCTCCGGGAACCTCAGCAGAGCAGTCACTGTATGTAATAAATACCGGAACTGAAACTGCAACATACAATGTTTTCGTAGATGAAAGTGCTTACAGTAGCTGGTTCACATTTTCTGCCTCTTCTTTTGAGTTGAGTGCAGGAGAAAATAAAGAAGTTAAGTTTACTCTCAGTATCCCATCTTCGGTTGAAGAGGATATAGACTGCAAGATAAAAGTCCCATGTACTGTGCCTGGAAAAGATGTTGGAACAGGGGTTATCATTCCTGTTCATATAGAAGTTTACACGTCTGAGGGAAGTTCTTCCGGTAAGAGTTCTTCCGGCAGCAGTCCTTCCGGTGGGGGAACGGTATCCCCGGAACCCGCCGGCAATGTGGAAGCCAAAGAGCTCTCTCAACAGTATGTAACAAGCAGCAGCCGGATCAGGTTTAGTTTCACACAGGATGCTACCTGCGTAAAATATGTAGAGTTTGACGCGAAAAAAAACCTTGGAAAAATCACGACAATTGTTGAGATGCTGAAAGAGCGTTCAACTCTTACACCGGATACACCTGATAGTGAAATCTATTGCTATCTGAATATATGGGCTGGAAACGATGGCGTTGCAACTTCGGAAAATATAGAAAACGCCATGATCGGCTTCAAGGTGGATAAAACCAGGGTAAGTGAAAACAATATCGACGCAGATTCAATAGTCCTTGAATATTTTGATGGAAAGAATTGGGTGTCTCTGCCTGTAAAAAAACTGGATGAGGATGAAAGATATCTTTATCTGGAAGCTGAAACTACGGGCTTTTCTCACTTTGCCGTAACTGGCGAAAAATCGGACGAAGATAATAAGGATACTGGAATGACTCCAGTTACAAGAGCAGGTGAAAAGTTGAAGTATACTGCTGAAAACCTGGAATCAGTAGCTGCCAAGAGCCTTGAGGAAAAAGGTCCAGGCATCCTTGCAGAAATTGAAGTCTATGAAATGAAATTTAGAGAGATTTGCCAGGACTTGATCCGTACCTTGCAGGAGAAAAACTGGTTTTCTTATATTTAATTAAAGAAGCGGCTATAAATCTTATTTCCGGAAAAATTTGGAGTTCAACAGCACCTGGCTAAGAAAGATTCCTTCTGGCATGCTAGGAAAAAAGGTCTAAAAAGAGCATTAGCAAGTAGCCTCAACCTGAATAAAAGCAAGCTTCAAATGAATCATAAAAAGTTTAGCTGCATAGCAAAAATCTTGACCTGACCATACCTGACTTGAGATGAAATCTAATCTGAGTATTAGCTCAAAGCTAAGGTCTATTATCCGGATAAACGAACATAAATAATAAAAATGTGTTTTTGTTAATAGTGCTTCCGCCAACCCAAAATTTCCACAGCTGGATGTCTCCCAATAACTCTTCTTTTCAGGCGGAAGCAGCTTTTCGACTGTATGAAAAAAGAAGGGCCCTATTTACAGAGATCTTCTTAAATTTATCATTTTCAAAAATTTAATTTAAGTCTTAAAAAATGCAGCCAACTGGTTTTTCTTTCTTGTTTTTTTCCTTTTCTGTTTTATGGATATTAAATAGGTGATCCACCTGAACCTCGATTAATTTCAATTTTATTTTTTCATCACTGAATAGTCTTTCTTTTTCTCAATAGCTTCGAAATAATCCGCAGTCAAGGTCAAATATAAATAAAACAGTGCTCTATCTTTCACTAAAAAACTGAATAAGCTTTTTTTCGGTTTATTTCTAAGTTCCGGCATGAAGTGCCACAGATTACTTTACATATTCACAGGATTGAATTGAGGGGGATTTCATATTAAAGACCAGATCAAGAATCAAACAAAGAACCAGATTAAGAGAATTTTTATAATCTGCCTGGTTTTGCTTGTAGGTGCTCAGGCAGGAGCAGCCAGCCCTGTTGTAGAATACCTGAAGCTCAGCACGGACGTAAACGACGGATATGCCAGTACCACTGTTGAAGAAAAGCTTTCCAATCCTGCTGATTCGGCAGTTAAAGATAGTTTCAGTTTCCTGATTCCGGAGGAGGCTTTTATTTCGGGATTTTCCCTAACAATTGACGGAAAGGAATATACAGCCGATGTCCTGGAAAAAGAAGAAGCTTCGCAGAGGTTCAATGCTGCAGCCTTGGCAGGCAGGACTGCAGGGCTACTGGAAACTGAGGAAAAGAATCTTTTTTCTTATGCTCTGAGCTTTGAACCTGGGCAGAGTATTATTGTCAAGCTGACCTACGAACAGGCTCTTAAAAAAACCCTCGGGGAGTACGAATTTGTACAGTTCCTGGATAGTGGAAAGTCCGCGGGGTACCTCTCTGTAACCATAAACATCAATTCGGAAAATCAGCTCACCCGGCTGGAAGTCCCGGATTTTCCGGCAGCTAAGGTTGAGTATGTTTCGGCAAACAGAGGGCAGGTAAGGTATGAGACGGATTCTCTTTCTGCTTCGGAACTCAGGGTCGTGTTTGATACTGAAAACCCTCCCCTGAACGGAAACATGCTGTTTTATGAAAATGGGAGTGAGGGATACTTCATGCATGTCTTTTCCCCGGAGGAAGCAGATCTCGGGACTTCAGCTATGGACAAGGAGATAATTTTCGTGCTCGACAAATCCGGTTCTATGGAAGGGTACAAAATCGAGCAGGTAAAGGAAGTTTTCGGAAATATTATTGAAGACCTCCCTCCCGGAGACTATTTCAACATAATCTTCTTTGACTCCACGGTTCAGAGTTATTCCGGAACCCTTATGGAAGCTGACCTGGAACAAAAGGCAGGAGCCCTGGACTTTGTAAACAGCCTTGATGCAAACGGGGGCACGAACATTAACGAAGCCCTGCTGACAGCTCTCGGGATGTTCAGTCCGGAGAGTGAGAGGGTTCCGATTATAGTCTTTTTGACCGATGGGGAGCCAACCGAAGGCGTTGTTTCCCCTTACGCAATCCGTCAGAACATAAAGGATGCAAATACCGCGCAGGTTTCTATCTTTTCGATTGCCTTCGGGATCGAGGACGAAAGCAATTACCATTTCCTGAGGGCTATGAGCCTTGAAAACTGCGGGACTGCGGAGTGGTTCTCACCTGAAGCTAATGCAGCAGAAGAAATAGGCAGCTTCTATGAAACGATCTCGACTCCTCTGATCACGGATATGGACTTCTCCTATGGACGAGAGGTCTCTGAAATCGTAAACACCGGGGAAAAGAACCTCTTTGCTGGCTCAGATACAATAGTTCTGGGAAAATACAGTCCTGGGGCAGGCACTATCCGCGCAGATATCTCTGCAAACACGAGGACAGGCAACAGGAGTTTCTCAAAAGAGTTTTCTGTAATTCCAAAGGCTGCAAACTCCTTCATCCCAAGGCTCTGGGCTTATACAACTATAAATTCTCTCCTTGACAGGATCGAAGTCGAAGGAGAAAACGAAGCCCTTGTGTCCGAAGTAACCGGACTTGCCCTGGAATTCGGGTTTGTAACTCCTTATACCTCCCTTTTCGTTGAGCTGCCTGAGCTGGCAAATCCGGAAACTATTGACTCCGTAAGCGAAGAAGTTATGGAAATGCCTGCGGAAGGAGAGGCTTTAATGGACGGAGCAATGTCTACTCCCTCTGCAGGCCAGCCGAAACCTGCTGCTTCTTCACCCTATGACAGGAATGCAGTCTATGAGGGGGCGATGGCTGAAGAACCAGTTGAAGAAGCTGAAGAGGCAGCAACACCCGGGTTCGAAGTTTCTCTCGCACTGAGCGGACTTTTAGGAATCGCATTCTGCTTCCGGAAAAGATAAGGTAAAAGGTGAATCTGAAGGCGAAAACTCTACTTTCTGGAAAATGGAAGAGATTAGAGCTCTTCCCTTCCAGGACTTTAATTAAAACCGTATAAAAGAAAATGATAAGGATTAAATGCTCCCGCCAGATGAAAAGGAGCTCTTCATGTGATCAAGGTGTCAGAAGCTGGCGAGAGCAGAAACAATATAAAAAATACGGTTTTAGTACTTAATTCGGATGATCGGGCTAACGATTATTAGTTTTTGGGGTAAGAAAGATAAAACAACACAATATCGAGAAAACTCGCGTGAACAACAGGTGCTAGTCTGAACCTTAACCTGTCAACCCGAAAATAAGCCCTGAAGCTAAGGTTCGTTATCCTGATAAGTTAATTTAAATTGAGAGACAGGGTTCTAATTAACGATGCTTCCGTCCATAAATGTTTCAAGCCACAATTGTTTCCAGATTAGTTTCAGAACAGTTAGAGTAGTGCCAGAATATTTTTGGAATAAAGTACTTTTCTCCGGACGGAAGCAAAACCTCAGTGGAGTTCTATCAGGTTCGCAGAAGAATAAGTACAGAGGATAAAAGGTATTGAACTCAGGCTGTCTGTTCTTTTTTGACGATTCTGCCCAAACATCTGATCGTTCGATCCGCACTCTTATGCAGGACAGCTGTCCCTCCTGCTTCTTCCCATTCTCGGATATTATCAGGATTGTCATCGATCAGGACTCTTGAGGTTCCGGACTGGAGAGCTTTTTCAGGACGGAAACAGAGAATTGCATTATTTGCGTATGGAGTTCCGAGTTCTTTTTTCAGCCACTCCAGTTTTCCTTTTCTGGCATTAATGAGAGCAGCCTTTCGGTCCGGGTTTGGGAGAGCAGAAAGGATCGTAGGATGTAAACCGGAACTTTTTAGAAAGCCGTGTAGCTCCTTGCCTCCTGCCATCCATGGCATATCTGACCAGAAATCGGCTCCTGCCTCTGTAATGTGCCTCCAGAAACGTTCCTTATCGGCAGTGTACCAAAACATCATATGTTCACTTAATCTCTCGCACGCGCCTGTGAAATCTGTGAGTACTCCGTCCATGTCCAGAAAAACCTTCAGTTGTAAGTCCTGCCCGAAAGAGAGCGAGTCAGAGGAATCGGCTTGAGAGGAACTGTAAAGACTTAAAGAACTGCCCTGAATTAGACTGTTCCGGGCAGGGAAATCCTGAAATGAAAAATCTTGAACCGGGCTGTTCTGAACTGAATTACTCTTGATATAATCCGTTGAAGTAGGGTTAAGCTTCATAGAAATTTTCTCTGTAAATCTGCTCTGATTAAAATATCTGGACATAACAACCGTTCCTTATCCTCTCTGACGGCAAATAGTTTCCTACTTACTATAGCAGGAATGATAAAAATATTTACTCATTCTAAATAATATAATTAACTGTTAAGGCATAAAAAAATGAAAATTGCTACAAATAAGGCTGAATGGAAAAGTCAGATAGAAAATAGAGAATTCAAAAAAGAAATACGAAAAAGAGAAATAAAGAAAAGAACAAAAAATATATAAGAATGAAAAAAGCCCGGTAATGGAATTCAATCCTCCCGAACGATCACCAGGGTTTTTGCAAATTTGCCATGCAGCTCCTGACTCTTTTCATCAAACAGAATTGGCAAAAATCCTGCAAAAAAAGGAAGAGAAGCCAGAATCTTTCCCACAAAACGCCTCGCTGCACAGTCAAAAGATATTCTGTTTCCATTAAGGTCCATTACAACAATGTTCATTGCCTGTTTGCCAACTGTACCCTGACTGGCTGAACTCTCCTGATAAGCAAACTAGTTCCAGGAAAGCAGGAATGAATTATAAAATTATTTATTATGAACAGATATCCTGTTTAATCATTAAAACTTAAGGAAGCAACTTAAAAGGCCTAATTTTATATTATATTCCATTCTAAGTTTTGTTTCGACTTCATTTCTATTTTACTTCTCATGAAAGGGGCAATTTCATTAAAGGATTATATTTATAACTATTACAAAACTAAATCAGGTTGATGACAGGAAAAATGAAAAAATACCTGAAAATTGCAATCTATACCTTTCTAACTCTGTCCATACTTATTTTTATATCAGGTATTCTGGTTTTTTCTCACCCTTTTTTCCTTAATGCGCACGTTAGTTTACTTGTTAAGCACAGCGGGACCGATCCCCACGAATTTAAGTTTCAAACTTACACAAAAGAAGAATTTGCACTGGAACACTTAAACGTGTCATTAAGGCCGGAAGACGATTTTATAGATCTTTTTGAGAGCCGTTACGGGACTTCCAATAAGAAAGATGAGTTTCTGATAGTTACTTATGATATTCAGGACCCTGAGGACAATTTCACCTATACACTTTATGGGATAAATAAGTATACTGATCTTGTTTATGTAAGTACCAGAAAAGTACATCATGTAGATGAAAAAAGATGCGAAGTTTTTCAGAAGGATATGAAACCGCCAGCAGATCAGGGAAGGAAGTGAGCGATCAGAAATGAACCCGAAAAAGCTCGCTTTTTATCTCTGGCTGCTCCTTATAACGGGAGGGGTAACAGCATATTTCATTTTCCCGGACGAAATAAATATCCTTTTCCTGGAAGAACTCTCCGACGAATATCATTACATAGCACTGAGTATCTATTTTCTTCTCCTGTCAGCCAGAGGTCTTACCATGATCCCTTCGACTCCCCTTCTTCTGGCAGGTGTATTGATATTCGACCCTCTGGAACTCTTCTTCGTAAATATGGCAGGAATCCTGAGTTCCTCTACCATAGTATATTATTTTTCCAAATACCTCGGCTTTGATTTATATTTTGAAACAAAGTACGGAAAATATGTCCAGAAAATAAAGAGAGGCATCACCGACAAAGAACTCCCGGTAATTGTCGGCTGGAGCTTTTTCCCGCTTGTACCGACTGATTTGATAGTGTATGTCGGATCAAGTCTGAGAATACCTGTGCTCAAGTGTCTGATGGGAGTTTTTATGGGAGAATCAGTACTTAATGCGTTCTACATTTTTTCGACGACTTTGATCCTGAAGCTTTAAAATTAGAGTTAACTTGGGTGATACTTTGAGAATAAAAGACAGGTAAAAAGGATGATACACTATGAAAAACTATTCCATCTTCTACCTTCTCCTGATAATTGTTTGCGTTTTTGCTGTCATATCCGGCTGTACTGAAAGCAATGATGAAAACAACAATGAATTAAACGAGACCACGAAAGAAGAGAGCAGGCAGATAGCCGAAAATTATGTAAGAGATCTTGACTCTTACAAAACCTACAACCTGACGGAACCAGTTCTTATTGAAGCTAAGGATCTAAATTGTTTCTCTTGCTGGCAGTTCACATATGAGTTTGACCTTGTTTCCGAAAAAGATCTGTCTGTTGTCGATACAGCTACAGTGACAGTTACTGTAATCGAAGGCGAGATCGTGGATAATGTATATGCTCAGGGAAGCAGGTATTAAGTAAAACTCAAGTAGACTTTCAGAACTGTACTTTGAAAGCCAAAAAGAAAATAAAATCAAGGTAAAAACAAAGAGAATACTTCGCCTTCTCATCTGTTATTTTATTTGCTTTGATTTTTTTCTTTAAATCAGCCTCAGATTTTATCCATCAGCTTTTTGATATCTGCCTTGATCTCCGAAGCAAGCTTTTTCGCATTGTCTCCGGTTGCATCAACCAGTTTTTCGACCCTGACGGTAATGCTCTTTACATCATCTTTTACATCAATAGACTTTATTTCCCCCGATAACGACTTTATTTCCCCATTTATGCTCTTTGCAAGTTTTGAGGCTTCATCCCCTGTCTTTTTTGCAAGGCTGTCAACATCATCTCCTGTTTTTCTAATTTTCTCCTGAATATTGAAACCTTTCTTACCGGTTTCTTTTGTTTCAGTTTCAACTATTTCTGCCATATAAACCCCTTTAAATGTTCAATAATGATAATAATCTTTCAATAATCTCTCCTATAAAGAGAGCCTGTTTTTTAGACACTTATATATTGGCATCCAGAATTATAATATTATCCTTGAAAGTTAAGGTCTTTGCAATTTATAGAAAATCGTTTTCGGATAATAAGTCTGCAGCTGAGAATCAGGAAAGTTAAGAGCGATTTTGAGCTCGCTCACTTTCAAACATGCAAAACAAATTTATATATCTATGACTAAACTTCAATCAGCAGTTTTTTGCGATTTTCAGTCCTTCTCAAGTCAGTGTTGTAAAAACCCATGATGGTCAAGACTGGTTTTTGAAACAAGTTCCATTACGCTACAAGCTTATAAACTATAAATTAAAATAGTATGCTTGTAATGAGTAAGGAAGTTCAACAAATTAAAAGAGTGTGTCAGGTCAGGTAGAAATTTCCGGGAAGAAAAGGATCCGGCAAATATAAAAATATGGGTCCTGTAATTTACTCCCTGCAAGCTGAGAAAGTCGAAACGTGATAAGATACATTTTTCAGCAAAGAACTGGATCTCCGGGACAGAATACCTCCATAAAAATGATTGAGGAGACATGCAGACCTTAGTTATATGCATAGATCGGGATAACGATCTCGGCGAAAAAGCGAAAATGGGAACTCCCATTGTAGGGAGGGAGGCAAATGTTCAGGCAGCAGTTGCACTCGGGATTGCCGACCCTGAAGATTCGGATACAAATACTATCTTCGGAGGGATCCGAATCCTTGACGAGCTTCGGGCAAAAGGAGTTGATGCGGAGATAGTCTCTTTTGCAGGGGACAAGAATGTTGGAGTAATCTCTGACCAGAAAATCGCCGAACAGCTCGAACTTTATCTCCAGATGAACGAGGTGCAGAGAGCGATTTTTGTCTCGGATGGAGCAGAAGATGAGACTCTTGTCCCTATAGTGCAGTCCAGAATGAAAATCGACTCCGTGAAACGAATTGTAGTTATGCAGAGCGAAAACCTGGAAAGCACATATTATATTCTCAAACATGCCTTCAGCGATCCCAAGATATCTCAAACTTTTTTCGTGCCTCTGGGTCTTGCCTTTCTCATTTATGCCATTTTCCTGCTTGCCCGTTATCCCGAAGGGGCAGTTGTAGGAATTCTTGCAGCTGTAGGACTTTACATGCTCTACAGGGGCTTTGGTCTCGATGATATTGTCGCCCTTGAGAAAGAAAAGCTATGGGATGCTTTCCTTGAGCAGAGAATGGTTTTCATAAGTTATACTGCTGCCCTGCTTGTCAGTCTTGTAGCCACAGTATACGGAGCTATGGAGGTATGGAAGCTCTATTCTGCAGAAGGGGTCTGGTACCATGGTACCCTGACTCTTATCTCAGTTTTCATCAATGTCTCTGTCTGGTGGTATGCAGTAGCTTTGCTGCTTGCGGACATGGGAAAGATTTTCGATCTCAAAACAGACGGCAGGCCCATATACAGGAATATTTCGATTTCCCTCTTTGTGATCGCAACTGGTCTACTCTTCTGGGGGGCAAGCACATACATCCTGGCAGCAGCCTCCTTATCGGACGGCACCTTTAGCGATCCCACCCTTGCATTGCAGTACTTCGTATATTCGATCGCAATTGCAATCCTCATTGCTCTTGCAGGGATAAAGTATTCTCTGTCAAACCAGGCTCCGGAAAATGAAAAGAGAGTGAGGGGAAGAAGAAAAAGTAAAAAAGTTTTATGAACTTCGCAGAACCGACCGGTTAAAATTAGTAGGTCTATGTTAAAACACGGGAAAGGAGATCTAAAAATGGATACGGTAGATGAAGTTGCAGAGATTGCAGTACTTGGAGGTGTGGGTTTCAGTTCATACAGGGACTGTGAAAGTCATCCGGTAAAAACTCCCTATGGGGGAGTTACCGCTTATATTACCAGTATAAAAGGAAAAAGGGTTGCAATAATTCCCAGGCACGCTGAAGAAATCCATATCCCGCCTCACAGGGTTAACTACAGGGCAAATGTCTGGGCCGCACATTCTCTTGGAGTAAAACGTGTAATATCAACAAATTCGGTAGGATCAATGCGCGGGCACCCTGTTGGCAGTTTTGTAGTGCTTGATGATTTCATAGATTTTACCCGTAGCAGATCTTCTACCTTTTATGACGAGAAAACCGTTCACGTTGATGTTACCGAACCATATTGTCCTGAAATAAAGGCAGCCCTTAAGTATGCTCTGGGAAAACAGGGTCTTTCCTATACGGAAGGCATTTATGCCTGCACAGAAGGTCCCCGTTTTGAGACTCGAGCTGAAATACGAATGATGAGCCAGTTTGCAGATGTCGTTGGTATGACGGGCGTACCTGAGGTGGTCCTTGCAAAAGAACTAAGCCTATGTTACGCTTCCCTGGCTATCGTTACAAACCAGGCGTGCGGGATGGCAACACAGAAATTAACTGCAGATGAAGTCACAGAAGTTGTCGGAAAAGCTCAGGACTCAATATTCGAAATCCTCTCGGATGCAATCGGAAAAATTCCAGAGACCAGGAACTGCATGTGCAGATTTGCAAAGGAAGGAGCCTGCCTTTAAAACTTCAGGAGAGTGAATGGGAAAAGTCTCAACTAAACATGAAACTCTCTCTGTACTCTCTTTTTAGTGCGAGTTCTTTATTTAACTGGAAATTGGTTAGTTGAATTTCTTTATTTAACCAGATCTCTTGATCCAGCTCAATTGTCATTTCAACTGAACTGAACCTATCTGCCACTTTGGACGAAGATTCCTTATCTTTAAAATCAAGATTTTGATGATGTAAACTAGCCTCAACGATTATTATATAATAATTAAGTAATAAATTATAAATATGATAAATGTGATATAAAGAGATACTGTGGAGACGTTCTGAAGAAAGCGCTCAGAAAAGCATACACCAGAGAAAACTGGGGGTATGCCCTGAAAAGTGTTTTTTCCTGGAAGAATTACTGAAAACGTCCGCATATTTTTTCTTTTAAGTATACATGCACACTTCAACTTTACAGGTGTTAGCAGTACCGGACGTCAAATGGAGACGTCAAATAGATAGAGACATGTTATTTTTCAAATTCGGAAAGGAAGCTTACTTATACCATTCAAATATCAGGATAAACAATGACACTGTGGGTCCTCGGTTACGCCGAAAAATCAAAAATTATAGTAATGACAATAAAGGACCGGATGAAGCAGCCTCTTTCCGTGGCCGAACTCCATATAAAGGAGAGTTACAAAGGTCCACGTCCTCACAAAATCAGGCTTCTTACCGGCAAAAAAAATGAGGAGTTTATCCCTCCCCAGCAGTTCATAGAGATTTTGCGCAGTGCAAACAGGATCATGCTGGCAGAAGGAGGGGACCCTGCAAATGAAGAGGCCTTCCTTGAGATGCTTAAAGGTTTTCAGCTCAGTGCAGATAGAGTAAAGATTTGCAAACACTGCTGGATCAATAAGCGTTTCAATTTTGTAAACAGCAAGTCAATCAAGTACCACGATGAGCTTATATGTGCAGACTGTGCAAAAGAAGAACTTCTGAGGGCAGTCCGTTCAGCAGGTGCACAGTACGGGGAGAAGTCCGTGGATTTCCTTGAGCAGGTTCTCCACAAAACCAGAGACCTTGACAGAACAATCCGCATGCTGAGTCCTGAGAGGCTGGACCCGGAGTTCACAAAGTATGATACAATCAGGACAACCCCTTCAGAAGCCACTGTCAGGGTAAAGAATCTTCCCATTGCAAAAAAGTTCAAAGAAATGCTCCTCCATAAATCCGAAACCCTGCTCCCGGTGCAGGCACTGTCTGTAGAAGCCGGGCTTCTGGAAGGAAAAAACCAGTTTGTGGTTTCTGCAACCGCAACCGGGAAAACTCTTATCGGGGAGATGGCAGGGGTCCAGAACCTTCTGGAAAAGAAAGGGAAAATGCTCTATCTGGTTCCTCTTGTAGCTCTGGCAAACCAGAAATACGACCAGTTCACAGAACGTTATTCAAAGCTTGGGCTGACAACCTCTATCAAAATCGGTGCAATTCTCATAAAGACCTCTCAGCGCGTGAAAATGCATACAAGCCCCAATGCCGATATTATTGTGGGCACCTATGAAGGCGTAGACCACATGCTGCGTTCAGGAAATGCTGATTTTCTCGGCAAAATCGGGACTGTTGTTATAGATGAGGTCCATACTCTCGAAGACCAGGAAAGAGGGCACAGACTTGACGGGCTTATAGGAAGGCTCCGCTATGTGGCGCCTGAAGCCCAATTTATCTATCTCTCGGCAACAGTTGCAAATCCTGAAGGATATGCAAAAAAACTCGGAGCCCGGCTTGTCCGCTATGAACATAGACCTGTTCCTATAGACAGGCATCTTCTTTTCTGCCAGGAAAGCGAAAAGGCAAAACTGATCTCCCAGCTTGCAAAAGAAGAGTATTCCATGTTCTCTTCGAAAAAGCACAGGGGTCAGACCATAGTCTTTACGAATTCAAGGAGAAATTGCCATAAGCTTGCAGGAGCCCTTTCAATCCGTGCTTCTCCTTACCATGCAGGGCTTTCTCAGTATGAAAGAAAAAAGGTTGAAACCCTCTTTGCGAAAGGAGAACTTCCTGTAATCGTGACCACTGCTGCCCTGGCAGCTGGAGTTGATTTTCCGGCTTCTCAGGTTATATTCGAGTCCCTTGCAATGGGTATAGACTGGATTTCGGTCCAGGACTTCTTGCAGATGAGCGGAAGGGCAGGCAGGCCTGATTATCACGACCGGGGCGTTGTTGTGCTTATGCCCGTGCCAGGGAAGTCATATTCAAGCGCACAGTCCGATACCGAAGAAGAGGTTGCAATCAAGTTACTTCAGGGTGAGATGCTTTCTGCAGGAGTCGAATATGGGGAAGCTGAGCAGCTTGAAGAGGTGCTCGCTTCAGTTGCAGTTACTTCTTCGGTCCAGGATCTAAGGAGTATCCATTCCCTTATGTTCGGAAGCTTTGATCTGGATAGGCTGGTTTCCCGCCTCCAGAGTTACAGGTTCCTTGAGAAAAAGGGAAATAAAGTAACACTTACACGGTTCGGGAAAATTGTTTCAGCTCATTTTCTTCCGGTTTCCAAAGCTTTCCTTATTCGAGACGCTGTGCTTGAGGAAAACAGTCCGATTAAGATTGCAACCAATCTGGAATTTTTCGATGCTGCATACTTCAAGTACGCAAGCCAGATAGGAAGTTCTCTGCACGTCAATATGCCTTCGAGAGTCTTTCAGGGAGCGGCTCTTGATATCATCTTTGACGGAGAATCTCTGTCCCATCTGGATATAAAAATAAGGGAACTTATGCTGAATTTTGCCTCGGACTTTTTAACGTGTGCATGCAGAGACTCTCCTTACTGCGGATGCGCAGAGCAGAAGTTTTCGGAGAAGATTATCCGGCTGCGTATGGAAGGTCAGGATCCCTCCCAGATCATTAAGACTCTTGAAGACAAGTACGGCATCTCAGCGTACCAGGGGGATGTTTTCGGATATCTGGACAATGCCGTGCGCAACCTCGACGCTGTCGAGCTGATTGCAAGAGTTCATTCGAAAAAGGAAGTTGCAGAAGGTGCAAAGAAACTTAAAAAGAAAGTCCAGGGTTAAAAAATCTATAAAAGCTTTTGAAACAAGTGATTTATAAGTGATGAAGAGGTAAATATCCCTGTTTGTATCGGGAAAATAGCCTGCAAGAAACAACCTGCCGTATGTGAGTAACTGGCAAAGTCCAGAGCAGAGCCCGAGTATCGGGGTTTTCACAAGATCAAGGCACAGAGGTAATTTTTATGACCGAAGACGTTGAATCCAGGGAAAATATTGAAGGTGCAGCCCCTAAAAAAGGGAAAAAGAGCATTACTATTGAATTTGTAAAGCCTGAAGACTTCCGGCAGATATATGCAATAGGAGCTGCAGGCGGGCACAGTCCTTATGATTTCAGGATCGGTTTTTACAATGATACCCCGAAGATGTTCGGAGACTCTTCAGAGTCCAGAGTTATCGAAAGGCGCGTTGAGGCCGAAGTCATACTCTCTCCGGTTGCAGCTCTTGAACTGAGTCGCTGGCTGACCCAGCATATAAACGAGTATGAATCCGTTTTCGGGCCTATTGCACGAGCAATCCCGAGACTGCCCCGAAAGGAGCCCTCAAAATCTGTTGACGAAAGCACCAATATTCAGGGTTACATCTAAGTGCATATTTATCCGGTTCGTATTATTGTTGAAGCCGAGTTTAAACTGTTAATATCCGTAAAAAAACCTGATCAGAAAACTTGAAGTTCAGAGGTTAAGGCTGCAAAGAATCTTAAAAACTGAATAAAAATAGAGCAGCAGTGCTTTTCCTATTTTAACTTACTTTCTTTCCGGTAAAAGTTTAACTCTGTTTTAACCTCTTTTGTCTTGTTTAAGATTTGAGAGGCTCATAAGACCATTCAACACTTCCGGACATCGATGGTTATATATCTCTGAAAAGGATATGTAATTTCAGTTTTCTTAAGAGCCGGTGGAGTGATAGCTCGGAATGTTTTTTCAGTTGCCGACAGGAAGCGGCTGATAAAGGCAGCAGGCTTATTGTAAGTGTGTATATTGCCCTGATACAATTTACCCTGCCAGGCTTTGGAATCAGAAACACAGGACCCGGGAGTACGGGGAACCGAAAATTCAGAACAAATCAGCGAGGGTTTAATTTTGTTCCCAAATAAAAAAGTTCAGAAAATCGTTGGATCAAGGATCCAGGTAGAAATGAAAGGCGACCTTAATTTGCTTGAAGGCACTCTGAAGAGTGTGGACGACTATATGAATCTTCATCTTGTGGACACGATGGAGATAGTAAAAGGGGAAAAAGTCCGCTCCCTTGGTTCTGTAGTGCTTCGGGGCAATAATATCATACTGATCACTCCTGTCGAAGACTGAAACGTCTGAAGAAGGAACCTCATTAGTGTGGAAACAGGCATGGATCTTGAAGAAGAAGCATACAATATTATAAGAAGACATAAAGACGGCGTTTTCCAGAACGTTATCTGGAAAGAGCTGGATATCGACAGCAGGAAGTGCTCCAGGATCATAAAAAAACTTCTGGACAAAGACCTTATTATCCGTGAGGTGGGAGTCTCAAACGGAGCAAGGACATACCTCCTGAAAGCAAAAGAAGAAGTTAAAGAGAAATACGACCTTCTGCTAGCCAGAGACATGTTTTCGGCCTGTACTGGCTGTACAGGGGACTGTGAACCTGAGTACTGCGGAAGACTCAGCGAATGGATAGGAAGCCTTATGGTGGAAGAAGCTAAGAAATCCCAGGAAGATGAGGACGAATTTGAAGAAGAGATCTGAAAGGAAAGTAAGAGATACAAAAATCTCTTAGAGATACAAAAATCTCTTATAATCTATAAAGAGACCTAAAGGTCTTAAAAATATCTCTGAAGATTTCAATAATATGTCCTCAGAAACTCTATTCAACCAATAACTATTTATACGAGAAACCCTTATTGAAGAACCCCTTCAATAAGGGAAATAAAACTCAATTAAAAACAATCAAAACGCTCCGGTAGTGTAGTCCGGCCAATCATTCCGGCCTTTCGAGCCGAAGACTCGGGTTCGAATCCCGGCCGGAGCACCAAACTTTTTTTAATAGCTCCAAAATTTCTATATTTTCCGAAGTTTTATATTGGTTGTCTGAAAATTCTTCGTTGTTATTTCCGTTTTTCATTTTTACTTATATACCATTTTCTTTTGTTACTTGGTTTTGATTTGTTACTTTCTCTCCATTGCCGCGCTTTCCCAAGTTTCTAAGTTCTGAATAAGGATTTCTAACTAAATATTTTTCAGTCAGTCATCTCATACTTAGTGAAAAACTGAATCCACTTTCCTGAAAATTAGATCGATAAGCTGCATTTGACCGGCAAAAACACCAGAAGCTGGCAGAGAAGGGACAGATTTATATATTACAAGGTATATTGTTGGTCTCGCTGTGAGATGCGATGTGCTCCGGTAGTGTAGTCCGGCCAATCATTCCGGCCTTTCGAGCCGAAGACTCGGGTTCGAATCCCGGCCGGAGCACCAAATTCTATTCCTTTTTCTGATATTTTTTGTTCAATGTTAAAAAATATATTTTTGGATATCTTATTTTAATAAATTTTAAAAAATTTATCTCAGATTCCTTTACTCGGTTTTTACACTTGCCTTCTCCAATCCGTTACAGGTCAATCTTTTGTCATCTATCATGCCAAATCCGTTACTGTGATCCATTACTGTCATCCACTATTGTCACTCGTTATTATCAGTTAGCTTCTTCTAAGGATATGCTGATGGAACTCCTTTATTTCCTGGATTTTTTCCAAATTCTGTTCTTCGTCAAGGATTCCTGCCGTGCTTAAGGATTCCAGTTCCACCTTTCCTGCAGTTTCGGCACTTTCCATCTTAGATCTCAGTGCGAGGATTCGAAGTATTTCCAGAGCCCATACAGTCTGGACAAGTGCACTCTTAGAACCATGCTGAGAAAGTTCCCTGCCCAGCTTTCCAAGCGTCTGGATCACATTTGTCACCCTGGGTTCATCTCGTCCCCTTACAGCAGCAGTACCCAGTTCCTCAAGAAGGATTGCAGTTCCGACCGCACCATTCTCCATTGCCTGTTCGGCTGAAGAACTTCCTATTTCTCTGAGGAAACTTAAGGCAATATCCCAGGTCTCTGAGAGATTTTTTTCCATCGCTTTAATGGACAGTTGCATAAGATATACTTCTGAAAGGCCTGTCAGAACCTCCATTTTTTTCCTTGAGGAGACTTTCCCGAAACTTCCCAGAGATTCGGCTGCGCTTTTTGCTGCCGCGTCCATACTTTTTCCTCCTAATTCCAGTGCAAGGCTCACCAGAACAGACAGTGCTTTTAATGCAAGGGATTCCCTTTTCTGATCTACAGCTTCAACAGCTACTTCTCCAAGAGCGCGAACCGAGGCTATAGATGCGGTTTCCATTCTTTTTTCAGCAGTCTCCCTGCCTATATCTCCCATAGCAATTATGAGAGCTTTTGCATCAAGCTCATATTCTGCAGTAATTTCCAGATGTACCAGCTGTACTGCGAAATCCCTGAGGCGACTTAAAGCTTCTACTACCCTTTCAGCATCCCCGTCATAGGCACTCCTCAATCCCTCTTCAATCATCCTGACTTCAGCCAGTTCACGTTCATCTACTGAAGACATGCAACAACTCCGGAATAGTCATTGTTAGTCTTATGTCCTGCCTCATGATCAGTTTTCCTATCAGGGTTTTTACCTCTTGAAAATCCGTTAAGGATACGAGGGATCTCAGGGCGGTAAGAGTAAGCAAATCTCCCGGACTGTATTGAAATCCTGAGAAGTTCAGGACAGATAAGGATAAGTTGAGGAAAAAGCGCAAAAATAGGCTAATAAAGCGTAAAGTACATATACTAATGTACATTATTATGCTTTGTTGTACTATAATGTATAATGGGCTTATTGTGTTTAACCAATTCACTTGATTTAATTGATTATAGTGTTTGACTGATTTACAATATTTAATTGGATCTGTGGTGCCTGTGAGTTCAGGATAATTCTCCTGAAAACTGATGTAAAAACTGATGTAGGAAGATGATTTTTATGAAATCTCAGGATATTGCTGTTGTTGGAATTTTACTCGCAGTCGGTGCGATAGTTCGATACCTGTCCCTGGTAATTCCAGGCCCAATTGTCTCAAATCTCGTAATAGCCTTTTACTGTCTTGCCGTTATTCTTGTCATACCAACATTCACCGAAGTAATAGGCATAGGAATTGTAGCAGGAATAGTCTGCGCCCTTTTAAGCCATTCTATTTTTCCGCCTGCAAACCTTATCAGTGAGCCGATTGGTGCGATAGTCGCCCTGATCATATACAAAGCCTTTATGGGCAGGCTTTCGGTCTCTCCTGCAATTTC
The DNA here is from genome assembly GCF_000970285.1 of Methanosarcina horonobensis HB-1 = JCM 15518. Classification (NCBI taxonomy): domain Archaea; kingdom Methanobacteriati; phylum Methanobacteriota; class Methanomicrobia; order Methanosarcinales; family Methanosarcinaceae; genus Methanosarcina; species Methanosarcina horonobensis. The sequence goes on along the minus strand of NZ_CP009516.1, from coordinate 3,548,748 downwards.
AACCTTCCTCGGAACTCTTGCCAGCGGGACAACCTTTGTGGTAGTTGCAATGTTTATGGTCGCCCCTACAATCCTGACCAAGTACGATACTATGGGAGCTTTTGTAGTAGCTATTATCCCTATAGTAGTGGGAACTGCGATTGCTAACTCTACCATTGCCCAGATCCTCTATGTTCCTGCTTCAAAGGTACTTGCCCGGGGGAAAGCATAAAACATGATTGAACTCAGGAACTTCTCGTATACCTACGGGACAGCAGAAAAACCTGCCTTAAAAAATATAAATCTGGACGTCAAAAAAGGCGAACTGCTCCTTGTTACAGGGCACAGTGCAGCCGGAAAAACCACCCTTGCCCTTGCAATGGCGGGCATCCTCCACCACGAGCTCGGAGGCAAAATTGAAGGGAACTTCAGGTTCAAAAACAGGGATATAAAGGATTTTGACGGCATGAAAGAACTGAGCCGGTACACAGGGATGGTTTTTGATGATGCGGAATCCCAGCTGATCTTTACAACAGTTGAAGAAGAGATTCTCTCAGGACTCGAAAACCGCGGGCATACGGAAAAAGAGATTCAGCGCAGGCTAAATGAGGTAATGGAACTCTGTGAAATCAGCCATCTGAAACAGAGAGCTCCGCACACGCTGTCCGGAGGGCAGAAGCAAAAAGTTGCCCTTGCTGCAACACTTGCCCTTGATACGGAAGTCCTGATCCTTGACGAAGCTACTGCCGAACTGGACACAGAGGCGGTAAGAAAGGTATTTTCCGTCCTGAAGAAACTCAAAGAGGCCGGAAAGACGATTATAATCGTGGACCACAATATAGAGGACTTTCTTGAGATCGGGGACCGGGTTGTACTTCTTGAAAAGGGGGAAATAAAAGTCGTAAAAAATCCTGTGGATTTTGTAGCTTTACCTGAAAACTCTGCTCTTACCCCTGAAAATAGCAAGCAGGAGCATCCTCGTCCTCAAAAAGAAGGGCAGCCTGCTATTTCCGTAAAAAAGTTGACCCAGCGGTATGGTGAATTCACTGCTCTTAACAATCTTGACCTTGAGATCTACTCAGGAGAGCTTGTTGCAATTCTTGGGGAAAACGGTTCAGGCAAGACTACGCTTGTCAAACATTTCAACGGTCTCCTGCGCCCCTACTCCGGAAACGTGGTCGTAAAAGGGCTGGATACTTCCGGAGTTCCCATTAACGAGCTCGTAAAACATACTGGCCTGGTCTTCCAGAACCCTGACAATATGCTTTTTGAAGATACGGTTGAAGCCGAGGTAGCTTTCGGGCTAAACAATATTGGGATAACCGGCTCTCAGGCAACCGAAGCAATTGCCCGTTCCCTTGAACTCGTGAACCTGAAAGGCAAAGAGAAGGTGTTTCCACGCCACCTGAGCCGCGGAGAGAGGCAAAGACTTGCTGTTGCCTGTGTAATTGCAATGCGGCCTGAATTGATTGTGCTTGATGAGCCCACAACGGGCCTGGACGCGGAAGAGTCCGACAGGATGATGCAGCTTATGAAAAGACTCCAGCATGAAGGCCACACAATAGTAATGGTGACTCACAACATGCAGATAGTTAAAAACCATGTTGAAAGGGTCATTCTCATGGAGTCCGGGAAAATCGTGGAAGATCTGGTAAATGGAACCGGTGGTTCTTTTAATAAAAAATCGAATGCGTTAAAGGAAATTTCACTGAAGGAAAGTGTACCGATTGGGGAATAATAGCATGAAAGAAATTATGCAATATATTAACAGGGACAGCTTTTTACACAGCATGAACCCGCTTTCGAAGATCGCTGCCGTTACAGGGATAATAATCCTGAGCGTCTTTACCACAGATTCTACAGTTCTTGGTCTCCTGGTCTTGGGAATATTTCTTGCTTCCCTGAAAGCAGGGCTCCATCAGGAACTTCTAAGGCAGCTCAAACTCCTGGTGTTTTTAAGTGTGACTCTTATCCTGCTTACGATCTTTACCCTTAAAAGCGGGGAAACGATCGGATACCTGATTCCAGCCGGTACCCTTACTGCCGGAGGTTTGGTTCCTGTCACCACCGGAGCCCTTGACTTCGGAACTGTCCTATCTCTCCGTTTCTTTGCAATGCTTTTTGCTTTCCAGCTCCTTGTAGTTACAACAAAGCCAAGCGACCTCATGAAAGCTCTCCTGGAGATCCGTATTCCTGTGGATTATGTACTCATGTTCGTAATTGCCCTTCGCTTTATCCCGAGCCTGCAGGTCGAAGGCCAGCGCATTCATGAAGCTCAGCTTGCCAGAGGCTATAACCCTGGAAAAGGAATAAGCGGAAAAATAAGAAGTGTAAAGCCGATCCTTGTGCCCCTTGTAGCAAATTCCCTTGGCAGGACTCAGGTGCTCGGCCTGACAATGGATATGAGAGGTTATAGAAGCCGCCGGAGCGCAGAAAAGCAAAGGCTTTCCTGGAACAGGACAGATGTGGCAGCAGTCGGGTTTGTGGCTCTTATGGGAATCGGAGTGCTGATAACAGGAATTATATAACTCTCTGAAAAAGGAATTCCCTGAAAAAGGATGGTTTTTAGTTACCGATTGATAGATCCAAAATATCCGAATATACTCCGCTTTCTCTCCTGCTTCATACAGGGATGTAGCCGACCTCCGGCCAGAGAAGGTTCCCAAACCAGAATCTATTTTTTTAGTCGGCAATTTTGTGATACTCTCTTCCAGACAAGCTGGAGGGGGACTCCAAAAATTATTTCTTGATTAAAATTATTTCTTGATTAAATTTTAGTTTCAACTTTGTGTTCTTTCTTTCCTACGGCTTTTCCGGTTTCACAGAAGTACAGATTTTGCAACCCATATTTTTTGTAAACTGGACATGCAGGACAGTTGCAGCTTTTTTTAGAAACTTTTTCTAAAGAGCACCCCCGTGCACAAAAAAGTAAAGGCTCAGGTGGAAAAGGCAGACTTGGGCATGTTCCGCAGTGTTCCATACAGATAAGGAGGTTTTCAGGAGTGTCATCTACTACCTGCCGGGTCTGCATCTGCTGAACATGCTCTAAGGCCTTATTGAGTTGAGAAGCCTCAAGAGAACTGGATTTATGATCCCTATTCTGTTTATAATCTGTATTCTTTGCATATGTCCTGTCTTCAGCAACTTCTCGAAAACAGGATGATTTCCTGGATTTATCATCTGAAACCATAAGCTACCCTGTAAAGAAATTCAAATAATTTGGAACGTTGACTCTACCGTAATAGTATCAAAAGATTCAAACAGCAGATAGTTATTTTTCTTGATCACAGGAAAGTTCATTTATGCCTCATTACAGACGTATTCTATCACTAATTGCAGCATAAATAAGCATAAATATCTTGATTTTAGAGTAGATAATTTATATTTTGATAAGGTATCAAAGAACTTATATATCATAAAATCGTATGGTAATTGCTTAAAAGATTTATTAGGTTTCATAGCGACATTCAGGGGAAATTCTGTTTCGGGGACACTTTATAACTGAAAAATTCTCTCAATAGTTGACTTCCTCTGTCTTCCATGTGATGAATTATTACTACTTAAAATACTACTTAAAAAAGTTAATTGAAGTTTCAGTATTGGTGATTGATGAGAGCCCGAAATGATCCCTTGGGCTCTCATTCGAATGAAACCCCCTTAAAGAATACTCCCACATATTCTTTACACAATTGTAAGAGAAGGCAATAAAGATTTGCTTTTCATTGGCGTGATGATTGAGAGCCCGTAATCCCTTGAGCTCTCAACCGGATGAAACCCCTATTGATGAATATTTCCCCAAAATATTCCCTGTACAAACATGCCTGGTTAGCTTCTCTTACAATTACAATCCTTCTAATGCTGAAATTCTATATATAATAAATTCCGTTAAATATTCAATATTTCATTAATTTTGTTCGCTTACTGAGATTTGATTAAGGCATTATTTTATAACCTTTTAATAATTGTGGTTAATCTATAAAATATAGTTATCTTCTAATTTTTCAATCTGCTTGAAATTTTCAAGCAAAACAAAGTAAGGACTAAACTGATTTTTATAGTTAAATAATTTCAATTATCCTATCCTCGATTGAAAACACGTATTAGGCCCGTAACTGATAAATAACTCTCAGGATCTAATTTTTCCAAAAAACTTGAGATTGCAGTACTAAGGCTTAAAAAAGTTTAGGCGAGTTCAGTAAAAAATATTCTGATAATATAAAAACAAAAAGAAATTTGGAAAGCAGAAATCCAGACCGGAAAACAGAAGTCTAAATCCTAAGAAAAAGACTATCGATCTAAAAGTCGATAGCAAAGCCTAAATTTAAAGGAAAAAAACCATCGATCTAGAAGTCGATAGCACTAAACTGATTTTATTTGCTTTAATTCTTGTTTCTTTAATTCTTGTTTCTTTAATTCTTGTTTCTTTAATTCTTGTTTCTTTAATTCTTGTTTTTTTAATTCTTGCTTGCTCTAATTCTTGCTTGCTCTAGTTGCTATTTATTTTAATCGTTGTCTACTTCTTTATTCTTTACCAGGTCTACAGCCATTTCTCTGAGCTTGTATTTCTGAATCTTGCCGCTTGCGGTCAGAGGGTACTCGTTTACGATGAAGATATGTTTTGGAACCTTATAGCGGGCGATTTTGCTTATTGCATAGTCTCTTATATCGGCTTCCGTAAGGTCTGCATCTTTTTCGAGAATAACAAATGCTCCCACAATTTCTCCGTATTTCTTATCAGGGATGCCAACGACCTGAGCGTCTTTAACTCCTGGCATGACATGCAGGAACTCCTCAATTTCCCGTGGATATATATTTTCTCCGCCCCGGATGATCATGTCCTTTATTCTGCCTGTAATCCGGTAGTAACCGTTTTCATCACAGGTTCCAAGGTCTCCGCTGTGTAGCCAGCCGCCTTTATCAATCACTTTTTTTGTTTCTTCCAGCATATTGTAGTAGCCTTTCATGATATTATAGCCACGGCAGCAGATCTCCCCAACAGTATTCGGGGGCACTGGCTCATTGGTAGCCGGGTCAACCACTCTGACTTCAACGCCAGGGAAGCACTTACCCACAGTTTCGACCCTGAGTTCTACCGGGTCGTCCACAGTGGTCTGGGTCATGCCTGGGGAAGCTTCCGTAAGCCCGTAAACACTCGTAATTTGATAGCAGTGCATATCTTTGACGACCTTTTTCATGGCTTCTACAGGACAGGTAGAACCAGCCATAATCCCTGTCCTCAAAGAAGAAAGGTCGAACATGTCAAACATGGGGTGGGTGTACTCTGCAATGAACATTGTAGGTACGCCGTAAAGGGCAGTACACTTCTCTTTCTGGACTGCGGCAAGCACCAGGAGAGGATCAAAAACCTCAAGCATAACAAGCGTTGCCCTGTGGGTCAGGACAGCCATGACCCCGAGTACTATTCCAAAGCAGTGAAAAAGGGGCACAGGCAGACAGAGGCGGTCCTTATGGGTGAATTTCTGGCGGTCGCCAATGGATAGCCCGTTATTAAGAATGTTTTTGCTGGTCAGCATAACTCCCTTAGGAAAACCTGTAGTCCCTGAGGTGTACTGCATATTGACCACATCATCCCCGCTAATACCTGCCAGAATCTCTTTAAGCTCGTCATCCGGAGAATGGCTTCCAAGGAGCATCAGCTCGCTGGTGTTGTACATTCCCCTGTGCTTTTCCTGTCCTACATAAATTACGCTCTTAAGGAAGGGGAATTTCTTGCTCTTCAGGCGCCCTCTTTCCGAGCTTTTCAACTCCGGAACCAGTTCGTTGATTATCTCAAGGTAGTCAACTTCCCTGAAGCTGTCGATAAGGGCCAGAGCCTTCATGTCTGATTGTTTGAGCACGTACTCAACTTCATGACTCCTGTAGGCAGTGTTTACCGTAACCAGCACTGCCCCGATTTTTGAGGTGGCAAACATGAAAGTAAGCCAGTCAGGGACATTTTTCGCCCAGATGCCTACATGGTCTCCCTTTTTTATCCCGATCGCAAGCAGTCCTTTTGCAAGGTTGTTAACTCTTTCGTTAAACTGACCGTAAGTAAAGCGAAGGTTCCGGTCCGGATAAACTATAAACTCGTGGTCGGGGTCTATAGCTACCTGTTTTTCAAAGTATTCTCCCAGAGAATCTTCTATAAGATCCATAGTTTCAGCCTCTCCTTCTGGACTATACTTTCAGAAACTTCTGGCTTATGTTTTGGGGTTTTTACATGAGACCAGTCAAAGGTGTTCCTGAAACATATTTAAATTGAGCAAGGAGAATCCGTTTCAGTTTCTGCATCCGCCGAGGGTTCGTCCATTGAAGGAAACATATGCATTTTTAAAATTTCGCGGATTGAGTCCGGAAGGGGAATTGATTTCTGGAGCTTGAAGTCATAGTAGACCAGTACTGCCTGACCTCTGACCTTGAGTTCTCCTTCCTGCCAGGCCTCATGCCCTACAGTAAAGGAACTGTTCCCTATCTTTGTAATATAGGTCCTGATTTCCACATCGGACCTGAAATACATCTGGCTCAGAAAATCAAATTCAGTTCTGACAAGGATCAGGTGCCACACATCCGGGCTAAGGTCAAGTTCCGGGGAGAAAAGCCTGAAAATAGAGTTTCTTCCCGTTTCGAACCAGACCGGAAGGACTGTATTGTTTACATGCCCGAGACCATCAATATCCCCAAAGCGCGGACTAACATTTATACTGAACATTTTGGATTCCCTAACTCTTGGTATCTTTACTCAATATCCAATTTTTGATCTAAGTTTTTGCCCGTTTAAGCCTTCATTGTTTAAGTCAAATCCTTACTCTCCTTCCAGCCCGATTGAAGCTATCAGAGAGGGGCATAGACTACAGCCATTATGCGTGCATCTTCTTTTCCTGCTGCGTGAACATCATGAGGGACAATGGAATCGTAATAGATGCTGTCTCCCACACTCAGTCTGTGAACATCCTTGCCATAGAATATCTCAATTTCTCCTGCAAGGACATAGATGAACTCCTCTCCTTCATGGGAAGATAGTTTATGGCTCTCTTCAGGGGAAGGGTGGATGTCAATAATAAAAGGCTCCATATGACGGTCTGCTTTATCCGAGGCAAGGGAGTAAAACTCAAGCGCACTCTTCTTTGGCCTCTCAGTCTTTCCGGAAAAACGGACCACGTTTTCAGATAGTCCTGCTCTTACCACTACAGGTCCGCTCTGGGGCACGTCGTCCAGAAAAGTACCGAGACGGACGCCTAAAGCCCGAGCAATCTTTAAAAGAGGGGTCAAAGACGGAACGAGAGCTCCGTTTTCTAACTGCTGGATTAACTCCACGCTGCTCTGACTGGCTTCAGCCAGTTCTTCAACAGTCATATCCTGGGCTTCTCTAAGCTGGTGTATCTTACTGCCGACACGGTTCTCTTCTGACATTTTCTTCTCCTCACACACATTTTTAGGTAGCGGACCCGGTAGAAAAATGTAAACCTGAGTCCCTGTAAAAAGCCTGTAAAGCTTATCTCTTTTGTATTGATCTATTATAAAAAATATACGTTCAGACCCTCTTTTCTAAATGATAATTAAAAAACAATTGTAAACTCAAAATTAAAAACATTTAAAAGATACAAAAACAATGAAAGAAATCGGCAGTTTGTAATTACCTGATAGACTTTTTCCGTAATAGAAAAAGAGTACAGTCAGAAAAAGGTAAGGAAGGTCGGCAAAATGGAAAAATCCATAGTTTTTTAAGATCGATCAAACTCGAAATTGCATTTTATTCCTCTGGGATCAAAACATAGATTGCAGGATACGCATTTTGCCTTTTTAGCCTCTCCGGATTTAAGTTTTAAAACTAAATCGGATTCGCAGATGAATGCCCTGCTCATGGATATAAGGTCCGCGAACCCGTTTTCAAGAAGTTCTTCCATAACAGGAAGAGACCTGATACCTCCTACAAGGATCACAGGAATGTTCACTGCGCTCTTTATTTTTTTAGAGTAGTCCTTAAAGTAAGCCTCTTTAGCAGGAGAACTGATTGCGGTTTTTATAGTCACTCCGCCCGCTTCGCTTATCCCTCCGCTGACCTCTACCGCACATACGCCTGCCTTTTCCAGAAGCTTTGCGGTTTCCACAGCCTGAGATATATTAAGTCCGAGCTCTGCCTTAGCCGTGCCAGGCTGAAAACCGTCCGTTGCATTCATTTTCACAAGGATCGGGAAATTTCCATCAGTTTCTTCTTTTATGCGCCTGACTATTTCCGTGACTATCCTTGCCCGGTTTTCCACGGAACCTCCCCACCTGTCAGTCCGCCTGTTAGTGTAAGGAGATATGAAGTTACTTAAGAGGAAGCCGTGAGCGCAGTGGAGCTGAACCCCGTCAAAACCTGCTTTTTTTGCCCGGACAGCAGCCTGTGTGAATGCTTCAATCATTTTCAGGATTTCTTCTTCTGTCATTTCCCTGGGGATAGCTGCCGAATGCCCGTTTTTAACCACCGACGGAGCCATGGGGACGGGATGTTCCTGAGAAGCGTCTGCCTGCCTTCCTCCGTGCACTATCTGGAGCACAATTTTGCTTCTGTATTCATGTACCCTATCTGTAATTCCTTTGTAAGGCTCAATAAAACGATCGTCATAAATCCCCTGCTGGTTAGCATCACTCTGCCCGCCGGGAAGAACATAAGAGTAGCCGGTTATTATTAAGCCAACTTCATTTTTTGCAAGTTCTTCGTAGAAGTCTCCTAGTCTTGAAGTCGGCGTTCCGTCCTCTTCAGCCATAAACTCATGAGTTGCAGACCTTACAAAGCGATTCTGAAGCTCCATATTACAGACTGTGATAGGGTCAAAAATCATAGGAAAAAATAGGAACGGGAAGGGTAAATAATTATCCCAGATTTGAAACTGGGAAATCTTACAGCAGGTATAAATCTTTCCTTAATAGCAACAGGAAGGGGCAAAGGAACTTTCAGGAAATCTCGCCTACGAACTGTATAGGGTTATCCGGATCATCACGGATAGTAAGATGCAATTTCTCTGAGCCGCCCAGATTAGATGCAAAACCTGCATGCACTTTTGCTTCATAAGTTAATTCGTTGTCCAGAATAATTTCATATCTGTATTTTCCCAGTTCAGCGTCTATTTTGGGCGAAGAGATCTCATCGCCAGGATTTATTGTATAGTTTTCTTTGAACACGGATTTGTTATTAAAATCGAAAATCTCGATGGACATCACATGTTTTCTGGAATCATTGTTTATCAGGAAAAACTGCAGGGGATCAATGCCTGCCTGTTCCAGCCTTTCCCTTTGTTTTTCCCAATCCTGCATAAATACAACGTGAACTATTTTTCCGTTGTACCTCTTATCAGTTGGTGCAATATTGTATGTAACATTCCACGGCTCACCCGGTTCAACGGACCCGCCTAAAGATTCTTCTCCTACATATAGGTCAGCTCTGCTGTCTTTGTCTTTACTGCCTAAAATAGGTCCTGTATAAAAATAAGCATTTTCTCCTTCAAGTCTGGACTTTTCCTTAATTTCTACCTCAAAGTTCTCTCCCATTACATTAAGAGTTAAATTTCCATCATCTGCGGCTTTCCTGAGCTTATCGATATCGACAATTATTATTTCAAAACCGTCCCAATCCTCCTGGACCTCAAGAAAACTGCTATTGTTAACCTCTATTTTTTGAAATATATCCCCATCAGTCTGCGCACTCTCTTTGTTATAACTGGAGTAAACAGAAAGAGTCACAGTTCCCAAAAGAATAATCCCTACAATAGCCAAAGTTTTGAAACGCATAACCTTCCCTCAAAAATTAAAAAAATTATTATCTATATTTAGTGTAACGTATATCTATATTGTGTAATGTTATCTAAAAAAAAGGAGCGCCAGAAATCAGACTTCAAGTTCGGCGGATATATGTGCATCCAGTTCTTCTCCCATCCGCTCGTTCTGCACTTTCACAGAAAAGAGTGTAAGGAAAAGCAGGAAATAAGCTATAAAATTGACAAAGAGAGTCAGTTGAAGCGATGTCCCTTCAAGTCCTCCTCCACTTCCGCCTGTGTTTCCTCCGAACATAAGGGGGTGAGCCGAGCGCCAGAGTCGGATTGAAAAGAAACTGAGGGGTACGGACAGGAAACCCAAAACTCCGAAAACTGCTGCAAGCCTGGCCCTTTTTTCAGGCTCTTCGAGGGCTTTTCTGAGCATGTTATAGGCAAGGTAAACAAGGAAAAGGACAAGAGAAGTGGTCAGCCTGATGTCCCAGATCCAGTACCATCCCCAGGCATCCTTTGCCCAGATGGAGCCCGTAACCAGCACAAGGAACGCAAAAAGGGTTCCGATCTCAGCAGCAGAACGGGCATAGATGTCCCATTTAAGGGACTTTTCACGGAGATAAAGGACACTTGCAAAGAATACGACTCCAAAAGCCAGGTAAGCCATGATCGCTATTGGCATATGGAAGAAAAAGATTCTGAAACTTCCGCTCAGAACCTCCCCTGACTCGTCCCTTATTGGGGGCAGGTAGAAAAAGAGCATATATATCGCAAGAAGCATTACGCCGGCAGTCACAGTTGCCAGCATTCCGATTTTTCTGGAACTTGAAGTCATTTTGTTCACGTGTTTTTGCAGGTTAAAATTAAGATGAGTCTTATATGGAAGACCATCAAATTATTCTTATATATTTATTCTTCCTATGTAATATAATTCGATACAAGCTTTATATATACTTCGATATAAGTTTTCCATCTTTATGGTCCAGAAGGACTGAAATCAGGCTTCAAAACGAACTTGTAAGGGACTGGGTGTAAAGTTTGAGTAAGCATAATATGAAGCAGCGGGTGCAAATTTAAGCAATTACTTACAAACATGTGAATGTATCAATTACTTTACTTATTATTGATTCGATTTTAATCGCTAACTTGACAGACTTCTATTTTACTATTTTTCTCTTTTTTCCCTTTTTTCCCTTTTCCTTTTCTTATTCTCTCTTTTTTTCTTGTCCTTTTTCTTATCCTCTCTTTTTTCTTGCACCCTTTCTTATCCTCTCTTTTCTTCTCGTCCCTTTTCTTATTCTCTTTTCCCTTCTTTTTCTATCAGAGAAGCCTCAGTCAGAAACAACATATTCAAAGACCAGGTGTGAAATCACAAAAAATACAAGGTCGTAAACTGCAAGCAATCTAATTTCTGGAACTAAGCTTTCGATGCTGCTTCCGGCTAGGACTCCGGCAGTTGCTTCAACCGAGGGAATCAGGACAGGAAGAAGTAGTGGCAGGAGAAGGACAGGCAGAAGAAGTTCTCTGGTACGGGTGCCCAGAGTAAGGGCAGAGAGCAGAGTTCCGACAGCAATGAACCCGAAAGTCCCGAGGAAGAGGACTATCAGGAGTAAGAGCAAGGTTTGGATACTCAGGCTGTAATTGTAGAGTACAATAAAGAAAGGAAGGGTTACAGCTTCCATAAGAAACACAATCGCAAGATTGGAGAGGATTTTTCCGGTATAGATAACACCTCTGTCTACAGGGCAAAGCATAAGGGCTTCAAGGCATCCGTTTTCAGTTTCCATGATGAAGGTTCTGGAAAGCCCGAGCATCCCGGCAAAGGTGAAAGCAATCCAGAGCACACCTGGAGCAAGTTTTTCAACCTTTTCGGTGTCTCCGAGGAAGTCCCCAAAAGAGATACTGAAGACCACAAGCACAAGAAGCGAGTAAATGAACATTGAGTTAAGCATCTGTTTTGTCCGGAACTCGGCTTTAAGGTCTTTTGCAGCGATATAAAAGCTCCGGATCATTTTTAAACTCCTTTTTTCATGTTATCTGTTATTTTCTTGAGTTCAAAACCTACTTTTAATGTTGAACCTTAATAGCACTTTTTCTTTTTAACTTCCATCCCTGTTTTCGGAATTTAAACTAGCATGGAACCGCACTTTTCTCTGAAGCCCTCAAAACCTGAGAGATCTTCTTTAAGTCCGTCATATACAAATTTTCCTTTATTCAGGACAAGGATTCTGTCGCAGAGGGCAAAACTCCGTTCCAGATCGTGAGAAACCATCAACTTTGTGCTCCCTTCGAATTCGGGACTTTTGAGGAGATTTTCAAAAATCAGAGAAGCTCCGGGATCGAGACCGGTATAGGGCTCGTCAAGAAGGAGCAGAGAAGGTCTATGGAGTAGAGCTCTTGCAATGGAAAGTCGCTGCTTCATGCCTCTTGAAAAAGTGCTGACTCGCTCGTCTGCTTTTGTTACGAGCCCGACATTTTCCAGAAGGTTTGAGATTCTCTCTTCGAGTTCCTGACTTTTGATTCCATACATCTGCCCGAAGAAACGCAGATTTTCTTTTGCGGTAAGCTCTCCGTAAATGTAGGAATCATGAGAAAGCATTCCTATTTCTCTGCGGGCTTTTTCAGGTTCTTCGGCCGTATCAAACCCGGAAACGAAAACAGAACCTTCGGTAGGCTCTATCAGGGTCGAGATCAGCTTCAAAAGAGTGGTCTTTCCAGCCCCGTTAGGGCCGAAAATAACCGCAAATTCGCCTTTTTTAAGGTCAAGGTCAAGGGCTTTCAGGACAGGAGTTTTCCCGAAAACCTTTGACAGCTTCCTTATGGAGACTGCGTTTTCCATCCGGAACTACTTTGAGGATTCCTCTAAATTAATCTTTTTATATGGTATTTGCTGCATCAGCCTGCAGTTCTGCTCTGGATGCAGTTCTGTGTCAGATTTTCTTTGTCCCTATAACCTGTCTCCAGCACTTACTTTTTAAAACTCCTGAGTACATTCTGTAAAAATCCTTTTTTTTCAAAGTACTGCTGGTGATATTCTTCTGCCATGTAAAATTCAGAAACAGGTACAATCTCGGTTACAATAGGATTTTTGAAAGCTCCTGCCTTTTCGAGTTCTTCTTTTGAGGCGAGTGCAGCAGCCTTTTGTTCTTCGTTATGGTAAAAGATCACGGAACGGTATTGTTTTCCTACATCAGGGCCCTGTCGGTCCTTTGTAGTTGGGTCATGGATCTTCCAGAAAACATCCAGCAGGGTCTTATATGAAACGACTTTAGGGTCGAAAATAACCCTTACTGCTTCTGCATGTCCGGTATCGAGAGTGCAGACCTGCTCGTAAGTAGGCTTTTCAAAATGTCCCCCACTGTAACCAACTGCAGTTGCAACCACACCTTTAACCTGGCGAAAAGCTTCTTCAATTCCCCAGAAACAGCCTGCTGCAAAGGTTGCCTTTTCCAGGCCTTCTCCGGGATTTTCAAATATATCTGTATTCTCTTCAGACGTTGTGTTTTTCTTTTCGACTTTTGTTATTTCTTCCACTATCTTTCCCCCCTCAAGTTTCAAGATTCTCTAATCAGGTTTTACCGTATTTTCCCATCAGTTCCCCTTCGGCAATGATGTGCCCTATCATTTCGCTTTCAAGCTCTTTTCTTCCTGCTCCTGCTTTGAGCTCAAGCTGTCTATCCAGCGCATAAACCCTGAAGAAAAACCTGTGCGTGCCTGAGGGAGGGCATGGGCCGCCATAGCCAATCTTCCTGAAATTATTCATTCCTTCAACCCCGGGGATACTATCCTCCTCAATTTTCGCCACCGGCTCGATGTTCCAGACGATCCAGTGAGTAAATGGATTCATGGGAGCATCAGGATCATCCATGATCAGTACCAGACTTTCAGTTCCCTCCGGAATATTCTCGAATTCCAGAGGCGGATTTATATTTTCCCCATTACACGTATATTTCCTGGGGATAGTACTGTTCGATTCAAACGCGCTGCTAAAAACCTTTATAATCCGGTTATCCATATTCTCATCCCCTTTGCCGGCATTGGAAGGTTCTTCATTTGCAGGTGCTTCCATCTGCTCGTTTTTGTCGGAAGCTCCTTCATCTACGGGTGACTCAACCTGCTTATTTTCAATACATCCCGAAATCAGGAGCATTCCTGCAAACAGGAACACTAAAACAACTACTCCGGCTTTTCTGTTCATGTACAGCACCAGTCCCTGAGCCCAGAGAAAATTGCCTAACACTGTAATATTAAGACTGCTGTAATATTAAGACTGAAGAGATATAACCTTTAAGGACTCTATCTCAGAGCCCAGCTTAGAATTGAACCGAAAGTCCAAAGTCTGAACTAATTTGAAGCCTGAACTTAAATTCTGAAGTTTCAAAAAAAGGTTTAGCCTATTCAATCGGATTTATTTAGTTTAACCCGCATGGCTGAACCCTTCTGATGGAGTCCCTAAGTTCTGCCTCATCCGGTATAGTGCCTCTGGTAACCTGAAAACAGGTCTCAAAACAAACTGTAGCTCCGAAACGGTCTCTAAAACCTTTTCTTGATAAAGACTGGAATCCTGAAAGGCAAGATGAATCAGTCTTCAACTTCAAGAGCCTGAATTATATCATTAACCGTAGCTTCTCCTTTGCCTACGCGCCTTACAAGCGGATAAATAAATGAGCAATCATCAATTGCTGCCCAGCGAGCTTCTCCTACGCGCCTTATAACATCGTTCATAACTCTGCCACAGTCGGTGCAGTATCTTGCATCGCTCTCTGCTCCACAAATTTCGCATTTCATAGAAATATACCCCATAATCTATGGGGCTGTTGATAATAAATAAATTTTGGTGATATGTGAGCAGAATTGTAAAGCCTCTGATAATACAAAAATAATATTGCAGGTACAGAGGACTCTTTCATGTAACTCGTTCACTGCTTACTCTGCCGGTTCGATATTTTCGGAAAATCCGGCAGTTCAAATCCGGCAGTTCAGGGAATTTAATGTCTTTGGAGTTATTCCCCCGACAAGATCAGGTTTATTAGATGACAGCAGATAACTGGCAAATCATGCAAGGTTGGTGATAATTTCGTTTATCTCCTCGATTCCTGAACCCCTTACCGTGATCTCTTCTTTGCTCCGTACTCCCAGTCCCAGTTCTACAGCCCTTTTTATCTGTGGCTGATCCCAGACCGAGTTCTTCTGAATCTTCGGAACCGTGCCCAGGGTTTTCAGAAGGGCAAGTCCTGCAATATCATTTGCGATCACATCCGGGCTTGCCAGCACAATTCCAGGCTCTCTCAGGGTCCCTATATTCGGGCCTTCGGTCACAAAGCACTTTGTAGCATCCGATATGTAAAAATCAGGCTTATAAACAAGGTTAGATTCGGCGATCATATTTCCGAAGAGCACATCCATCCCCTGCCCGTGAGGAAGCTGCCTCCTATCCCTATCTGCAGTTATGCTGATCTGGGACTTAAGGCCCATTGTAAATATCGCAGTCCAGTGAGTCTTGATTACCGGAAGGGCAATCGTATAATCCATAGACGCCAGAAACTCAGGCACATCAAATCCCATCGGCCAGGAATAAGCCTGCCTGGGTTCAACATGTTCACGTTTCAGGTGGTCAAATGTCAGAATTTCGTCAATCCCCTCAGCCTCCGCAACCTGCCAGAGTCCCAGTTTTTTGAGCACTTTTTCAGTGTTCAGGGTTGTCATTGACTTTTCAGCCACAATTATTTTTCCGGGGTTATACCTTTTTACTTCCCTTATAGCTCCCCTCAACACCTCAGGATTTGTCGAACCCGGAGCAGAGTCTGCAGTGTTTGCATTCGGCCTGATCAATACAGTTGCTCCCTCTTTTATCCTAAGCCCTCCTGCAAGCTCCACGGCTGTTCTTACGGATTCCAGGGTATCCTTATTTCTTGAAAGCCCAACAGTTACCATATCAAACTCCCATAGAGTAATTGTAATCCGATGTATAAAAGCGTCATATAGTTGTAGTTGTGACCTCACTTGCAGTCCTACAAAAACAATCCGTTAACCGGCACCGGTACTAGAATGAACTGTTACCGGGCAAAAATACGTCCCGGTATGAGAAAAAAATGTTTTTTGACCCAGGAGACAGGTCTTTGATTTACAGTAAAAATCATACTCCGTTCAACCTGCCCAGAGGCCGGTAGAAAAGAGAAGGGAAAATAAAGAGAAATTTGAAAAAGAGAAATAAAAGGAAAATAAACAGGAGCCAGAAAAGTATTTTTTATTTTGAGTTTAAATACTGCTCTGGTTGGTAGATTTGAAGTTTTTCATTTATACCGTCCAGTCTCTCCCCCTTTTCAGTACTCACTTTTCATGTCAATTGCTGCTGCGATTACATCGTAACTGCAGGAAAAATCTGTGATTTTTCTGTCCCGAAGCTAAACTTGGCTCCTAAAACGCAAATCTGCTGGCACAACTCTGGAGTTACTGGCGTAACTTACACTCGCACATCTCTATAAGAGCTCCTTCCCCTATTCTGGAACCGCGGGCAATAAGCATATCTCCTGCCTGAACAACGGTGTTGCCTTTGGGAGCATAGACCCAGCGCTCAGCTCTTTTGATTGCCATCACATGCAGTCCGGTTTCGGTTTCCAGTCTCAGTTCAGAGAAGGTCTTGCCTACTATTGGAGAACATTTTTCGACCTGGAGCCGTGTGATTACCTCTTCTGAATTACGGACTGCAAGGGTAATGATCGGGTGGAGCTCTATGTCCCTGAGGACAGTATCCGCAATCCCGTAGGCAGCATCCGATATTGCTTCCGAGGCGCTGGCAAGGTGCAGGATTCCTCTAAGCAGATTTACATCTTCAACATGTTTTGCAGTCTCAAGCACCCAGTGCTGAAGTTCGTACTTCATGGAATCCATTTCGGATTCAAGCGCGCTCACTTCATATGCAATATCTTCGTTATCAAAAAGGATGGCAGAATACGCTAGCCCTACGGAAAGTTCGGACATGTTTTTCATGTCCACGATTATGTCCACGGCATGCTCAAGGTCCTTTATGACTTTATCGTGCTCGATTTCTCTCGGAACGAACTTCCTTGTAGTTGCCATCTGGAAGAATAGCGGGACTCCTTCGTCATGCCCTCTGGCAATTAAAACATCTCCCTGGCGGATCCGGGTTTCCTTGTCCGGGTCATAAATCCAGTCTTCACTTCTGCGGATTGCAATTACCCACATCCCTGTCTCGATATCGAGTTCGAGATCCCCAAGAGTACGACCTACCATTACGGATTCTGCAGCAACGGTTGCCCTTAAGATAGTTTCTTCTGCTTCTCTGAGGGCTACCTTTAATTCCATCGGAATGCCCATGTTCATAAGAACGATTTTGGCAATATCGCCTGCAGCGTTTGCTATATTTTCCGAGGACGCAGCAACCTTCAGAACTCCCAGGAGTTCTTCAGCTTCATCGACCCTGCGTGTGCTTAACATTGCAGCCATTTTCATATGATAGTCAAGAGTATCCATCTTATCTTCAAGGTTAAGCACTTCTTCTGCAATGTCCTCATCATCATAGACCATTGCAGAATATGCCAGGTCTACCATGAGTTCGGAAGTATCCTTCATCTCAGTCAAAAGATCTATAAGATTCCTTGGACTGTATCTGAATTCTTTAGGGAACATGGTCTCTGTATCAACTCTACCTTGTTGTTGGTGTATGAGGTATATACCTCATAGTAATTATTAATTTTCGAATTATTCCTTATTTGGAAGCTTATTCAATTAAATAATAATGTTCTGGATAAAAGTGATATTATTAATACATATCTAGTTTATAAAATATTCAGTAAATGAAGGGCTACGAAGATCCCCATAACTCCCACCAGGTCTCCAAGACTTGCTATTAAAGGTATGACAGTGTCATCAGGGTCTATCCCGAAACGGTGAGAAGCAAAGGCAATGCCAACTGTTGCAGAATATACTACCAAAAGTTCTATTAAAACCGCAATAAGGCTGATTTCCAGCAGGGTAATGAAAGGCATGCCAAAACCCATAAGCTTGCTTGCAAGAAAAACAAGTACACTGACAGAGATTGAAGAAACAAAACCAACAATTGAAGCTGCGATAACGCTGTTGTGTACCACTGGGTTTCTGTAGATCCGGTCCCCAAGCCCCATATGAAAGGCAGAGGAAAGCCTGGCGCCAAGCATGCTCCCGGTATCTCCTCCTATTTTGATCAGGGCAGGGATAAGGATAAGGATTGCAGGCATGGAAAGCAGGCTGCTTTCTCTTGTGTTAAGGATTTGCCCGACAACGATGCCCATTACACAGGTGATAGAAAGTACCGGAAGTCCGCGCTGGATAATCCCTCTTACTGTGTAGTAGCTTGTCTGCCTCCCGTTTTTTCTCAAAGCATCACCACCAGTTTTGCCGAGAGGAAAAGCATGAACATGGAAACGATATCCCCGATGGTTGCAATTGATGGCGTAACAACATTATCCGGGTCAAAGCCGAACCTGAACATACCTATGGCAAGCAGGACAGCAACAAAAGAGAGAATTACTCCGGAAGTAAGAGCAGAAATCGCACATATGAGTATAAGCTTGAAAGCCCCTGCACTTTCAAAGCCCATAGCAAGAGTGACATAGTGCCCTAAAAACCCGAGCAAAATAGCCATTATAAAACCCAGGAGAAGGGAACCTGAAATATTATTTGTCAGTTCAGGGTTATTCCTGTCTATATCAGTGATCAATCCCATATGGATCGCACTGCCGAGCCTGGAACCCAGGGTTGAGGAGATATTCCCTCGCAGCCCCAGCACACCAGGATAAATCACAATTAATCCGGGGATCATCTCAAGTTCACTGGTCATTCCTGAAAAAATGATCCCTGCAATGACTCCTCCAACAGTCGCAAGAAGTTCAAAAGGCAACGCCTCCCGTACAATTGACGAAATACTGGCGTATTCGCTGAGGTATCTGTCTCTAAATTGGGATTCGAAGATATCCTCATCCCTGTGCGACTCGGAGGGCATGCGGTTGTATTATACACTGATATTATTAAAATAATAGGTAACATCCTAAAAATGAGTTTTTGCAAGTTTTTTTGCATCTTATAGAGTATACTTATGCATTTTCTGAAACCCTATTAAATTCGAAATAAACCAGGTATGGTTTTCTGCTAAGAATTCTTTTGAAGAATTCATCTGTAGAATTGATCCAAAACTCGAAATCAGAAACTCAATTAGCATCTTTTTCTCCGGCGCGTCGGATAAAAATAAATAACTTGCAGCCGTTACTTCTTAGTGATACCCATGGTTATAGGAGTTACAATGATAAACGTGCTGCCCGGATACGAAAAAGCAGCATACCGAGAACTAAGGAATATAGAGGGAATTAAAGACGTCTACCATGTTTTCGGAGAATACGATTTTGTCGTGATTATAGACGTTGAAGACCTGAGCATCCTCAATGCCGTGGTAGACAGGATAAGGGAAAGCGAGACCGTAACCGCAACACAGACAATTATAGGTGCTGAACTCTGAGTAATCGGCGCCTGAAAGTGTACCATTCCGGCAGAAAAAAGCTGGATAATCGATATCTTTTTTAGCAGGCACTATTATTATTACCTCGTGTTTTTATTATGAAAGAGATTCTAATTTGGACAGCAAATTTACTTTGAAGACTGTTATAAGTCTTTCATAAACCTCCGGATAGAATCAACATACTATCTTTCCAGTATCGGATTCGTTTCAAATACAGACTTACAAAACTTATTAAACATCAGATTTATTTTAAACTTTAGATCAATTTTTCAGCCCTGAGGTAAAAGTCTATGGAAACCCCTATTGCAGAAGAACTCGCCAAAAAACAAAAATCGATAAGTGTAGCAGAATTTTTTGAAAAGAACAGGCAGATCCTGGGTTTTGACTCTGCGCCTCGAAGCCTTATAACAACTGTAAAAGAAGCAGTGGACAACTCTCTCGATGCCTGTGAGGAAGCCGGAATCCTGCCAGATATTCTTGTCCAGGTTGAGAGAACAGGACAGGACTATGTAACCGTTATTATCGAAGACAACGGTCCGGGAATTATAAGAGAGCAGATCCCCAAAGTATTTGCAAAACTGCTCTACGGTTCAAGATTCCATGCCCTCAAGCAGAGCA
This sequence comes from Methanosarcina horonobensis HB-1 = JCM 15518, assembly GCF_000970285.1. Lineage (NCBI taxonomy): Archaea > Methanobacteriati > Methanobacteriota > Methanomicrobia > Methanosarcinales > Methanosarcinaceae > Methanosarcina > Methanosarcina horonobensis. The sequence goes on along the minus strand of NZ_CP009516.1, from coordinate 3,528,894 downwards.
GGGGGCAGCAGGGAATAGGAATTTCGGCAGCCGTGCTCTATGCCCAGATGACAGCAGGCAGGCACACAAAAATTCTCTCAAAAACCAGCCCGACAGCTCCTGCTCACTACTATGAGCTCATGATCAATACCAGCACCAACGAGCCTGATATCCTGATAGATGAGATCAGGGACTGGTTCCGCCCTCACGGGACCCAGATAGAGCTGGAGATGAAGGCTGCCTATGTGAAAGGAAGAAGGCAGTCAATTTATGAATACCTTAAAGCCACTGCAATTGTAAACCCCCATGCCAGGATAACTCTTATCGATCCTGACGGCAATGAGGAAGTCTTTGAAAGGGCTACGGATAAAATGCCCGAGCCTGCGGAAGAAATCCTGCCCCATCCCGAAGGCATAGAACTCGGAACCCTCATGAAAATGCTCCATTATACGGAGCGCCAGAAACTTGCTCCATTCCTGCGCTACTCTTTTTGTAAAATAGGCCTGCTGACTGCAGAGGAGATTTGCAAAGCTGCAGGACTTGATCCAGAAATCGACCCTCATGCTCTGGGCCGTCATGAAGCAAGAAAGCTGATTGAAGCTTTTGAGAAAGTAAAGATTATGGCTCCCCCGACGGACTGCCTTTCTCCTATTGGTGAAGAGCTGATCTACAGGGGGCTTGAAAAAGAGACAACCGTGGACTTCATTGCTACAAGCACAAGGAAACCTGCCGTTTATTCGGGAAACCCCTTTGTAGTGGAAGTAGGGATGGCATATGGGGGCAATCTCCCGAAAGAAGAAAAGATAAGCATCATGCGGTTTGCAAACCGTGTACCTCTACTTTACCAGCAGGGCGGTTGCGTGACCACACATGCCGTAGAAGAAATCAAGTGGAAGCAGTACGGCTTAAACCAGCCTGGGGGAGGAATTCCCATAGGACCTGTTATCCTCCTGATACATGTTGCTTCTATTAACGTGCCTTTTACTTCCGAATCAAAGGATGCGATTGCAGATATTCCCGTGATTAAAGAAGAAGTGGACCTCGCAATCAAAGACGTTGCAAGAAAACTCAAGCATTACCTGAGCAAGCAGAGCAACCTCAAGAAGCGCCGGGAGAAAGAGATTATCATTACAAAAGTGCTTCCGAAGATGGCGATAAAGGTTGCAAATATCCTGGAAAAAGATGTCCCTGATATAAATCCCGTTGTTGCAAATATTATGGGAAACCTGCTTGTACACAGGAAGGTAAAAAGTAACGGGGACGGGACTGCAAATGTGGCGATAAAGGTCAGGAATTTCGGGAATTCTGCTTATTCTTTCAAGGTTCATGAGATGCTCCCCTGTAAAATCAGCGGGACAAAACCCGAACCAAAAGTTGTAACTATGGGCAACGATTACGATTATATCTGGGATCTCTCGGCAGCTGCGGGGTCTTCCAAAGTATTGAGCTACAAAATAGAATCCGCAACCGAAGAAGAACTACGAAAATTACCTCAATTGATTGTAGAAGGTATTGAAGAAGAACTGGTAACCGGGGCAAAGGCTTTCAAGGGTGTTTGAAATGGCAGGAAAAACAAGTAGCAAAACAAGAGAGGGAGATGCCCTTGCCAGGGAAAAACTCCTTGAGATTGCAGAAAAGATCTATAACCAGTTTGAAGATGAGGTTGTCCCGAGCGTCAGCCTTCCAAGCAGGACAAAAGCAAACATAGAATACTCCGACGAGAGCGATGTCTGGGTCTACGGAGACAGGGAAAGCGAAAGGAGTGCAAAAACCGTAAAGGGTGCATTCCAGCTCCTGAAAACAACCTATGCAACGGATTTTCTCATAAACGAGCATCTTGCTCATAACCGCGGCTCAACCCTTCGAGAACTTTATTATATATCAGAGGGCTGGGATTATGCCAAATTCAAAGAACAGGCTGAAAGCGACCGCCTTATTGAAGACCTGGAACTTTTAACCAGCCTCCAGAGAGAGTATTTCCATATGCGTCCCGAAGAAGACGGGGCTACCATGTTCGGGCCTATTGAAATTTCGGAACTGACAAAGCGCGGAGAGCGGGATATCCACTGCCAGAAGGATGTGGGGGAAGGCGGGTATCAGATCCCCTTCAATGTGGAAAATATAGAGTTTAAAAACCACGATGCAAGCATGATTATAGCCATAGAAACCGGTGGTATGTACGCCCGGTTGATGGAAAACGGGTTCGATGAGGCTTATAATGCAATCCTTGTCCACTTAAAGGGTCAGCCTGCACGGTCAACCCGCAGGATAATCAAGCGCATGAACGAGGAGCTCGGGATCCCTGTGGCAGTTTTTACTGACGGCGACCCATGGTCTTACAGAATTTATGCTTCTGTTGCCTACGGAGCCATAAAAAGTGCTCACCTTTCGGAATTCATGGCAACACCCGGAGCCAAATTCCTGGGGCTTCAGCCTTCGGATATCGTGGAATACGAACTCTCAACCGACAAGCTCACAGAGCAGGACGTAAGCGCACTTCGGAGCGAACTTTCCGATCCCCGCTTTGAGTCTGAGTATTGGAAAGAGCAGATCCAGCTCCAGCTCGATATTGGCAAGAAGGCTGAACAGCAGGCTTTTGCAGGAAAAGGTCTGGACTTCGTAACCGAGGTTTATCTTCCGAATCGGCTGAGAGAAATGGGCATGATTTGAGAGAATCGGGAAGAATATTTTATATTTTGAAAAAGCTGCTGGCAGTGAATGAAAGCGAAAGTCTGGAAACTCTGCCGGCAGAATACAGAAACCAGTCTGTTTAAAAAAAGCTGCAGATGATTATGATGGCAGTGGATTATGACAATTCTAAGCTAATAAACTGATTCTATTTCCACGGGATTTACATTTATAATAGCTGCTTTTTTCCGGAAAGCTGTCCGTTTCGTTAAGCAATATGTTCGGAAAAAAAGAACAGGAATTTTGTTCCAGGGATGCTTCTCGAGACTTCTAAAATGCCGCAACTCGTGCTCTGGCCGCTCCGAGAGGTGCAAATTTTTATCTGTGAAACAGCAAATATTTATTTAAACTAAAGACATATTGAAAAATTAGTCTGAAAAGGGCATTTTTGAGTGAAAAATTATGCTAAAAATCACTATTTTTGAGGGAGTAAAGACAGAAAAATCAGCCTAAATATACGTCTGATCTAAAGGCTTAAAATGTATGAGCGCATATTGAATCTGACTTACGGCAGGAACATAAACGTTATATATAAAAATGCTCTAATAAAAAGCAAAGGCTCAGAAAATTGACACGACTTTTAAAGTTCGATTTCTAACCTAGTTTCCCTGCGAGTTTTAAAAAATGTATAATATGTTATAAGATTTAAAATAAATAACTTTACCAGATTTTTATGGAGAATAAACCACGATGAGTGATAAACAGGTTTATGACGCTTCGCACATCCAGGTACTCGAAGGCCTGGAAGCTGTCCGAAAACGCCCGAGCATGTATATAGGGAGCACAGACAGCCGCGGGCTCCACCATTTAGTCTATGAGGTTGTAGACAACAGTATTGATGAAGCCCTAGCCGGCTTCTGTACAAGGGTCGATGTCGCGATCAATCTCGATGGAAGCGTGACAGTAATCGACAATGGGAGAGGTATCCCTATCGACCCGCACCCCGTGCACAGGAAATCAGCTCTTGAGGTCGTAATGACGATACTGCACGCGGGAGGAAAATTCGATAAAAATACCTACAAGGTCTCCGGAGGCCTTCATGGAGTGGGGGTTTCGGTAGTAAACGCCCTTTCGGAATGGACTGAAGTAGAGGTAAGCAGAGACGGAAAGAAGTACTTCCAGCGTTATATCCGCGGAAAGCCTGAGTCTGATGTTCGGGAGATAGGAACTTCGGACATTGCAGGCACAAAAACAACTTTCAAACCCGATGCAAGAATCTTTGAGACCACAGACTTCCAGTATGATATCCTATCAAACAGGCTAAGGGAACTGGCTTTCCTGAACCGTGGCCTTACAATTAGTCTGAAGGACTTAAGAAGCCCGGAAGGGCAGGCAGAGACTTTCAATTATAGTGGAGGAATAGTGGAATTTGTGGAGTATTTGAATAAGAAAAAGCAGTCCCTCCACGAAAAGCCGATCTATTTCGAGCGGCAAAGGGATGATATGGTTGTAGAAATTGCAATGCAGTACACGAACAGCTATACTGAAAATGTCTACTCTTTTGCAAATAATATCAACACCCATGAGGGTGGAACTCATATCATTGGTTTTAAGACCGCCCTTACAAGGGTCGCAAACGATTACATAAAAGCCAACAAACTCTCCAAAGAAGACGCAAAGCTTACCGGAGACGATGTAAGGGAAGGTCTGACTGCGATCATCAGTGTCAAGCTTATGGAACCCCAGTTTGAGGGGCAGACCAAAACAAAGCTTGGAAACAGCGAAGTAAAAGGGATAGTCGATTCCCTTGTAACCGACGGGCTTGCAGAATACTTTGAGGAAAACCCCAAGGTTGCAAACATCATCCTCGAAAAAGCCCTCCTTGCCCAGAGAGCCAGGGAAGCTGCAAAGAAGGCAAGGGAACTTACAAGGAGAAAGAACGCGCTTGAAGTCAGTACCCTGCCAGGAAAACTTGCGGACTGCTCAGAGAAGAACCCTGCAGCCTGTGAGATCTATATTGTTGAAGGAGACTCTGCAGGCGGTTCGGCAAAACAGGGCAGAAACCGAAGCTTCCAGGCGATTTTACCTCTTAGGGGCAAGATCCTGAACGTAGAAAAATCCAGGCTTGCAAAGATTCTGAAAAACAACGAGGTTATCTCCCTGATTACAGCCATAGGGACAGGCGTAAGCGAAGACTTTGATCTCGAAAACGCAAGGTACCACAAGATCATCATCATGACCGATGCCGATGTAGACGGAGCACATATCCGAACCCTCCTCCTTACCCTGTTCTTCCGCTACATGAGGCAATTGATCGATGCGGGGTACGTGTATATTGCCCAGCCGCCTCTTTACCGGATAAAGAAAGGAAAGGCAGATTACTACGTGTACTCGGATAAAGAACTGGCAGATAAGGTAAAAGAAATCGGTGAGAAAGGACTTGCCATCCAGCGTTATAAAGGTCTTGGAGAAATGAACCCCGAGCAGCTCTGGGAAACCACCATGAACCCTGAGAGCCGGACCCTTTTGCAGGTCACTCTGGAAGATGCGATTCATGCCGACGAGATCTTCCGTGTCCTTATGGGAGACGAAGTCGAGCCGCGCAGAAATTTCATCGAAACACATGCAAAAGAGGTTGTGGACCTGGATATCTGAGGCGGTAAAAAATGGCAGAATATGAAGATAAAAACAAATCAGAAGCAGAAATGAAGAAATCATACCAGGCAACCCTTATTCCGGAAGACCCGTCAGAAGACACGGCTGAAGAACCGGAAACAGAAGAATTATCAGGCTTTACATCCGGAGAGCCTGATGAACCCCAGACGGATAAAGAATCCAGCTTCGAAGAAGAAATCGGAATCGATACTGACTTCGAAGACCCGGGCGATGAGGAACCGGTAAGAGCAGGAGTTACCCCCATCCTTATTGACGACGAGATGAAACGCTCCTACATTAACTATGCAATGAGCGTAATTGTCGGAAGAGCTCTCCCTGACGCACGTGACGGTTTAAAGCCTGTCCACCGCAGGATTCTTTTCTCCATGAATGAGTCCGGGATTACCCACGACAAGCCCTACAAAAAGTCCGCCCGTATTGTGGGAGACGTGCTCGGTAAGTATCACCCTCACGGAGATTCTGCAGTTTATGACAGTATCGTACGCATGGTCCAGGACTTTTCGCTCAGATATCCTTTGATCGACGGGCAGGGTAACTTCGGGTCAATAGACGGAGACTCGGCTGCAGCCATGCGATACACCGAAGTCCGTATGGACAGGATTGCAAAGGAGATGCTGGTTGACATCGACAAGGAAACCGTTCCTTTCAGGCCTAACTATGACGGCTCCCTTGAAGAGCCGGAAGTCCTCCCTGCAAAGCTTCCAAACCTCCTTATCAACGGCTCAACCGGTATTGCCGTGGGAATGGCAACAAACATGGCGCCTCACAATATAAGTGAGGTTATTGACGGAACCCTGATGCTTATTGACAACCCCGAAACGCAGGTTTCGGAACTGATGAGCGTTATAAAAGGTCCGGACTTTCCAACAGGTGCCCATATCCTGGGGACTTCAGGCATAAGATCCGCATACATGACAGGCAGAGGTCCTGTAAAGATCAGGGCAGTTGCTGAAATTCAGGAACTTAAAAAAGACAGGCAGCAGATTATCGTAACCGAGCTCCCTTACCAGGTAAACAAGGCAAGGTTGATTGAAAATATTGCCCAGCTTGCACGGGAGAAGGTAATTAACGGAATCTCAGACCTGAGGGACGAGTCCGACAGGGAAGGAATCAGGGTTGTGATCGAGCTTTCAAAAGGCATAAATCCCAAGGTTGTCCTGAACCAGCTCTACAAGCACACTCAGATGGAGACCACTTTCGGGATCATCAACCTTGCCCTTGTGGACGGAAAGCCCAAAGAGCTGAACCTGAAACAGCTTCTCGAGATCTACCTGGAGTACAGGATGGAAATTATCCAGAAGCGGACGCTATATGACCTGAGGAAGAGTGAAGAAAGAGCCCATATCCTGGAAGGGTTAAAGATCGCCCTTGACAATATAGACGCAGTTGTTGCCCTTATCAAGAGTTCTGCAAATGGCGATGAAGCAAAACAGGGTTTAATGGACAACTTTGCCCTTGACGAGGTTCAGGCAAAAGCTATCCTGGATATGCGCCTGCAGCGTCTGACAGGGCTTGAGACTCAGAAAATCCTTGAAGAACTTGAAGCTCTCATAAAACTGATCGCCGAACTCAGGAAGATACTGGCAAGTGATGAGCTCAAGTACGAAATCATCAGGACCGAACTTATTGAGCTCAAAGAAAAGTACGGGGACACCCGCAGGACAAAGATTGTACATCACACTGAAGATGTGACTGATGAAGACCTGATCCCCGAACAGGACGTTGTGGTAACAATCACAAATAGTGGCTACATAAAGCGCATTCCGCTTGCTACCTACACCATGCAGCGCCGCGGAGGCAGAGGAATTATCGGCATGGAAATGAAGGAAGAAGATTTCGTTGAAAATCTCTTCGTTTCGTCAACCCATAACTACATCCTCTTCTTCACAAACAGGGGCAGGCTCTACTGGCAGAAAGTCTACGAGATTCCTGAAGGCTCCCGCCAGTCAAGAGGCAAAGCCATAGTTAACCTGCTTGAGTTGCAGGAAGGCGAAGCTGTCAATGCAATGATCCCTGTAAAAGAGTTTGCCGAAGACAAATACCTCTTTATGGCAACAAGGGCAGGCACGGTCAAGAAGACCCCGCTTTCCGAGTTCAGGAACCCGAGAAGAGCCGGCATTATCGCAGTCAGCCTTGACGAAGGCGACGAGCTTGTTAAGGTCCTCCTTACCGACGGAAAACAGGAAATTGTGATGGTTTCAAAGAAAGGCAAAGCCATCCGCTTTTCCGAAGAAGACGTCCGTCCTATGGGCAGGACTGCTAGAGGAGTCCGCGGCATGACCCTTGACGGCCCGGATGATGAGGTAGTCAGCCTGGACCTGGTCGACGAGACCACAACCCTCCTGACAGTGACCGAAAACGGCTTTGGTAAAAGGACGGAATACTCCCAGTACCCTGTGTACCGCCGTGGTGGAAAAGGAGTGATTACAATTGTCACAAACCTCAGGAACGGCTTTGTCTCGAACGTTAAGTCTGTAGCTGAAGACGACGAACTGATGTTTACGAGTGCAGAAGGCATCATTATCCGCATCCCTGCAAAAGACATCTCCATCCAGGGCAGAAACACTCAGGGTGTACGGGTTATGAACATTAAATCCGGGGACAAAGTCGGCGGTATGGCAAGGATCAAAAACGGAAAAGAAGACGAGAAGCTGAAACAGACAGCCCTTTCCAGAAAAACAGCAAAAGAAACGGGAGCTGAAACAGAAGACGAAGAGGTCGAAGAGGACGAAGTCGAAGAACTCGATGAGTTTGAAGACATTGACGAATCCGAGGAAGAAGAAATAGAAGAGGTAGAAGACGAAGAAGAAGATGAAGACGAAGAAGAGTACTGAATGATTCTGGGTGAAGGAAATAAGCCTTCACTCAAATCCATTCAAAGTGCTGTCGGAAGAGATTATTTTGGGGACTTTTCCGGCGGCGAAATTTCAGTCTGGAGGGGAGCTGGGCGGGGAATAATTTTTGGGTGGGAATAAAATGTTTTTTAAAAAAGTTGGGTAACCGTTTTTTACGAATTTTTCTGAATTTAACTCTAAGGCGGGAAGTCCCCTTCCTCGACAGCCATCAGGCTGGCAGGTGGGGGATGAAAGCCGTCAACTTCTACAAAACAACATTAGCATAATTATTATACTTATAGTTATATCAATATAGTGATAACTATGCAGTATAAACTGGATCGAGGAAGCCATTCTGTATATTCACTCCATTATCATTTCGTCCAATGTGTGAAATATAGAAGAAAGGCTCTAACTAATCCTCTAATTATTGATTTTCTCAAAACTAAAATCCATAACATAAGTGAAACCTTCAAAGTTGAAGTGTTGAATATAGAGTGTGACAAAGATCACTTTCATTTATTATTTTCAGCAAAACCTTCACTCGATATTCCAAAGTACATTAACACCATCAAAACAATAACTTCAAGGGAGATTCGAAAAAATTTTCCTGAAGTAAAAACTATGTTATGGAAAGATATGTTCTGGTCAAGATCGTATTTTATAGCATCGACAGGGCAGGTAACCCTAGACGTACTTAAAAAATATGTGGAGAATCAAGGCAAATATGCATCTGACGAAGAAGATCAAGATAAATCCAACTGAAGAACAGGTAGATGTTCTTTGGCAACTCTCGGAACAGTGTAGATGCCTCTATAATTTCGCTCTAGCTGAAAGAAAAGAAGCATGGAAAACTGAACAGAGAAGTGTAAAGTATGTAGAACAACAGAATCAGCTTCCAACATTAAAAGAAAAATTTCCTGAGTACAATATAGTGTATTCTAAAGTACTGCAATCAGTTCTGAAAAAGCTCGATGCTAGTTATAAATCATTCTTTTCGCTCTGGAAAAATGGTGATAAATCTGCAAGACCACCAAAATTCAGAAGTGGAAAATATTTTATAACTCTGGTTTACAATCAAAGCGGATTCAAAATCAAGGATGGAAAACTCAGTTTCTCTCATAAGGTAAATGAAATCCCATTATCTTTCGAAGTAGGAAACGCATTTGATTTGTTGGCAATCAAGCAGATTGAAATTTACAATGATGATCCATATAAGGGCAGAGGAAAATTCTTTGTATCCATAACATACGAAGAAACTCCAATCACAGAGTATGTTGATAACTATTTGTATCAAGCAATAGACTTAGGAATTACAAAAATAGTGACAGCACTAAACACTCAAGGAAAATTCTTTGAAGTTAAAACACCAAGAACAGATAAATATTGGAATTCGAAGATAGATCTAATTAAATCCAGAAGAGATCATTGTAAAGAAGGAAGCAAGAGATGGAATAGACTACACAAAACATATAGAAAAATAGAAGCAAAGAAATCTAATCAGATCAAAGATTTTCAGCATAAGCTTTCTAAAACCATGATTGAGAACACTAAAGCCAATACTATAATTGTTGGTGATCTTAGTGTCAAGGAAATGGCTCAATCTAAGAAGTTAAAAGGAAAAAGAAAACGTTCTCAAAACAGATCAACCCAAAATCAAGGATATTTATCTCGCTTCATCGAATTTTTAGCCTATAAAGCAGAATTTATAGGTAAAAGGGTAATAAAAATTGATGAAAGCTATACTTCAAAAGAGTGTTATGTTTGTGGAAAAAGACACGAGATGCCTCTTTATGAACGGACTATGAAATGTGATTGTGGAAACGTAATTGATAGAGATAGAAATAGTGCTATCAATATTATGAAGCGGTTCTTATCACAGAATGCCCTGTGGACAGGCTATCAGAAGTTTTCTGATAATCTTCGACAAACAGGTTTACTGATGGATACATGCATTCTGCAAATATCCAAGTGATGTAATCACTCGAAGGAAGCTCCGTCCTCGCTTTCGAAGAAAGCAGGGAGGGGTAGTTCACGGTTGAGTTTGATTATAATTTTCTTGAACACAGACAGTTTAAAATATATTGAGTCGAAAGAGTTAATATATCGAAAAATCTTATATTCAATATTTCTAGTTGTCTTATCACGCTTATACACATCTTGGGGGGATGTCAAACAAGCCTTACATTTTGATTTATTAGACGATGTTAGAAAGTAATATATATCTGGACCTTCATTCTGACTTTTAACACAATCTTCCAAATAAATTTAATGAAGTTTTTTGTTATAAAAATTATCAGAACAACTGTGAGAGAGCAAACATAAAGGAGGAGTAAAAGAATGCAACAATTGGAGTTATTGCCGCCAATGAATGCGAAAGTTGGAGATATAATCGAGGTTTCACTGCCGTCAAATCCTGTTTCAACCGGCTATAGCTGCTTACTGTCAGAGATGCCAGGGTGTGTTTATTTCATAGAGTCAACATACACACCTGATAAGCAGATCATACCTGGAAAATGGGGAACCAGCCGCTTCAAGTTTGTTGCAATCAAGAAAGGTAAAGGCAGATTTGTCTTCCGTAATGTGAGGTTCTCTCACCCTCTTAAAATAGAAGAACCTACTATTATGCAAGAGAGATTTATTATAGTAGATTGATGAAGTGGCTTTATTTTGCCATTTACATACTTTTTTGATATTATTCTATGGGTTTTTTACATTGAGTTTTAGAGACGAGTTTTGAATCTCTGTTTTGGATTTTTATAGCTTTCATTGGCATTTTATTGGTATTTATAAGTAAATATGAAACTGCAAGGTAATGTTTAAAAATGAATTTCTAATTTTTTGTCGTTCTCCTGTATCTAAAATTTCAAGAAAAATCAGTCAGTCCTCGTCGAAGTGACAAATTGCATGAAAATTTCGGCGGCGGGCTTTGAGTCAGGAAGAGGAGCCGGGCAGGGGACTTATTTTTTGGGGCGAGTTTTTTGAGTAGATTTTTGAAAAGACCGAATACTGGTTTGTTTTACAGATTTCTTAATTTTGGGATGGGTTCAGGCTGAAACTGTTACCAGATATAGATTGTTTTTCTTCACTTTTGCTGTTGACTTGAAAGTTTGTTCATATAGCTTTCGTTGGCATTTTACTAGTGTATATAAATGAATATAAAATTGCAACGTAAGGTTTAAAAACAAATTTCTGATTTTTTTGACCGTCCGTTGATTTTTACGGATTCTTGTTACTCAGGCCGGTTCGATTTTTGATGCTTCTTAAAAACAGGGCAGCCATACGACTGCGAAGCAGGCGGTTAGTTGTGAAAAAAGACAAAACAGAATATTCCAAAACTAAACACAGAGCAGAGATTTAAAAATTCACGAATCTTTCATAGCTTCAAGCAGCATTTCAACAATCTTAGAAGGTATAGGCATCCCAAATGCTGCTGTCGATAACACTGGAATAAGTAATTTAATGATCTCACCAGAAGCCAAACTCACTATTTTAATAGCCTCACCATCAACAATCTCACCATAAATCAAATTCGCTATCACGTTTTCTGAGACACCTACGCTGAAAGATTTAGCTTTTCCTTTCAAAATCTCAGGTATCTTTTTTAGATCTGCGAGTTTGGATTTTGCTTCTGCTTTCTCCTTTATAGGAATCTCTGCTGTTTCTATGATTTCTTCAATGGATGAACTGTTTTGAACAATCTTTTCACTGAAACGCTTTAAAGCTTTGTAATCTCCTTTTTTCATAAGCTCAAGCATCTGCGATGTGAATTTCCTGATACATTCTCCTTCTTTACCGCCGACATCGTTTGAAATCTGCACTAAATTGTCAAGGTCTTGCTGAATATTATTGATTTTTCCCTTTATTTGTCTAAGTTCAGCAGCCGTACCTTCGAATCCTTCTTCAATCTTACCCTCTATTTCGGTAAATCCAGAATGTAGCTGACTCTGGATTTCATCAATTTTGTTCTCAGTGCGTATTGAAATCTCTTTTACCTGTTTTACATCTTCAGAAACAGTTTCCATTCTTTCATTTGTTTGTCCATGCTTATAATATTCCAGATCTATTCTTTTACGATCTGAGTACTCACAGAGCAAACTGTAAAAATTAGACGAAAATTCCCTTTTTCGAATTATTTCCTGCCATGCAGAAGGATCTCTTTTATTTACAATCGCTTTCTTAAAAACCTCACACATTTGCTGTCCCTGTTTATCCCCATACTCGCGGAAGATGTTGCAGCCTTCTTCAACATTCTTTGCAGCTTCTTTGTATGCTTCCTCACTAAAACAATCAATAAGAGCTTGTAAGAGGTAAATATAAGCTGACACTCTATCTTTGATGATCTTAATTTGTGTCCGGTCTCTTATTTCTGTAAGTTTTTTCACTGCGAGTTTCAACTCGTCTTCTTCGTTAATGGTACTTTTCAAAGCGTTTTCAAGATGGCACTCAAAGACAGTGTAATCATAATAATCAAGAAAGATACCTGTTTTCTCTTCTAATTTCCACTTAGATATAAGCTCACAAAAAGATATGGTGTCAATTCTCGCCTGGCAGAATTCGTCCATGAATTTATAAAATGGGTATTTTGAAAGCTCATAGGCTTTATCATATTCACGAGATGCTCTGTTTATTCCTGACTTACCATCAAATTCAAGTAAATTGGCACGTATTTCGTGAATTTTTGCCATTACAATTTCTTTGTACCTAATATTTCGATTTCTTATCTTTTCTTCAATATCATCGAGATATCTCTCCAACTCTTCAAGATATTTCTTATCTCCCGTTTTGAGGAATTTGTTTTTTAATAGACTGTTCAAGTTCAATAAAGCCAGAGAATATGTCCAGCCATCTCCTAATTTTTCAAGAATTGAAATACTTCCTAAGTACAATCCCCGTGACATTTCAAAATTTTTATTATCATCCACGTTCATTTCTGCAAGAATTGATCTTGCAGTGCCTTCGTTTACCAATGCACGAGCATAATCTACACTCGTTTTGGGAGATATTTCTCGGGAAAGTTCATAAAGGTGTATAGCAGTTTCAAGATTTACCCTACTGTCAACTCCCATCTCTGCAAGCAGTTCTCTCGCATTACCCTCGTTAGTCAATACACAGGCGTAATCAACGCTTGTTTTGGGGAATATTTCTTGGGAAAGTCCATAAAGATGTATAGCAATTTCAAGATTTACCTTACTATCAAAATTCATTTCTGCAAGTTTCTCTAGTGCATTACCCTTGTTCATCAATGCGCGAGCGTAATCTACGCCTTCTCTGGAAAATATTTCAGAGGCAGTTTCACAAAGATATACGGCATTTTCAAGGTTTAAACTACTATCAACACCTATCTCTGCAAGTAGTTCTCTTGCATTACCCTCATTCATCAAAGCCCGAGCATAATTTACACTTGTTTTTGGGGATATTTCTTGGAAAAGTTTATATAGACGGATAGCTGTTTCAAGATTTTCTTTACTATTAAAACCCATCTCTGCAAGTGTTTTTCTTGGGCTACCTTCGTTTATTAACGCACAAGCATAAACAGTACTTGTTTTGGGAAATGTTTTCTGGACAATCTCGCAAAGGCGCACAGCCTTTTCAAGATTCTCACGACTATCAACACCCATTTCAGCGAGCACTTTTCTTGCATACCCCTCGTTAATTAACGTCAGAGCATAATCTGTGCTTGTTTTGGGGATAAGTTCCTGAACTTTGTCATAAAGATTAAACGCTGTTTCAAGATTTTCTCTACTATCAATGCCCATCTCTGCAAGTCTTACTCTTGCATTCCCTTCGTTCGTCAGTGCAGAAGTGTAGGATACACTCGTTTTTGGGAAAATTTCTTGAACGACTCCATATAGTCGGACAACAGTTTCAAGATTTACTTTGCTGTCAATACCTGTTTCTGCAAGTATTTCTCTTGCAGAGATCTCGTCAGTCAACGCACTAGCGTAATTTTCACTTGTTTTTGGAAAGATTTTCTGGACAGTTTCATAAAGACGGATAGCAGTTTCAAGATTTTCCTTGATGTCAACACCTATCTCTGCAAGCTTCAATCTTGCAGAACCCTCGTTTGCCAATACGAGAACATAAGACGCACTCGTTTTTGGGAATATTTCCTGAGCAGTCTCGCAAAAATGGATAGCAGTTTCAAGATTTTCCTTGATGTCAACATCCATCTCAGCAATCTTGATGCAGGCAACAGCATTATTTCCTAATGCACGTTTAGCTTTTTCTCTATTATTTTCGGAAAGAGAAACATATAAACTATAATAGAATTTACTGAGAAGAGCATTATGCAGTTCATCAATCCCTTTTAACGTGTTTTTTAAAGAGAATGATCCCTTAATTTCAAGAAAATTGCATAATCTGTCCATCTTCTGTGAGCTAAACAACTTGGAAAAGCAAATAATTCTTAAAAATTCCTCTTTGGTAAAGCCAACTATTACATCAGCTGGAAGATCGATAATGGTTTTAGAAAACAATCTTTTGTCCTTATTTGCAGCAGAAGATTCCAATTTATTCAGGAAGGCTTCTTTATCCATATTATGAGATATTTACTAGCTCGCTTTAAATTTTGCTAATTTATTTGACAGATTGAAAGAACTCAAAAACGAGAATTTAGCGCAACAAACTTAAAAACAATTATTTCTTCGAAATAGCGCTTTAAATGCTTAAAATTTCACTCAAAATAATTCTCATCCAACCTCTTCTCCCTCCCCTCCTGCTCACTCGCATAAGCCTCATACTCCCCGCTCTCCTTATCAAACACAAATCTGTAAACTGTCCTGAAATACGCCCATCTTTCAACATAAGAATTTCTTGCATCGCTCAACAGGACAGTTACCGAACCGTTATCTTCGGAAACCCAATAAACAGGATAATCGATTTCCTGAGGAAGGGCTGTGCTGTAGAGTTCACCTGCTCCTTCAGCGTAGGCAGAAGCATCCGGGACGCCGCCGGTTGAGTTAACTTTTTCGATAAAATCGCTTCTTTTGATGCCTGAGAGGTAACTGATTTCCATAATTTTGTAATGCGTATCGTTATACTGGTATGCAGCCAGGAATCTTACGGGTGAAACCGGATAAGTGCCCTGATAACTTATTTTTGTCCCTTCCGCTTCGGAAATCTGATTGACAAGGAAGAATTTTGCTACCGGCAGGACTGTAAGCCATACCAGAAGTACAACTACAAGCGTTCTATAGAGGCTGCGCCGATTGTTGGTTACAAAAGTACAGAAGTTGTTGAATTTGCCGTTCCATTTTCCCCGGCTTTTCAGATATCCTACAAACACGATAAAAACCGGCAACAGGGGCAGTAAGTTTGCAAGAGGATCGAAAAAGTAGACTGCCCCCATGATGGATGATTCGGTGCTGAACGGGTAGAGGGGTCGCATTTTCCAGCTGGTTGCATAATCAAGGTAGCTGTGGGACAGAATGGCTGCAAACCCGGCGGCTGTGAACAGGCGGTCTTTTGTCCTGAGCCAGATAAAAAGCGTGACAAGCAGGATAAAAAGGATGGAATGCATGAACTCCCTGTGGCCAAGGAGGTAGAATAGCTGGTTTCTGGTATCGTGACTTACGCTGCTGCTGAGAAGGGCAAAAAGGATGTAGGGGATGAAATCGAGGTCAGGGAGGATTGACAGGAGTGCCAGAGAGCCTCGTTTTTTTCCTTTATAGCCGAGGGCGAGAGCGATAAGGAGGCCGATTCCAAGGTGGGAGAGTGTGTTTACCATTTGTCTTATTCCTGAGTTGCTTCTATTTTTACTTTTTATTATTTTTACGTTTTATTTTTTTACTTTTTATTTTTTCCACTTTCATATACCTGAGTGAGTTTGTTTTTTACTTCTGATATTTATAAATATTTTTGTATTATGATACTTTGTATTGAGAGTCTTTTGTAATCCAATACTTTTTACCACGAGTATTTTGCCGGATTCTCTGATCTGCTTTTACAAAAATATTACATAAGTTTTATCTTTTACCTTTAAATAGGTTTGATGATAATTATATTCTGCACTAACTCTGCATCTAAAATCTGCATTTAAATTCTGCAATTTAATTTTGCGTCTAAAATTGCCATCAGGCAATTTGATGTGTATTTGAAAAGATGCGGTGCAGATTAATTTGAAAGATGAATTTCTGTTAATGCAGTTAAGGGGAAAATTGGTTAGCAGAATTTGAAAATGGGATTTCTTGAGCTGGAAGTACAGACAACAGTATACAAACAGCCAGCAGAGATCCCTGGACAGGTTTTGTAAGCCAGTTGATCGTTTAAAAGAGGGTAGGATAATATGGCTAAAGAGTTGTACAAATTACCACCTTTGAAGTACGGATATGCAGACCTCGAACCTTACATTTCCGAAGAACAGCTGCGCATACACCATGATAAACATCATCAGGCTTATGTGAATAATGCGAACTCGCTTATCGAAATGATGGATAAAGCCAGGAAAGAAGGCACGGATTTTGATTATAAGGCAACTGCAAAAGCTCTGACCTTCAATATGGGTGGGCACGTCCTTCATGACTATTTCTGGTGGGAGATGACCCCTGAAAGCAATGCAAGCAAAGAGCCTGTCGGCGAACTTGCTGATGTGATCAAAGAGGATTTCGGAGGCTTTGACAGGTTTAAAAAGGAGTTTTCCCAGGTCGCATCAAGCGTGGAAGGATCAGGATGGGCTGCACTAACCTACTGTAAAGACACACAGAGGTTAATGATTATGCAGATAGAGAAGCATAACGTGAATCTAGTTCCTGATTATCCGATTATTATGGATCTGGATGTATGGGAGCATGCTTACTATATCGATTACAAAAATGATAGGGGCAAATTCATAGAAGGTTTCTGGAACATAGTTAACTGGGAAGAAATTGATAAATACTTCAAGGAGATTCAGAAGTAATTGAAAAGCCATTTCGGGTCTAGTTCACTCCGATTACGACTTTTTATCTTATATATCATTTTAGATACATTCGGATAAGGAGTAATCGGAAGCAACTTCTTTTTTATTAAAATAACTTCTTACTGAATCAAGATTGCGTTCACTGCTGTTTATTGGAAGCAAAAAACTGTTTTACTTTTAGGAAATCTTTCTTTAATGCTCTGAAAACTGTAGGCCATATAATTACTTGTCAATAATACAGCATCCTTCTTTAGCAATAATTACGCTATTGGATTTTATCATTCGACCTGGGTAGATGATTACTCCAGACCCTATTTTAACTCTGTTGCCGATAGCTGGGCCCAGAACATAATATCCGGAATTAACTATCTCCTCGCCAGCGAGAACTTTCACCATCAGCGAATTCATTTTGTTTTCATCTTCTTCAGCATTCCTCAGAATACAATCTGTAATATGTGATCCAGCACCAAGAAAAGAATTACTTCCCACTATTGAATAACGGATATCTGTATTAATAATTGAATCACTCATAACACAGCTCATGACAATATTTCTATTGGCAAGAAGACTGCTCCTTTCTCCTAACACTCCAAACCAGACCGTACAACCTGGCTCAAGAACAGCATGATCACCAATATGTGACGCTACAATAGTTACATTTGGTCCAATAAAAACCCCATTTCCAATAGTAGTTGGGCCTATAATAGTTGCTGTAGGATCTATCTGACAATCTACCCCAATACGGATTGGACCGCGACTTCCTGATAGAAAAGATAGTACTTTTCTAAATAACAAATTTTGATTTTCAACTTTAGCTTTTAATTGGCGTATCTGACAATGGATACCCCATGTAAAATTGGCAAAAAGTAGCTGCACCCAATGTTTGATCGCGATATAAGATAATAGTGGTACTTGCAGTTGCAATGGAGGTATCGCTGCAAGCGGATTATTTGTTGGTCTTTGTCCCGAATCGAATTCTGACGATGGCAAGGAGAAACAGGAAATAGGTATGCTTTTTGTATCTATTATTACAGGTGTAAAATCTCTTTCTTGCGCTCCAGCTGGAAAAAAGAAAATGTCTCCCATGTATAGATTCCCCACATGTTCCATATTATGCTATGGGTAAAAGGCATTTACGCTAAAACAAGAATCGGTATCTAAAAATGCTAAACGTGCAGGCTTTCCAATTGATGAAGCCTTTTTCAAAAATTCTAAGACTAATTCTTTATTGAAGTAAATATCGTCACGGTAAACGAGCGCTTGATAGGTAGATTGATTAATTTCTTCTAATGATGAGATGAAAAGAGGTTTTTCTTTAATTTTTAAATGTTTGAATACATCTTCTTGATGTTCGAAGATTGGCTTATTTAATACTGGCAGTTTGGAGGCTGGTAATTCGAAGGGGTGAATCACTTGCTTCGTTTCAATGATATATCTTCTCATCGACTGATCTACACTGTTTTTGGAGTTCATCCTGAAAGATATGTATGATTTAATTAAAGAGTTTGTGACAACAATTGGATGAATTTCTATCCATATTGTATTATTCACGATTGTTCACGAGAAAGTAGCACATTACCAAACATTTTCAAATATAAGGTTAAAGAAAATCCTATTTTCTTATATTTTGGTTTATATTTTGGTACCTTTTTCTTTATTCCAAAAACCACTCTCTATCAAATCCTTACAGCAGAAATAGCCATAAATGCTATTCAGGATTATTCAAAATAGTTCTTATCAAGCTTTTTTTCCTCTCTCCCGTAGTGACTTTCATATACCTCATATTCTCCACTTCCCCTGTCAAACACAAACCTGTAAACCGTATCGAAATAAGGCCAGTTTTTAACATACGGGTTTCTGGCATCGCTCAGGATTACGGTTACAGTCCCGTCTTTTTCCGAAACCGAATAAACAGGGTAATCGATAGCTTGAGGCACTGAATTAGTGTATAGCTCTCCGGTTCTTTCGGCATAGGCAGAGGTATCCGGAACATCTCCGGTGACGGTTATCTTATCGACATAAAAGCTCTTCTGGACTCCGGACCAGTAACTGACTTCAAGGAGTTTGTAACGGGCATCACTTATTGGATAAACTGCAAGGAATTTGCCAAACGATATCGGGTAAGTATCGTTGTAACTTATCTCGGTCCCTTCAGCTCTGGAGATACGGTCAATCAGGAAGATCTTTGCAACAGGAAACATTGTGGTCCAGATGAGAAGGACAACGATAAATGAGGCGTAGAATTTGCCTTCGTTCCTGATTACAAAGTTATGGAACCCATTGAACCCTTTTAGTTTTCGGTTCAGGATATCTTTATTTCTAATGCTCCATCTGTCTTTTCTTTCCAGAGCCCGTAGATCCACGTTTTTATCGTTCCATATGTCCTCAGTGTTCCATCTGTCTTCAATTTTAGTAGTCCTTATGTTTCGTTTTTTCATGTATTCCGCAGCTACAATGAAGAGGGGTAGAAGGGGAATGACATTTACCACGGGATCGAAAGGATAGATGGCTCTAAGTGCTGACTCGTTTGCACTAAATGGATAGAAGGGACGCATTTTTGCGCTTGTAGTATAGTCGAGAAAGCTGTGCAGGAAGACTGCCAGAAACCCTCCAAATGTAAAAGTCCTGTCTTTAGTTTTAAGCCAGATAAGAAATGCAATAATAACAGCAAAAAAGACAGAATGCGTAAACTCTCTGTGGCCCAGCAGGTAAAAAAGCTGGTTTCTCGCTTCATGGCTTACACCACCACTGATAAGCGTAAATAGCGAATAGGTGAAATAGTCAAGGTCAGGGACTATAGAAAGGAGAACAATGCCAAGTCTTTTCCTTCCTTTCAGTCCCAGAGTGTGAGCAAGAAGCAGACCGATTCCTATGTGAGAAAGCGTGTTTACCATAAATCTACCATGAATTCATATTGTGTGACACTCTAGGCATGTTTACTGGCTGTTCATTTTGAGTGAGTATCAAAAAGCCATAATCCGGAAATAATTCCAGATAAAGTATTTTAAGTGCCTGGCATCTTGTATTTATTTTATATTATATAAACAAATGGATAATTGTTGCTTCTATTTAGAAGATTAGTAAAAACCTCAAACTTATCTCAAATTTTATCTATACTATCTATCCTGACAGTTAAAATTCTCTAAAAATTATTGTCCATTATTCGAAAAAGTATTATCCGGGAAAGCGTTATTTGAAAAAGAATTATTTAGACCTTTTTATTAAACCAGTTTTCATCAAGCTTTTTTTCGCTCTCTCCCTGGACACTTGCATAAACATGGTAATCCCCACTCCTTTTATCAAAAGTAAATCTGTAAATCGATTTAAAATAAGCCCAGCTTTCAGCATAAGGGTTCCTTGCATCACTCAAGGTAACTATTACAGAGCCGTTATCTTCCGAAACTGCATACACCGGGTAATCGATTTCCTGGGGAACACCGGAACTATAAAGCTTCTTCGTTCTATCTATATAAGCAGAAGCATCAGGAACATTTCCGTTTATTGAGATTTTTTCAACGTAACCACTCATTTCGATTCCTGAAAGGTAGCTGACTCTAAGAACTTTATAATGTGTGGAGTTAAACGAGTATGCAGTCAGAAAACTGTTCATGGATTCGGGGTAAGTATTCTGGTAACTTATCTGGGCTTTCTCTGCCCCTGATATATGGTTGATCAGAAAGGCTTTTGAAACCGGCATAAAAACAAGCCAGACAAGGAGCACAAGGATCAGGAAAGAATAGAATTTATCATCACTATTTCTCACAAAATTACAAAAGTTATTGAATTTGCCATTTATTATTCCTCTCTTCTTCAAACTTCCAATTATTACAATTAACAGGGGCAGGAGTGGAAGCAAATTTAGCAGAGGGTCATAGAAGTAGACTGCCCCCATTATGGATGTATCTGTACTGAACGGATAGAAAGGCCGCATTTTCCAGGTTGTGATATAATCCAGGTAAATATGGGATAAAATTGATTGTAACCCGGCAAAGGTAAGAATCCAGTCTTTGCTTTTAGTCCAGATTAAAAGCGTAACCAGAGAAACGAATAAAATTGAATGCGTAAACTCCCTGTGCCCGAAAAGGTAGAAAAGCTGGATTCTGGACTCATGGGTCAGGCTGTTGCTAACAGAGATAAATATGGAGTATGGAATAATGTCCAGATCAGGGATTACGGAAAGAAAAGCCACGATTTTTAATTTCTTTCCTCTCAGGCCTAAAGCCAGGGCAATGAGAAAACCTATTCCCAGGTGAGAAAGTGTGTTTACCATGATCCGTGTTCCGGGAAAAAGAATTTTTATTTAATTATAATAATTAAAGATATATTTGTTTTTTGAAAAATCGTGTTCGGGAGTTGCAAAGTTATTTCTAACTCCCTGTATAATTCCTTAATAAAAAAGCCGTATTGGAGAAAAGTTCCGGATATAAGTAAAATATAATTCTCCGTTTTCCCGGAAAAAAGTAAATTTTTCGCAGAAATCGAGAGAATTGCTATTTTTTATAAAAAATGGAAGGAATGGATGAGATGGATACTGTCTTCTCAGGTCCTGAGATAAAGGTTGTTACTGAGAAGGTCATTGAGAAATATAGCTGAGAAGGCCTCTGAAATAAAGATCACCGAGACGAATTATCCAGTGTAGAGTTATTCAGCGTCCTGTCAAAGAAGCTAATCATCTCATCATATGCATCCTGCGCAACAAAGCTTTCAGAAAGTTCTCCCTCTTCGATCATGAAGCCATGAGGTTCACCCTGGTAAACTTTCAGCTCAAAGTATTTGTCAGCTGAATCCAGTTCACCGGCGTATCTGTAGATATCTGAGACATTACTTGCTTCATCTGCGGTTCCGTGTATTATAAGGATCGGGTCTTCAAGCTGGTCTATCAGACTTGCCGGCTCGTCAGGCTGGGTCTCAGTCCCGCCCGAGTAAGGGAAACCGTACCAGGCAACACCGGACTCAAACTCCTCTATCTGGGGCAGGAAAAGCATGGTATACCTGCCGCCTGCGCAAAAGCCGGTAAGACCAAGTTTTTCAGTATCAACATCGTCCCTGCTTTCCAAATAATTAACGCTATTTCTAATAAGCGATTCTACCTCTGAATCGGGAGGAGAGCGGGAATAGGTCTGCCACTGCGGAGCAACCACAACAAGCCCGTCTGCTGCCATTCTGTCCACCATATCCCTGTAGCCTGGCTCAAGGCCGTTAAATGAATGGATAAGCACGATAGCCGAATAGTTCCCTTCCGCAGCCGGAGAAGCAGTGTATGCCGGATATTCCTTACCTTCACTTGTAATGTTAACTGTCAGACTCTGGATCTGACCTGTACCCTCTGCAGGTTCAGAGTTCATAATCTGAGACCCCAAAGCAAGGGAATTGCTTCCGATGTCGTTTTCGACACCTCCATCAGCCTCCGGTCCTTCCGGGATAGGCTCCGGCGAATCGGGTTCTTCCGGCACCTCGTCTATGTCCGAAGACTCCGTACAGCCTGAAGCGCCAAGCAAGCCTGCCAGAACCAAAAATACAATTAGTAGTTTAGTTAGATTCATATAATCCCCCTCTACAACTTTTTCCGGAGAATTTCGTCCCCTCATTCTTATATAGTATAATTCTATTCCAGGACACGATATTTTCCGTTAATAACAGTTACATTCAATTTGTTGATTATAATATAAGTACATGCCAATTAAACTTTGAAGAAATATGACATTTGAAAGAATTATTTTCAAAAATGAGAAAAACAAAATTTCTACGGCTTTTATTTTCTGGTTTTTTCTTCTTTTTCTCAAGAATATAGCTTTCCTTCCTTGAGCATCGCAAAAAAGGAATAGGATAGCAGATCACTGTTATATGGAATTATTAAAAGCTTAAATTAAAAAACTTAAATTAAAAAACTTAAACTAAAAACTTAAACTTCAATAATCCTTTTGATTGCTGTCCTTTCAGAGCGGTAAACCTCAAACCTGGCAACAGTGCCTATATTCAGAATATTGAAGTCTTCCCTGTTAACTCTGTACTCTCTGACCGAATCCTCAGTACATAGCCTCATGTGAACGATATACTCGATTTCGGGGTATGTTTTTTTAAATTCGGTTTCTATATACTCACTTATCTGAAGATTTTCGGAGCCTTCAGGAATAAGAAGCCTTAGAGAATCGTTTTCGGTCAGGACTCCGTCGATATCACTCTGAAATATAATAACTCTTTCATCCCCATCTATCCCAATAATTTCTTTCTGGAGAACAAAACCAACGCCTATTACAGGAGACAAAAACCCTTTCATGGAGATGAAAAGAAGTGCTGCAAAGAAAATAATAACTGCTCTTTTTTTACGGGTGTCATCTATCTGGTTCAGCATAAAATAATTAGCCTCATTTCTTAAGTTTGCAGGTCGGAAAAGGAGTTTTTATCGGATTCAGATAATAAATAAACGTAATTGATAATTTGCCACCACAATAATAAATACCTTTTCAAGTTTCTGTGCTTAACAACAGAGTACGATTGTTTATAACATGCGTATTTCTCAGGAGTTCAATCCCTTGTTCCAGACCGAACCCATACTTTATCTCCAGTCCATTGGAACCGGATGGTTTACTTTCCTCATGGTTATGACAACTTCAATGGGGTCTGCCGCCTTTTTTGCAGGCATAGTAATTGCCACTGCCTTCGGGATTGATTTTAAGAAGGGTTTTCTTCTGTTCCAGCTGCTGCTCTGGACTGCTCTTTTTACCGAGGTCTTTAAGGCACTGATCGCCTTTCCAAGGCCGGATTTTGTAGACAGCAGAGTACTTAACCTGGAAGCAGGAACAAAAAACACATCTCCTTTTAATGGAAACGGGGAAGCAGGCTTTTTTAAACTTCCGGACAGGGAAATTCTTGAGGCTTTTCGCCTTCAAAAGGTATTTCCCGATTCTCCCTTCGGTTTTCCTTCAGGGCATGTCGCACTTACCACTGCTCTTTGGGGAGGAATCTCCCGTGTCTTCAACAGCAGGACTGTCAGCAGGCTCACTCCTGCAGCAGTGCTGCTCATGGCTTTTTCAAGGATGTACCTGGGGAGGCATTTTTTAGGGGATGTAATTGGAGGAGCTATTCTGGGTCTAATTCTCCTTTTTACCTTTAGTCGCCTCCTTAAAAGCCCTTTTAAGGAAGATTTTTTCAAAAAAGAGAATTTTGAACTTGCTTTCAGGCAGAAAAATTTCTTTTTTTACTTCGCTATGTTTGCTGTTCCTATCCTTCTTGCTTCCCTATCCCTTATAAGTGGTGAAGTAGCAGGTTTCTTTTTTGGCACGAATACAGCTTATCTAATTATTATAAGAAAAGGGCTTCCGAAAGATACCGGAAGTACTGAAAAGAGGGCTCTCAGGGTATTTATCACGCTCATATTGTTCGGATTATCCACGTTTGTCCTTGATGCAGGATTTGATATTATAGGCAAGGTTGGTTACCCTGAAACTACATATGTAGAATTTTTAAAAGTTTTTATTCCCGCATCTACAATATGGATTTCTATAAGTATCTGTACGAAACTTGATCTTTACGGAATGACCTGTACAGAGGAGATGAAGTAAAGGAAAAAAACAAGTGAAGGATGAGATAAAACCTATTTTTTGAAGGAAGGGTCCATTGCTTACTGAATTGAGGATGTCAACTCTGTGACTGCGAATCCAAATTCAAAAGCTGGAGATGATTCGGCTTCATCCTCCTTTTTCTGAGCTCCAGCTTTTCCGGTTTCAGGAACCGCTTCTTCATTTTCAGCTGTTCTCTTTTTAGCTCCAGCGACTCACTCCCACTCAAAGCTGTTTTTATACAAAACTTTATCTATGAGAACTGAACGTTGATGATTCGGGTTTTGAGTTATTATCGATACCTGACTCAGGGAATCATATTTAATATCATATAGTGCATTGAGTACATTGAAAGGTTAAAATCATAATATTTATTATATAATCAGCTCTTGTTGAAAAATTGCTTATGAGTGTACTTTAAAAACTGCTGTAAAAATTTGCGCTGAGTCTTAGAGTATATCCTGTGCGAAACAATCGGAGAAAAATGACAGTTGAATGTTAACTCCCAGTATAGAAAATAAAAAATTTTAAATCATTGCAAGTTTATTTAATCTGTCATCTGTCATTAAGGAATAACTTAAATAATGCTTTTTACTATTGAGCGTATTCACAAATCACCGGAGAAACAGCAAACTGAAAACCGCAACCTGCTGGTTGTAAATGGTGGAAAGAACTTGACGGCCGTTTCACCTGTGGAATAGATTTCCTACGGCAGTATAACTTCTAAATCTTATAAATCTTATATATCTGATCAAAACAACGAGGATGACATTCATGGACTTTGAAAAATTGAGACACGGGACCGAACTTATCAAGCGGGGCTTTGCACGGATGCAGAAAGGGGGTGTGATCATGGACGTTACAACCCCTGAACAGGCCAGGATCGCAGAAGAAGCCGGAGCAGTTGCTGTTATGGCCCTTCAGGCTGTCCCTGCAGATATTAGAAAAGCAGGCGGAGTTGCCCGTATGGCAGACCCGGAGATCGTGCAGCAGATCATTGATACGGTCACCATCCCTGTTATGGCAAAAGCAAGGATCGGACACTTTGTCGAGGCTGAAATCCTTGAGGCACTCGGCGTTGACATGGTAGATGAATCAGAAGTCCTTACTCCTGCTGATCCTTTCTATCACATAGACAAAACGCAGTTTACCGTGCCTTTTGTCTGCGGAGCAAGGAACCTTGGAGAAGCTCTTCGCAGGATCAATGAAGGCGCAGCCATGATCCGGACTAAAGGAGAAGCGGGAACAGGTGACGTCAGCCAGGCAGTAAAGCATATGAAGCAGATTCAGGGTGAAATCCGTGCTCTTGCAGGCAAGACCAAAGAAGAACTTATAATGGTTGCAAGGGACATCGAAGCTCCTATCGAACTTGTGGTTGAAACCTCTAAAATGCAGAGACTGCCTGTGGTAAACTTTGCAGCCGGTGGAGTTGCAACCCCTGCCGATGCAGCTCTCATGATGCGCCTTGGTGCAGATGGGGTCTTTGTGGGCTCAGGAATTTTCAAAGCGGAAAACCCTGAGAAGATGGCAAAAGCAATTGTTGAAGCCGTCAATAACTACGATAACCCTGCAAAACTCGCAGAAGTTTCAAAAGGCGTGGGTGCAGGTATGAAAGGTATTTGTGCAGACACGATCCCTGTACAGGAAGCCCTTCAGGAACGCGGATGGTAACCCGGCAGAGTTGCGCCACCCGAGTTTCGTTCCCGAGTCCCGTCTCGGGAGGACGGTGTCCTTTTCGCCCCGAGTTTCGCTTCGGGAGCACGAGGTCCTTTTCGCTTCGCTCAAGAGGACTAATTTATATATAAGAAACGAGTCTCTTTCAAGAGACTAAAATTCAATTTTTTAAAAACAGATTTATTCTTGCAGGTTTATAAGAATAAAACTAATTTATTTTTTTATATTTTTGCTTTAATAAACAGGATCGATTCTGGAAAATGGTGTTTTTAATGAAAATAGGTGTAATCGCTATTCAGGGAGCGGTTTCTGAGCATGTTGATGCTTTAAGGAGAGCCCTTGCAGAGAGAGGGATAGATGCAGAGGTAGTTGAAATAAAGCATAAAGGAATTGTTCCGGCGTGCAGCGGAATTGTGATCCCTGGCGGAGAGAGTACAACGCTTTGCAGGCTGCTTGCCCGTGAAGGGATTGCAGATGAGATTAAGGAGGCAGCTGCAAGGGGAATTCCGATTCTAGGGACCTGTGCAGGGCTGATTGTTCTTGCAAAGGAAGGAGACCAGCAGGTAGAAAAGACAGGGCAGGAGCTGCTCGGAATTATGGATACCAGGGTTAACAGAAACGCCTTTGGGAGGCAGAGAGATTCTTTCGAGGCGGAGCTTGATGTGTCCATTCTTGATTCTCCTTTTACAGGCGTGTTTATTCGGGCTCCGGGAATTGTGAGCTGCGGACCTGGCGTGAAGGTGCTTTCCAGGCTTGAAGATATGATTATTGCTGCAGAGCAGGGAAATGTGCTGGCCCTTGCATTTCACCCGGAATTAACCGATGATTTGCGCATCCACCAGTACTTCCTGAGTAAGATTTTCAACTGCTAAGAGTCTACACGGGTCAGGTTCATTGGTTTTTCCGGCAACTGACCCCTGTCTTTTTTCTTTACAATTGTTGCACTTCACTATCTTTCCAGACTTCCTATAGTTTTTCTATAAAATTTCTGTTCTTTTCCTGAGAAACAAAATTCAGGCTAAAACCTTTGAGTTTTCTTTTTCTGGTGCCTTCAAAGTTATATATTCATTGGAGCCATATTAATAAAAAAAGATTCAATGAAGGGGTGAAGTAAATGGTCAAATTAAGCAACGAAATGGTAGAAGATTTTGCAAAAATGAGAATTTTTCCTTTTTCAACTGCCTCCAAAAGTGGAGAACCAAATGTAATACCAATAGGCTTTTGTAAACTCCAGGAAGACCGGGAAACTATCTGGATTGCAGACAACTACTTCCACAAGACCCGCCAGAACCTTGAAGAAAATCCGAGAGGAGCAATCTATGTCTGGGGTCCAGAGATCAAAGGCTGCTACCAGATAAAAGGGGATTTTGAAATCAAAACCGAAGGGGAAGACTACGAAAAGATGTATAAGGCTGTGAAGAGCATGGGAGACAGATTTCCTGCAAAAGCCCTTGCCGTTATGAAAATTACGGAAGTTTACGAGTGCAGATCCGGAGAGGGTGCCGGAAAGCAGCTTCTTTGAAATTTATCAAATGGTTTATAAAATTTATGGTTTCATTCTGATGTAGAGGGTGCTTTTTCATCCTCGTTCTATTTCTTTTTTTGACGAAATATGCCAGATAAAAGATCTTATGATGTCTTTTTTTAGACTATTTTTTTAATTTAGTAACATTCTTTTATAAAGGCAGATATGATGATTATTTGATAATTTACACAGAAGTTATATATATTCAGACTTCTAAGTTCTTTTTTGGGTGATTATTTGAAATCCTTGATGATATTTGTATTATGTGTAATAATAGGATTGATGGCTGTGCCTGCGGTTTCAGCCGAAGAGGAACACGCGGAAAATTCTGGCACGGAAGATTCTCCGGCTTCTGCTGGAATAGAGTACATTGTTAGTCCCTGGGTAGAAAATTCTTCTGATACAGAGGATTCTATTTCTCCTCTACGGTCAACCCAGTACATAACTCAGGGGCAGACTATAACACACTATGTGGGCGTAGGTTCAGGAATAAATTATCTTGAAGTGGACTTGAACTGGGGAGATAGCAGCGATTCCCTGACTCTTAGCATCTCTACACCCTCGGGAAGTAAGTTGGGACCCTACCGTGATAATTATGATGGAAGCGTAAATGGCAGGATACGCCTTAATATAGATCCCTCTCAGGGATATGTGGAACAGGGAACCTGGCAGTTTAAGGTCTACGGGGAATCGGTCAGTGGAACCGAAGATTACACCTTTAATGTCGCATTCCATTAATCACAGGAAACTCTGGCTCCTTTTCTTTTTCTCTTTATTTTTTGTGTTGACAGCTGAGGCTACGGAATATATTGTAAGCCCAGCGCCTGGTGATGAATTTGGAGTATCCAGGGCGGGAGAAGAAGTAACAGTAGCCAGGGACTTTACAGTCTACTGGCAGTTCCTCCTGTGGCTGGCCCTGATGCACGTCTTATCGATAATAGATATACTGCTGAACCCTGCAAAGCTTATTTTCGCAATACTCGGGTTCCGGATTACAGGTCGAGCAGATGTACCTGATAACTCCAGTCAATCTAAAGTCTATGCCTATATTAAAGCCAGACCTGGGGCGTATATTAGTGAGATTGTAAATAATGTAACTTTAAATAGAGGAGCAGTCAAATATCATATAAAAACTCTCAAAGCTCAAAACAAAATCGAAGCTTATAAAGAGGGCGGAAAAACAAGATATTTCGGAAGTGATCTGGCTTGTGATAACGAAGAAAAAAGAATCATTTCTGCCCTTCAAAACATAATGAATCAAAGAATAATCTCAGAAATACGAAATGACACGTGTAATACAAATGTAGCTCTTGCATGTGAAATTGGAGTTTCAAGAGCTACGATTAGCTGGCACATGAGAAGACTTAAAGAGATAGGGCTCGTAAAGGAAACAAAAAAAGGAAAAAACATTATTTATGAGATAAATCCTTCTTATAATAATTTGATAGAAAAACATGAGTAAATAACTTAGATCCAACTTCAAGATACTTATTATCAAAGATTTCTTAAAAAGCTTACTCCAATCTCACTACAATCTCTTTTTAATTCAGGCTTTTTTCTCCAATCCAAGCTTTTTAAAATACTATCTTTATTCACAATATCCTTGCTCCCGGCTTTTATGAAGAAACCAGATTCCTATTAGACAAACAAAAAGTTGTAAAAACACAAAAGAAGGAGATTTCCTGCTTTTTTCCTTATTCTCAGCGGTATTTGACATTTTTGTAAAGTTGAATTCATTGCTTTGGACTTGATCAACAGTATTGGATTCTTCATTCCCGATAATTTCCTTTACTGGCATATCATTGAGCTCGTTTCATAATTTCTCCTGTAGCTTTTCCCAGTAAATGAAGAATGTTGCTATTATCACTAATGCCCTGAATATTTTATCCAATCTTTCATATCTTATGATAATTCTTCTGAATCCCGTTTTTATCCTTGAGAAAAATCTTTCTACTGCTGATCTTTTCGCATACGATTGTTTACTAAATCTTCTAGGTCTTCCTCTTTTTCTTTTCTTTCTGTTTCTTTTGTTTTCAGGAATAGAAGTTTTGATTCTTCTTCTGCGCAGGTACTCTCGTACCTGCGCATCATCATAAATTGAATCCGCTACTATTTCTTCTGGTCTTGTTATTGGTCTATGCCCGGTCCTTACCTTTATTGCTCCAATAGTCTCTTCAAACTTATAAGGGTCGTATTCTGCTCCTGAACCAATAACAATGCTTAATGGAAAACCTTCTGAGGTTACAGCTGCATGAATTTTTATTCCTTTTCTCTTTTTGAATCCATTATACTCGACACTTTCTCCCCTTTTTTTGCTTCTACAAAACTGCTATCTATTGCAACAATTCCAAGGGAGAGTTGTCCATTCCGATAAGGATCATCTTTAAGAGAATCAAAGATCATATCCCAAACACCTTCTTCAGACCATCTTTTTAGTCGTCTCCAAGCAGTTACGTAAGATCCGTATTGTTTGGGCATATCTCGCCATTGACAACCTGTAACAAGAACATAAAGAATACCGTTAATGATCTGACGATCATTTACTCTCTTCCTCCCAACCTTCGGTTGGGGAGGAAGGTGAAAGCGAATATACTTCCATTGAGCATCACTAAGTTCTTCAAAGTGTATAATATTCCCCTATTAATATAAGGTTAAATTATATATAATTTTGAAACAGGCTCATTCAGATGGAAGAGGAATTCCGGGCATCAAATTCAATTAAACCACTACCCTCATCATCCTGCTGAGGATCATCAAATAATTGTATTGGGTCAGTAGTAAACTATTTCCCATCAGGACTCCATTTTGTTGATGTTACTACGAATCCTTCTTCTAACTGGAGAATTTTGTCAAATGATGTAATGTTAAAATTTAAATCTTCGGATATAGTGTTGGAAGATACTATATTCGTAGCAAACAATAACGAAAATATAACTATTGTGATAATATTTCTTAACACTAAATTCCCCATCCAAAACTTTGGAAATGCTACTACAACCTTAAAAAATTAGTTATTCTGGTTTTGGCACCAGAATGAAAGGATATTTTTGCTATGCTGTTTAACCTAAAACTGTCTTCATGAAAATTTTTCCCTTCAGTATGTTATGTCTTTTTTCAAAAACGCTAGTACCGAGCCTATAAGCAAGATGAATGGCAGCACAAAAAGATAGGCCATATCGGGCCAGAATTCACCTGCCCAGGCTCCCAGTGTATAGTGGGTATCAAATATCCCTCCTATCTCGGAAGTAAGTCCTGTATCAGTATTCTTGATTCCCACCGCAGTAGTAGTAAAATGATAGTCAGGTAAGAAGTTCTTAAGAAGCTGAGTCTGGTCATTTGCCGTATGGAGATCTTCTGAAAATGCATAACTTACGGTAAAGATTAGATTGGTAAATAGTACTGTTATGACAAGCCAGAAAATTAAGTTGAACAGAAGAGAATTATTTGATCTTTTTGATATTGTTGAGATCATTATGGAGATTGCAAGGAAAATTAGAGCATAGAAAAAAGTTAGAAATATAAATATCTCAATTCTTGTGATTTGCTGCATTGTGACCGGAATTCCTGAAGCGATAAGCATGACTCCGGTTGCAAGATTGATGGAAAAGAAGAGTACGAGCAAAATACATGAACTCGATCCCAGAATCTTGCCAAGGATTATATTGTCCCTGAACACAGGATGTGTCAATAAAACATTCATGGAACTGGATTTTATTTCTTTGACAATTGCATCAAAACCCAACACTATACCTATAATTGGTGCAAAACGGCCGACAACCTCTGCTACTCCTTCAAACCCTCTCATCAAATCAGGGCTGCCAAGAACATTTAATGTATATTCGACTTCTGTCCCCAGCACATATGAATAGGCAAGGACAACAAGCGTAAAAGTAGCTGTAAAAGAAAGAAATACAGGACTTTTCAGATGGTCAGTAAACTCCTTTTGGGCTATGACTTTTATGTTAGAGATATTTTCCACATTGTTCCCTCCTTAGACATCATCTCTCAAAAATGAAATATATGAAGCTGCCAGAAACAGAAACGGGAGAATTAACAAAATTACTACGTTTTGCCAGTAATACCCAATCAGGTAAGATAGTGAATAGCGAGTGTCCAGAAACCCGTATAAATCTGTCTGGATATGAAACCCTCCATAATAACTCAAATCCAGATCTCCAACTGTCACCTCAGCAAAGTGATGCAAAGGCGAGATATTGTAAAATGAGGAAACTGTCGAAGCAAACTCTTTCGTCATATCAAACAGTGTTTGACCCGATGCGAAAGATGCAAGCATAATAATAGTTGGGCCGAGGGCAAAGCACATGTTGATCCAGACCAGAGCTCCGAACGTGAGGGACTCAATTTCTGTTTTACACCAGACTGAAGCAAAAAGCCCAAAAGCTGCAAAAGTTAGTAAATAAAGGAAAGTAAATATCCCGAAAATTAGCAGACGTACGAGGGAATCAAGTTCAGCAACTTTCCCAGAAATCAGGAAATCCGATGCTTCAATTATTGTCAGGGATGAAAATACCATAAGTGCAAGAGTTATTGAAATTCCTAGAAATTTGCCTGTTATGATATTATCTCTGAAAACCGGATGTGTCAATAAAACATTCAGGCTTTTGCTATTCTTTTCTTTAATTATCCCGTCATATCCAAGAGCTATACCTGTCAATGGGAAGAAGACGCCAATCACCTGGACAACATCCCAAAAATCACTTGTGCGGCTTTGCAGATATATTAATAGGGTACCCATAAATATCGCAAGGAGTACGAAAAAACCTGGTTCATGCAGTTTGTCCGAAAATTCTTTTTGTGCCAGCGTTAAAACGCAGTTTTTATTCACGATATCATAACTCCTTGCTTTTATGCAGCAGCCAGATTCCCATTATGCAGGTAAACATTTGTAAAAGCATAAAGGAAGGAGATTGTTTGATTATTTCTTGACTCTCAGTAACCTGTGATGTATTTTTGGAATCCGGTTCATTGATCTGGACTTTATCAACGGTGCCAGATTCTTCGCTCCTGATAATTTCCTTTACAGGCAAACTCTTCCAGATTGGCGAAGAGTTTTCAGAATCCAATTCTACCAGAGAGCTATTCCCATGGTCCCACCCGGGATCCGTGTATATAGTGGATCCGATAGTGAGTTGCTTTCCATCAGGACTCCAGTTTATGCAGGTATCATATCTTCCCTTTACTGCAGGTGTCACTTGAGTAAGATTAGAACCGTTGGAATTAATGATGAACAAAGGAGCAGCAATATCAAATTTATAAATGTCATTGTTTTCAATCATTCTTCCAGCAGCTGAATCAAAGGCAGACATAAAAGCTATAGTGTTCCCAGACGGATTTATTGAAAAATGCTGCCTTTCGCCAAAATATTTCCATAGGTAGGAGTAAGTAGGTCCGAAACTCGTGATAAAGGACAGATTGGTTCCGTCAACATCTATCGAATAAAGCTTGTTTCCATTTTCAACAAACAGTATTTTCCTTCCATCAGGGAACCATTGGGGCTCGCTAGCATTGCCTTCATACAAAAGACGCTTATTATTTTCGTCTCCTTCTACAACATACAGATTCCTGTTCTGATTTACCAGCAAAAGAGAACCGTTTGGCTGCCAAGACTCATTCACCCAGAGATTTTCATTGTAAGAGATATTTCCTTTTAAATTTGAACCATCAATGTTAGAGATATATGTATGTAAATTGTAGCTATCTAATGACCCTGCTGCAAACATGATTTTTTTTCTGTCAGGACTAAGCGAAAAAGCGCAATATCGTTCATTTTTGTTCTCAGGCCGGAAATCCTGAAGCAAATTACCGCTATTGTTAATAAGCGATATAGTTCCTTCATCGGTGACAATCAAAATTCTATTAGAGTCGTAGAAGGTAGGTTGTGGATATGTAGCTGAAGGAAGTTCATGGGCATTTATACCACTTCCATCTACTACATATACTCCGGTAGATTGATTTCCGGGTTTTTCCCATTCAAATACGATTTTACCGGAGTCTGGATTCCAGTTAAGATTCTTCTGATAACCAATATCCCCAAGATTCTTTAGTATGTATGAAAGATCTGTATAGTTAGTCCCTATACACCTCAAATTTGTACCATCTGGATTGCAAATGATATAACAATAACCGGAATTTGTTTCGTCGATCCTTGAAACTTCGAAATATACCTTGTCACCTGACGGGATCCATTTTGCTTGTAATATTCCATTGGTATCCGATCCATTAATTCCATAATTTATTTCCCCGAAAGTATGGGAATTCGTGTCTAACAAGTAATGTTTAACAACACTATTTGAAGGAGGAACCCATTTGTAACAGGTTACAAGCAAATATTGTCCATCAGGACTCCATTCTGTTGAGGTTGCTATGAATCCTTCTTCTATCTGGAGAATTTCATCAAGTGGTGTAACGCTGAGATTTGAATCTTCGGATACCGGATTAGCAGATGCTATGTTTGTAGCAAATAATAAAAAAATATAATTACCATAATATTTCTTAACATATAAAATACCCGTCCAAGTTTAGAAAGTTATCTTATAATTTTTCCTATACTCTCAATACCTCCGTACAGTAAAGGTATAGTCTCCAAGGCCAGCTGGAGTCATAGTAACGTATACTGGGGCATAATTCAGATAAGTATCAGAACAGACGTCATTACCTTTCTGTACACGCTGCATAAAGGAATGTGCACTGTTGCCTTCGTACATCTGAGCTATTCCACCATTTGATTTTGAAGTTGGGTCTAGGTACAACATAACCGATACACTACTAGCAGCATTACTTTGACGCCAATAATCTGCAGTGTCACCTACGCTTAAAGATCCACTAACAGAGTTGTACCCAGGGCCTAAATGGAAAAGAGCTGCTGTTAACCATGTTGATCCTGCTTCAGGATTTTCTTGATTTGCTGCTGCAACACCCACAAGCATAATACATGCTGCGAGTGCTAATATTAAACTAGCTTTTATGTTCATTTCATCTAACCTCTCAAAACTTTTCTATTGAGAGATAAAATCCGCAAGTATTAAGTAATCTTAAAACTATGCAGATTTACCTCTTTTAGGGGTTGGAGTTCGATCATTTTTTTCGCGCTCGGTTGAACTCCATAACTTGCTACTCTTTTTCATAAATATAACTTTTATGTCCAAAGTCTCTAACAATTCGCACTTGTTATTATTATAAAAAAATATATGATCAATATTTGAGCTTTTTTTCATGATTGTTAAAGACTTTGGACACAAAATATTTAAAGAAGAATATATTCTTAGAAAAGAATAGGTATTTTTCAGGATGAAGTAGAGTTTTGGGAACAATAGTTATTTTTATTAGTCGAGAAAAAAGTCAACGACTTAAAGTATCTATGGCTTAGAGTAGCTAAGCCTTGCAGTCCCACTTATAGCTCCACTAATTTTCCTGATCATTATATGATGCTTTTAGGAAGGATATAGGTGCCTGAAAACGAAGTAAAACTCCTTCTTGTGCTGCTCACGCTATTTATTCTAATGCCTTTCCAGGCTGGAGCAGACTTCGCTAAGGTTACGGTCGGGAACGATGTCAGTGGCAAGGTTGCAAGACCAGGGGACCTTGTTGAGTTCAGTTTTACCGTGGAAAAGGGATACAATACTTCTGAGAGCATATCGGTTATGCTTTTCATAAGTAAAATGCCTGAAAACTGGACTGCAGGCGTATATGCGGATGGCAACCAGGTCAGTCACATAACTTTGCCTGAAGAAGCCAGTGAAAAGGAATTGACTCTTAAGGTAAGAATTCCTGAAAACGCAAAGGATGAGGAATACCCTATAAAAATAGGCCTGAAGCCTTATGGAGAAAATATCCGAAATCATGATCTGATATACAGGGAATTTACAGTAACAGTTGACAGGGCTGCAATGCCTAACCTGGAAATTTATTCGGATATTCCCGGAAAAAAGACCCATCCCGGAATTCCTGTCAGTTTCGGGGCTTTTGTAGAAAATAAATATGAAAGTAGAGCAAACTTTCGGATTTTTCTGGTTTCGAAACCCGAGGAGTGGGGAGTTGACCTGCTTTCCACCGACGGAGCCAGAATTACGAGGTTAGGAGTTCCTGGAGATGGAAGCCAGGAGTTTAAAATTCTCGTGAATCCTCCGCTCAATGCAACAAAGGGAGATTATGAAATTTTGATAGCAGCATGCCCGGAAAAAGGAAACCAGAGTGTGTTTTTGCCGATCAGCGTTAGCATAAACCCTGAACTTTCCAGGGATGAAGATTTAAGTGCGTACGTAGAGCTGAATTCTAACATAGTGGGAGTTGAAATTAGACCTGAAAAAACTGCAGAATTTGCAGTTTCTTTAAAAAACCGGTATGATCAGCCGCTTAAGCTGAAACTTGAAGCCTTAAGCTTGCCTGAAGGCTGGAAAGCTGAATTTCTTACTGAGGAAGACAAGGAAGGAAGGCTTGCTTCCCTGATGCTTCCTGCGGGAGAGGAACAGGAGTTTACAGTAAAGGTCAAGCCCTCTCAAAATGCTACAGGTGGGCTTTATCCGGTCGTAATTGCAGCTGTTAGCGGGGATAAAAAAGTTACCAGGCAGCTTGAGGTAGGCATTAACCATGATATCGAAAATGAGGAACTGCTTAAAGTCGATCCAAACCCCAGCGAATTGACACTGAATCCGGGAGGTTCTTCTGAAATCCGGGTCAGTATTGAAAACAGAGGAGACGAGGACCTTGAAGATGTCACCCTTGAAATTAACGAGGTAAGTGGCATCAACGTACAGATCCAGGGTTTCGGAACGATAGATGAGCTGGGATCAGGAAAATCCAGAAGCATCCCAGTAGAGATCACTGCAAACGCCAATGCCGGTTCCGGTGTCAAAGAGATTTTCATACGGGCAAAGAGTGATGATCTGGTGAGCTCTGAGAAAAGTATCAAGGTGAATGTGGAAAAATCATCAAGCAGCGGGCTTCTTGGCATAGCAATGCTGGGCTTTGCGGTCCTTGTGCTTGTTTTTGTAGTACGTAAGTTCGGAAGGCGGTGAACATGGAATCAATGAGTATGGAATTAGAACAAAATGAAGTCGTACCGAAAGTAGATGAATTCGCAATAGAAACCATTCGTTTGAGTAAGGTTTTCGGGAAGGAGAATAAAATACACGCGGTAGACAATCTGAACCTGCAGGTAAGAAAGGGAGAAGTATTCGGCTTTGTAGGTCCTAACGGGGCCGGCAAGACCACAACCATGAAAATGCTTATCGGTTTGCTTGAACCAAGTGAAGGAAGCGGGAAAGTTGCAGGTTATGATATTGTCCGCGAAGTAATAAATATAAGGGAAACAACAGGCGTCCTTCCAGAGCCTGCCGGTTTTTATGATAATCTCACTGCAAGGCAGAACCTGCGCTTTTATGCAAAACTCTATGATATCGAACCCGAAGTACGGGAACAGAGGATTGTAAATTTGCTTGAGACCGTGGGCCTTACCCGTGCAATCGATCAGAAAACAGGCGGTTTTTCTACAGGCATGCGCAAGCGTTTCGGGCTTGCACAGGCTCTTATTAATGAACCTTCAGTTCTTTTCCTTGACGAGCCAACAAGCGGCATCGATCCCGTGGGAGCTCAGATGATGCGTGATCTTATAAAGGACCTGAACCGGAGTAAAGGAGTTACCGTTTTTCTGAGTTCGCATTCCATGGAAGAAGTTGAGGAGATCTGCGACCGCATAGCAATAATTGCAAGAGGGAAGCTGCTGGCAGTCGGGTCTGTGGAGGATCTGCGAGATATAATCAGAGCAAAGGAGGGTGTGAATTATTTGCTTGAGGTTCAGGATATTCCACTCTCCGAGGCCGCAGAAGCCGTGAAAACCGTAGAGGGCGTGACTGCTCTTGAAATTCAGGACGAAACTCTGCATGTGCATGCGAAGACGAAGCTCCGTACAGAGATTGCAAAAGCTGTTAGGAAAGCAGGCGGCACTGTATCCATGTTCGAAGAAGAAGAAATGAATCTGAAGAAACTATTCCTTAAAATTATTGAAGGAGCATAAGCCTGGAAGAGATCAGTTAGAACACAGTATTATTCAATAAATACAGGTTTAGAAGCAAATAGATTTAAGCTCAAAATTTCCAAAGTGCAGGGTGCGAGCCATGAAAATTGACTATATTGTAAAAGAGGAGTTATTGCGTTCACTTTCAGTATGCTTTTTTAGTTTTTTAATAATCGGACTACTAAATAGGGAAGGATATATCCCGCTAGGGATGTCAGGGGTATTTATTCTGGCCCTCTTTTTTACAGCTATCCATTTCTCGTTTATGGTATGGTATAGAAAAAAGGAACAAATTGAGAACAATAATATTTCCTTTATAATTACCCATATTTTGAGCTCAAAGTCTCACGACAAAAAAGTCACAGAGCTCTATAAAGATGAAAAAACTAATATTTCTTCGTCAATTCGAGAACATATGGGTCTTCTAATTATTACAATACTTCTGTATATCGCCTATCTTTATGCTTCTTTAGTTTATAATATGGATCAGATATACTGGATTTTGCTTTTATTATTTATCGGAGTCTCACTCTCAAAGATCATATATGGCGAAAGGAAAGCAAATCAAAAAGATCCTGTGAGATTGCTGATTTTCTACGTAATTGCATGTGTTTTTATTTTTATACGTTACCTTGTACTTGGCTGCCCTATTCTTCCCATTTTAAAAGGAAGCGTAATTCTTGGAATACTGCTGATATTTCTGGTATTAGGAATAAAATGGTCACATCGCAAACAGAATTCGGATAATTGAGTTTTCTATTATCTGTATATACATGTTTATTAAATGAAAAGATACCCTTATGGATTTCTGGGATATTGTTTTCTTTTGTAAAAGTTCCCTGCACTGCTCCCATGCTTCTTGTACTGCTCAACAAGACTATTACAAACGGGACTGTTAATGATCTGGCTCTATTGCTTGCTTTCAGCGGAGGGGTATTGACACCTTTTATTGGAGTTGGCATGATAGGGGGCTATACTCTGTCCAAACAGATTCGTTCATATAAAATGTATCTGAAAAAAATCAGTGGATTTGTGTTTATATTTTTTGGATTATGGATTATGATTTAAGCTGTAAGATATAAACAAAAATATGAAGTTAAATCTAAATAACTGATTAACATATGAAATCTTTATAAATAATATGGCAATTATTACATAAGACTTACAATGGTGTGAAAAATATGAATAATCTAAACCTAAATAATCTGTTATTTGATCCTAATTCATTTTTCAGGGAAAAGTCGAGAAACGATGTCAATTTTAAGTATCCTGTATTGATAACACTTGTAATTGCTGTAATTGCAATGGTTTCAAGTTTTCTGGCTATGAATCAATTCAGAGGATTGTTTCCTTCTGATATGAGTTCATATTTCTCAATTGCAACAATTTTCTTCATTATTGTCGGAGGGTTATTTGGAACATTTTTTTATTGGTTCCTGCTGAGTGGAATCTTATATGCAATATCTTATGTATTTGATTCAAAAGGTTCTTTCAAGAGAACGTTAGAGTTTGTAGGTTATGGATTTGTGCCGCAAATATTTAGCAGTCTAATAGGTGTCGTTATAACGTACTGGTTAACAACCTCTGCAGATTTTTCGTTGCAGGACCCGCAACTTATTACCGAAAATATGATGGAGACATTTTCAAATAACCCCCTGTACTATACCTCGCAAACAATTGGAATTCTATGTCTCTTACTGTCTGCATACATCTGGGTGTTCGCACTTTTACATGCACGAAATATATCGATTAAAAATGCAACTCTTGCGGTTAGTATTCCTGTCGGTCTGTCTATTGTTTATCAGGTATACTTATTCCTGTTTACTTCAGGGAGCATTTGATCCTGTAAAAAACAAAAGGAACACTATCGCATCTGGTAGGGCGTGTACTCCAAATCTGCTGAGATCAATGTTTTGTCTTTAGCTTAAGAATCTCGAAAGAAAAATAGCTAAAATGGGCAGGGGCGTGTAGACAGTTTTTCTGTAAAAGCCCTTGCAATCATAAAGATCACGGAAGATCGTAAGCACAAACTATGAAATAAGTCGGAAAGTAGCTTCTCCTGAGTTCTCTCAGAACTAATTTATAAAATTTACGATTTTATTCTAATGGTGAGAATGGTAAAATATCCTTATAATCTTTCCATTTTTAAAAAAATTATCCTGGGAAAGGCAGCCAACATCTTTTTTCTGACAAAACAGTTTATTTTATTAAAAAGTTCTATAAGAATTCTTGAGATTGGTTGTTCGATACCTTGGAGAGAAACTTTATATGCTCGGATTTCTTACCCCTCATGGGTGACAGTACGAATAGATGGAAAGTATCAATGGACAGGATCTGTCTCAATATAAACCCTTCTCAGGGATATGTCGAACAGGGAAGCTGGAAGTTCAAAGCCTATGGAGAGTCGGTTAGTGGGACCGAAGAATATACATTTAATGTTTACCAGCACTAAGCTTGAAAAAAAGCTTACCGCCTGTTTACTTTTTTTTCTCTTAATATCCACAGCTAGAGCTACGGAGTATATAATAAGTCCAGCCCCTGGTGACGAATTTGGAGCTTCAATTAACGGAGAAGAGGTGATAATACTTGAGGACACAGTAGAACCATACTGGCATTTTCTGCTCTGGCTGGCAGCGATGCAAATCTTATCGGTAATAGATATATTACTGTATATATTACTGTACCCTGCAAAACTTATTTTTGCAATACTCGGATTCCGGATGGTCGACTATTCAAATACTGTCGGGGTTCTGAAGAGGAAGAACATATATGTTTTTATTAAAGAAAATCCCGGAACCTGTGTCAGTGAGATTGCAAACAATATGGGACTGAACAGGGGGACTCTTCGTTATCATCTCGCTGTCCTTGAGGCTGAAAATCTGGTTGAATCTCATAATGATCACGGAAGAGTCAGATATTTTCAGAATAGTTCCACATTCGATGAAAAAGAAAAACTTGTTATTTCAGCTCTTCAAAACGAGATAGCCCGCAAAATTATATGTAACATTTTAGACGAGGAGTGCAACACCAACAGGGATCTTGCTCTATCAACAGGAATTTCTAAAAGTACGGTTACCTGGCATATGAAACAATTAAAGGAATTAGATCTTATCACGGAAAATAAGATGGGAAACAGTACAACGTATAGTATAAACCCTATTTATCGAGAAGAAATTGAAAAAGCGTACATGGAATTCTTTTAATTATCGAGTTGTTTTTCGTGTCCCCAGGAAATCCTATCCAAAATGTCAGAAGATTTGTTACATAAAGTATTACTGCTAAAAATAAAATCATAAATTCAGCATCTGTTCTGATTGTTCGATGATGTGGCTAAAAACCTTATAATTTATATTGAATGTGTTTAAAATAAGTATGGAGTTCAAATATCCCCTCCCGAGTAAATTTGAACCCAGTTTACACTCGGAGGCATGACAATGTTAGCTCTGAGAGTATTTAGGGCTTGCCTGATTCTGCCTCTGAGGTAATATGTTTAAACTTGAGAATTGGGGTTTAATTCAAAAATCAATGGGAATAACACACTTATTAAGATGTTGAAATTTGGGGTTGTTGTATAAACTATGAAAATAAAAAATATATTTGCCATATCGGTTATTTTTTTGTGCTTGCTGTTTATTCCGCAAGCATTGGCAAAAGAAAATATCAATATATCGGCAACAGAGAATTTAAACAATGAGTTGCAACAAGCTGTTGAAAATTACAACCAGGTAGTGGTAAACAAAAGCTCATCATGGGATGATGTTACAAGATGTACGGATCAGATAGATTCAATCGTAGATCGGATTCATAAACTCGGAATGGATGTTGATTTCAAACAATCATCTGATGTGCATGTAAATGATAAGGGCGAGAAAATACCCGCATGTATCTCGGCAGAGATCAAACCATATATGCTTTCAAAATCATACAGTTTTTCCTCAAATGACAGTGCAGTTTTAGCTCAGGTCTGGGGAACAAATATAACAACTGCAGAATTTATGGAAAAGGTATATCCGGGATCATTGGAAGCGCTTCCTGAAGATATTGTAGAGCGCCTGAAGAACGAACCAATGGATTGGCCAGATCCACAAAAAATACAACCCGGTGAAAAACGAATGGGTGCAATAAGATTTATATGGCCGAATTATTTTTCTGCAAACCATATTAAAATATATGATCTTCGATATAATAGCAAAATATAACCAAAAGTGTCTGGATTCGATTTAAAGTATTTATACTAACTACAGGTGATCAAAATTTTCAGCAGATCTTTTAAGAAAATCCTGCGTGAGATTTGCAAAAAAATAATTGTATTTCTATTTGCGGTCCTGAGTTTGACAATAATTCTGGGGATTCTGATGTATTTTATAGAAGGAGAAACTGGTAATTTTGCCAGCATATCACTGAGTCTCTACTGGGCTATCACAACACTTCTCAGTGCAGGATATGGAGATACTGTTCTGCAAACAGATCTCGGTAGATTAGTGGCTCTGTTTATCAGAGTACTGGGATCCAGTATTATAATAGTGCCGCTTATTGTTGTAATAGCTGAGATTTGCAAATTGTTATATAAAACACTCTTTGGGAAAAAATGGCAGTTTTAATGAAAGCTCTTTTCTTGTAAATGTTTAAACACCCGTATGAGTGAACCACCCGCCATTGAAATGGCAGGCTTTCTGGTTCATCCCTCTCTCTTTTGAGAGCAAGTCCCCAGGCTCTTCCCTGCGTTCCGCAGGTGTCAAACAGTTATGAGATTTTACTCAAGGAGAGAGAACTTTTTGATATTGATAGCGGCGTTAATATCCCTATCATGCGGAGTCTTGCAATCAGGGCAAATCCATTCTCTATCCTTTAATGACAATTCTGAATTATGATAACCGCAAACATTACAAAGTTTAGAAGAAGGCTCAAATTGTCCAATCCTTAGTACCGTTTTCCCGAACCATTTAGCCTTATTATTCTAGCTTCGTTACAAAGCTATGCCATGCAGAATCACTTATAACCTGTGCTAAATGGTTATTCTTGACCATACCTTTAACATTCAGAGTTTCCAGTGTAATAGCTTGGTTCTCGCGGATAAGTTTAGAAGAGAGTTTGTGCTGGAAATTGTTTCTCTGATTACTAA
Organism: Methanosarcina horonobensis HB-1 = JCM 15518; assembly: GCF_000970285.1. Taxonomy (NCBI): domain Archaea; kingdom Methanobacteriati; phylum Methanobacteriota; class Methanomicrobia; order Methanosarcinales; family Methanosarcinaceae; genus Methanosarcina; species Methanosarcina horonobensis. The sequence continues at coordinate 3,485,965 of NZ_CP009516.1, read as the reverse complement.
TTTTTTCATGGATTTTAGAAAGTAGCTGTCTCGTTTTCTCTCTGCGTTTTGAATCTTTAACCTTTCTACTTACTCTTTTTTGAAGACATTTAAGCCTTTTAAGAGAATTTTTCAGGTATTTTGGATTCTCAATCTTTTCGCCTGTAGAGAGTACAGCAAAATCCTTAATCCCGACATCTATACCCACTGTAGTAGATTCTGAATACTTCTGTTTTGTAGGAAGTTCTTTTCCATCTTCAACAAGGATACTGATGTAGTATTTTCCAGTACATGATCTTGAAACTGTTGCTGTTCTCAGAGTACCTTCAAACGTTCTATGAAATAGAACTTCAATCTCTCCCATTTTAGGGAGCTTGACTATGCCCTTTTTAAAGTCTACAGAGTAGTGTTGAGGTACAGGAAAAGACTGTATTGGATTTTTCTTTGGTTTGAACCTGGGAAAGCCATTCTTCTCTCTGAAAAATCTAACAAAGGCAGCGTCTACATGTTTAGTCATCCCTTGAAGAGATTGAGAATTAGTTTCTTTCAGAAAAGGTTTCTCAGTTTTCAGTGCAGGAAGAAGCTTATCTAATCCCATATGATTTATGGATTTTCCAGTCTGTTCAGAAGTTTTTATTTTCTGTTCTAAAGCCCAGTTGTAGACAAACCTACAGCCACCAATGTGCTTTTCTATTAATGTTTTTTGGATTTTTGTAGATTTCAGTCTGTACTTATAGGCTTTTAACATTAAAAGTTATATTAGTTTTACACGCATATATAAGTTAGAGTAAATTACAAAAGTATTTATGGAAAGTTGACGGCATTCATCCCGCCACTAAAGTGACGGGCATTCTGCCTTTGATTATCGTAAAGTGAGAAACCGGAATTTTTCCTATTCTCAGGTAAAAATTCTGAAATTCTGAAAAATAAGTACTTACAAAAGAAACTGATACAAAAAGAGTCTGTAAAAAGAATCGAATAAACGGAAACAAACGGAAACCAAAGAGTATGTTAAATCCCGCCCGAAGGCGGAACTTGAAATTACTCTGCTGCCGGAGCTTCTTCTGCGGTTTCGAGGCCGAGAAGGGCTCTTATGGATTTGCTTCCGTATTCAACAACCTTGGCGTTGACCTGGACGATGTCCGGAGCAATTTCCTTTCCGCGCATCATCTTTCTCCTGCGCTGTCCCGGGAGCTTGGGAGCATAGCCTACACCTGTCGCGGTCAGGATTCTCTGTCTCCTTGGGCCCGGAAGGTCCGGCTTCATAACAAAACCGCTGCCGTCACAGCCGCCAGTTATCTGGACTTTGTAGCCGGCGAGTCCGAAAATGCCGCCGTCAACAACGTCTCCGATTGACTTTCCAATTAATGAGTTTGCTTCAGCATCCTTAATGTCGATCTGGTAAGCACGTGCTTCTTTTGGGTCAGAAACTACAACTTTGAAATTTGCCATGTGAAATCCTCCAATCAGATTATCTGTAATAATTCTTTGCCTTACCTTATTTTTTACCTGAATTTTTAATTCTTGCCCGAATCCTTGCTGCATTCTGAATATGCTACTGCCTGCATATTAGCCTTTATTTTGCCCAGAAAGGATTATCTTTCCTTTTGAGTGTCAGGAAAATATCAAGAGTTTCCTTTTCATCGGTTGAAAGGGAGTCGTAGATTTCGTGCTCAAGGACTTTGGCATGCCTCTCAGGCACGTTAATATAGAGCACGTCTTCTTCTTTGATCTGCCTGCCTACGGTTGCACCTTCGATTGCCATTGCAACTTCTTTGCCTACCTTTGCAGAAGGAATATTTTCCCCTTCTGATTGCAGACCTTTGATCTTGCCCACAACGTTTCCGTTTTCAAGCATGACATCCGCATTTGTCCGAACAACTCCGCCAAGCACCCTTACCCCGACTACTGCGGGTTTGCTCTGCCGAAAAACACATCCTGGAAGGATCTTGAACTTTCCGGGGCGGATTATAGTTTCAAAGATCTTCTTTTCAGCCTGTTCCTGCTGTTCCTTTACGTACTTCTGGTAATCTTCAACCAGCCGGTAGATAACGTCACTCGTGAAAACCTTGACATTGCTTTCCTGCAGGAAGTCTCTGGCATCAGGATGGACCTTAACACTGAAACCTATAAGTACGGAATAAAGAGGGTCTTCAACCGTCGAAGCCTCAACCGCGTCCCTGTGAGAGATGTCTCCTACTTCAGCTTTCCTTATAGGAACATTATCTTTCTGGAACTCATGGACAAGGGCTTCAAGGGAACCGAGGGTATCTGCTTTAATCATGACTCCCACTGAACCCGTATCAATCCTGACCTCATCTATTTCGGACTTTACCTGGGCTGCAATTTCTTCAAGGGTTTCCTCTGTTGCAACCCTTATAGGAGAGCCTGCAAGTGCCCCTTCAAGTCCCGGAGCCGAGATCTTGACACCAGCCGCAGCAGTTACTTTATTCACCTGCTGGAACTTGCTCTCATAACGGATTTCGGAAAGTTCCCTTGGCTTTAAAAGAGCTCTTACCTTTGTCTGGATAGGCTCGCCAAGGCTTCCGATAACAACCGTATCTCCTTTCTTCAATGTGCCGTCGTAAAGGATAATGTCAAGGGTTGCTCCGAGACCTTTTTCTTCCTTTACCTCAAGAACAGTTCCGACTCCCGGACCTTTGGCACTGTACTGCAGGTTTGCCTCAAGGAACTTCTGAGCAAGACCTAAAAGCACCATAAGGACATCAGGGATGCCTTCTCCCGTAACAGCACTCACAGGGACTACACCCAGTGTTTTCTGGAAGTTTGTGACCCGGTCGTAACGTTCGGCTGCAAAGCCCTGATTGTAGAGTTCACCTATTACCTCGTAGAGCTTTGTTTCCAGCCGTGCCTGGACTTCAGTGGACTGCTTTTTGAAAGTAGCAGCAAAAGGAAGATCTTTTTGTGAAACCCAGCCGCCGATCCTGTCGATCTTATTGGCAACAACAACAAAAGGAGTTTTAAACCTTTTTAAGATCTGTAAACTCTCATAGGTCTGGGGTTTGAAACCTTCATTTATGTCAACAACCACAATTGCAAGGTCGGCAAGTGCGCCTCCTCTGCTCCTGAGGGTTGTAAAAGCGTGATGTCCCGGAGTATCAATAAAAAGCAGCCCCGGAACCATGAAACGGTCCCTTAGCCTCGGGTCTCCTAGCTTATTTACAATCACATCTATAGGAACTTCGGTTGCCCCTATGTGCTGGGTGATAGCCCCGGCTTCTCCGCTGACAATAGCAGTACCTCTGATCTTGTCAAGCAGAGTAGTTTTCCCGTGGTCAACGTGCCCCATCACGCAGACTATAGGAGTCCTGAGATTTTTCTTGTCGGCCATATACAGAACCTCTCTCATTCCCGCGTCTTATTTACTGCAGGTCCAGAAGGGTCCGGGTTTCCCCGGAAGGACCCATTGCAGGTACGGATGAACGAAAACCCCCGGTAGTGTCCGAAAAATTTCGGAAACGCAAAAAGGCTTTCTCGCACCTGCATTACTCGTACAGACAGACCTCATCGACTCTGGAGTACTTTCCGATTTCGGAGTCCTTAAAGTGAATTGCAATTTCCCTTGCTGCAGCTTCGGGACAATCGGAAGCGTGAACTACGTTCCTTCCTACATCAAGAGCAAAGTCTCCGCGGATAGTTCCCGGAGCGGCATCCACAGGGTTTGTAGCCCCGTTTATTGCTCTCATGACTTTAATCGCATCCTTTCCTGCAACTACCATTGAGACTGAAGGACCTGAGGTAATGAACTCGATAAGGGAGGGGAAAAATGGCCTTGCTGCGTGCTCACCATAGTGTTCTTTTGCAGTAGCTTCGGCAATAACGTTCATTCTGAGGGCAACAATCTTCAGGCCTCTCTTCTCGATTCTGGAAATTACCTCTCCGACCAGCCCGCGCTGGACTCCGTCAGGCTTTACCATTACGTATGTCTGTTCCATATTCACACCTACTGATTTGAACTAACAGGCAGTTATGCTTTTTTCAGCTGGATTTTGCCTTTCTCAGTCCATTCGGTGCGGCGCGGAAGCCTGCCAAGGGCAAAGTTGCTCATGCACTTGGAAGAGCACATAAAGTATGTGGAGCCGTCTTTTTTGACATAGAGCTTACCGGTACCAGGCTCCAGCATATTCCCGCAAAAATAGCATTTTCTCTGTTCCATTTCTTTTCACCGTACGGTCTTTTTACCTGGTAGTCAATTTCTTTGCTTCTCTTGACGTTTCCAGAAGCATCAGAATATCGCCGATGCGGACAGGGCCTACACAGTTCCTTGTGATTACGCGGCCCTTGTCTCTGCCTTCCAGAACCCTGCACTGGATCTGACTGGCTTCACCATGCATACCTGTGTTCCCGATAACGTCAATAACTTCGGCAGCAAAGCCGCCTGTTGTGCTTTCGTCAGCCATAATCAGCACCCCTTGTTATCAGGATTATTTAAGAGCGTCAAGCTTCTGAGCGATGTCCTGGATCATTTCAGCTGCTTTTCCTGCATCCACAATTGCCACGGTTGCACAGGAAACTCCAAGTCCGCTGGCTGCACCAAGGTCTTTCTGGTTCTTGATGAAGATGTAGGGAGCTTTCTTTTCCTCGGAAAGAGGGGCGATGTGAGCGACAATCTCTGCAGGCTCGATATCTTCTGCAATCAGGACAAGCTTTGCGTTGCCTCTTTCGATTGCTTTGGTAGCTTCGTTTGTGCCCTTTTTAATCTTTCCTGTGTCTCTGGCAAGCTCCAGAGCTTCAAGTGCTTTGTTTGTGAGTTCTTCAGGAACATCGAATTTAGCTAATTGTGCCATTTAAGTTTCTCCTTCGAAATTGCGGATCTCGCAATTTTTCATCAATCATAGGTTTTTAACACATATCTGTCAACATTGAGAAATTCAAATTCCAGAAAAGAACCTGAAGTGCTTCAATGCGGAGAGTAAATGAGTTGAAACATAGATACTGCTAGCTAAATGCTGCAGATTGAACCTTAAAAGTACATACTAGCCTATAAACCTTCTGCTTGAAAAAAAGGGCAACAGACAGATACCAGGGACGAAGAGGCAAAATAGGAATATATAAGAAAAGCTTCAACCATAGGTCGAAAACTGACTAATGCGTCATGGTTATAAAGAATGTAAGAACTTTGATTCTTATGAACACAATCTATTATGAAGCCCATAACAATCTTTATCTTAACCTTACAAACCGCTGCAGTGCGGACTGCGTCTTCTGCATTCGTAATTTCGCAGATGGCGTTTATGGGTATGACCTGAGGCTTTCAAAAGAACCATCAACCGAAGAGATCATCGTAGCTCTTGAAGAGCTTGACCTTTCAAACTACAGAGAAATCGTGTTCACAGGGCTTGGAGAACCTACCCTCAGGTTAGATGTTGTACTGACAGTCACCCGCTGGCTTAAAAACCGGGGTTTAAGAGTGAGGCTTGATACTAACGGGCACGCTGCTTTGATTAATCCGAAACTGGATGTAGTTGCGGAATTGAAAAAAGCAGGCATGGATTCGATTTCAGTGAGCCTTAACGCAGAGTCCGAAGAAAAATATAACAAACTCTGCAGACCTGTCAACAAAAACGCTTACAGAGCTGTGCTTGATTTTGTAAGGAGAGCAAAAGAAGCAGGGATCTCTACCAGAGTTACGGTGGTTAAGATACCCGACATAGATATAGAAAAATGTAGAAAGGTTTCCGAAGAACTGGACTCGGATTTCCATATACGAACACTTTCCGAGGCTGCAAGTAAAGAAATAGGGAATAATTAGCCAAGTACTGAAAAAAACCCGGGTTCCTTCTCATAAGAACGGCATTTACTCAGTCTACTCATAATCATATTTATTCCCTGGCTGATCCTGTTTTGTTATCTCGAACCAAACCCTCTTTCTGGGAGAACTCCAGAAATTAGGAGTTTCCCCATTTTATGGTTTTTCTCAGTTGTTCTTGGAGGTGTCGCTTTCTTCAAGATTTTCAAAATCCTCAAGGTTTTCATTCATTTCGTAGTACTTAACGAGTCTACGTTTCAGGAAGAATACCGTACCTGCCAGAGATCCGAGGAGAAGGGCAGCAGGAAACTTTACCGAATCAAACTTTTCCAGGATTTTTAAAGAACTCTCTTCGGGAGGCAAATCTTCCGAATCCGAATCTTCTCCGGTTTTTGCATTCCCAGCTACGCTGCTCGAGGCAACTGAAACGTCTTCTACCTTATTTTCAATGCCCCCCGTAACTGCAGTATCTTCTTTTATGGGCTGGATAGTTTCTGCTGCAGTAACTGCATCTGTCTTCTTTACAGTTTCTTTTGGCAGGAAACTTTCATCCCCTAGCAGCAGTGCAAAGGCGGTTAAATTTCGTTCAAAAAGGTATATTGCTCCGGCATCACTTCCCACAGCAATGGTCGAACTGTCGCGTGAAACATCAAGACTGTTAACGTTTCCTCCGCAGCTGTAGTTCCAGAGCTCTTCTCCATCCATATTAAGGGCATAAACGTTATCGTCCCAACTTCCGGCTGCAATGAATGAGTAGTCTGAGGCTATCTCTACAGCATAAACATCATCCTTTACCTGGTAGTCCCATAGTTTTGCTCCGCTAAGATTGAACAGGTATATCTTGTCGTCAAAACTTCCTGCCGCAAGATGTGAGCCGTTGTTTGTTAATGAAACACTGCTGATCCAGTACCCGGGATTATGCATCCACGAAAACTCCCCTTTACGGTCAAAAAGATAAACATTGTAATTTGACCCACCGGCAGCGACATAATAAGCATTCGGATTCATGCTCACGCTGTTGATCAGGCTTCCGGTCTTTTTTCCCCATACTGTTTTTCCTTCGCTGTCAAGGAGATAAACATAATTGTTGGCACTTCCGGTTGCCACATAGGAACCGTTTCTTGAAATTGCCACACTGCGGACAGCATCTCCGGAATCAAAGCTCCATAAAAGTCTACCTTCTCTATTTAATAAATAAACTTTCCCATCTTCACTGCCTACCGCAAGGTACAGGCCGTCTGAAGAAAGTGCTACACTATTAATGTATCCTCCTGTTTTGCGACTCCATAACAGATCTCCTTCTCGAGTAAAGAGATACACTTTTTTATCGTTGCTTCCTGCCGCGATTCGAGATCCATCTGAAGAAATAGACACTGTATAAACAATATCTCCTGTTGTATAATTCCAAAGTTGCGTCCCTCTGGAATCAAACAAATAAACATTGTGATCAAACCCTCCGGCTGCAAGATAGTCCCCGGTTGAAGAAAGTGATACGGTATTTATTATGCATCCGGTTTCACATCTGCATAACAGGTCAAAAGCCTTGAGTTCCGAAAGGTTCATATCTCCGCTATCCTGAGCAAGAGAATCTGAAGCTTCCGCTCCTGAAATGAAACAGAAAAACAGACCAAGCGCCAAAAATAGTCTTATTCCCAATGAATGACTCATATAATTATAAAAGTACTTTATTGCAAATGAATTTTTTGTTACAGTTTATTGGCAGGAGAGTCCAGGAAATTAATCTAGTCCTTACTAGGCTGGGATCAGCAATTATAATAAAATTATAAATGTTTGATCAGCATTATTTGTACAAAATTATTCGTTTGCAGTTATCTTCCTGAATTAGCCTGTTTTAACCTGAGTCTTTTCGGATGTAATAAGCAAAAAAGGCTTGTAGAATGTGATTTTCATGAAAAGAGAAGTTTGGAACACCAGAACTGGATTTATTCTTGCAGCAATAGGGTCAGCAGTCGGTCTTGGAAATATCTGGAGGTTCAGCTACATAGCATATGAAAACGGAGGCGGAGCTTTCCTGATCCCATATCTGGTAGCTCTTCTGACTGCAGGAATTCCCCTTCTTATCCTCGAACTGGGTGTTGGAAACAAGTTCATGGGTTCAGCTCCAGTTGCACTCAAACGGGCAAAAAAAGGTTTTGAATGGATAGGCTGGTGGGGTGTAATTGCAAGTTTCATTATCACCACATATTACTCCGTAATAGCAGGCTGGAGTCTTGTATATCTTTTGAAAGCGTTTACTCTTGGTTGGGGCCTGGATACCGGATCTTTTTTCAATAATGAACTGTTACATGTCTCCGATTCTCCCTGGAACCTGGGAGGTTTCTCCTATCCGGTTCTGATAGGGCTGCTGACAACGTGGCTGATTATCTGGATAATAGAAAAGAGAGGTGTGCAGGCAGGAATTGAAAAGTCAAGTAAAATCTTCATGCCTCTTCTCTGGATTCTTCTAATTGTGCTTGTGCTGAGAGCAGTAACCCTTGAAGGCTCAATTAACGGAGTAGAATGGTACCTGAAACCGGATTTCAGCAAACTTACGGACGTAAAGGTCTGGCAGGCAGCCTATGGACAGGCTTTTTACAGTCTGGGCCTTGGGATGGCAATAATGATTGCTTATGCAAGTTATCTCCCGAAAAAGAGCGACCTGATAAACAACGCATTCATTGTCGGCCTAGCAGACGGAGCTTTTAGTTTCACCATGGGTTTTGCGGTTTTCGGGACTCTCGGATATATGGCTTATGCTAAAGGCGTCGGAATTGAAGAGGTAGTTGCACAGAGCATAGGCCTTACCTTTGTAGTACTGCCAGAAGCCCTTAATATGCTTCCCGGATTAAAAGTACTTACAGCAGTCGCTTTTTTTATGAGCATCGCTATTGCTGCGCTGACTTCCCTGATCTCTCTTGTGGAAGCCTTTGCTTCGGCAGTAATGGACAAGTTTGAAATGAGAAGAAGCAAAGCCGTAGATATCACTATAGGTCTGGAATTGCTTTTCAGCCTTATCTATGCAACAAAGGCAGGAATTTACTGGCTTGATATCATAGACCACTTTATCAATACTTACGGATTGATCCTGGTAGGTGTCCTCGAAGCCGTAGCAATTGGCTGGATTTATGGTGCAGATAAAATAAGGGAATGGGCCAATACTTACTCTGATATCAGGGCAGGAATCTGGTGGGATATCTGCGTAAAAATAATTACCCCTGCTGTCCTGTTATACATTATCTACAAAGAAACCCTTTCAAACCTTGCTGTACCTTACGAAGGTTATGACCCTGCAGCCTTAATGGTCGGAGCAGGAGTAATCGTCCTGGGAATCATGATATCTTTCCTCATGCCCTTTATAAGAAAGGAGGTAGAGTAAAATGATGCTCTCAACAGGCAGCATTGCTATGTTAGTTTTCGGATTCGTAATTCTTTATGGGGGACTGGGGTTCTGCCTGAGAATTGCCCTTCAAAAAGAATATTTCAAGAGTAAAGAAGAGTAAAGAGAAGAAAGAGTATTAAGAATAAATAAAATACCTGGAAACTGCGTTTAAAATTCAATTATTATAAAGTGACTCATTATAAAGTGACTCACTAGAAAGTGACTCCGCCAGCTCTTGTCTGACAGCTCTTCCCAAAAGAAGGAAAGATTTCGATAGTCTACCAGCACAATTCTGTCTCCGTAGATTGCAGGATATTCCTTATCTGATTCACTGGTAGTGATCTGAGTTTTCTTTTTTAGTGGAAAGATCGTACATGTAGATATCCTGATTTCCATTGCGTTTATCCTGCCATACTATCCAGTCATTGTAGATCGCAGGGTTGCCCTGGTATGATTCATTTGTAGTGATTTGATATTCGATGAGCAGGAGTTGATCATCTTCAGGCTGAACAGGAGGTTTAGCAAGCGGAAGATAGTCAAAATCGCTTCCGTTAATATTGTAAGGGAGGTCACAAATCCCATCCGAATCCGAATCTTCAGTAGTCTGAGAAAATCCTGTCCCATTAAGGTCAGCCCAGAAATTGCCGCCCAGATATGGGCCCTCCACTATATTCTGTCCAGAGGTTTTTGTAGTGTTCCATATGTTTCCTTCACTGTTTTCAGCCTTCACATTTAAAGTGTTGTTAAAGTAATTATTATAGATACGGTTGTCAGTACTGTAGTCAAGTAAATAGATTCCGGATTCGTTACTGGAAGTTATCGTGTTGTTGAACAGTTCATTACTCTGGCTGTTTTCTCTCAAAAAGACACCTCTGTTGCTGTTCGAAATTGTGTTATTGTATACTCTGGAGTCAAAGACCAAAATCAGGTAAATTCCATAATCGCAGTCCTTAATCCGGTTATCACTGAGGACAGTCCTCCCCTGAGTGTCATAAATATCAATTCCTGTACTGCAGTTTACAATATCATTGTCCGAAACGAGATTTCCTCCTCCGCAGCAGGCAATTCCTATTCCTCCGCCATTTGAAAGCCGGTTCTGGAATATTACATTGTCCCAGCAGTGTGCACCAAGAATAAAATTCCCTTCTTCAATGGAATTGTTTTTCACTGTGTTCTTACTGCATCCTTCATCAATCCAGACACCGTTTCGGAAACAAGTATTGTTAGAGAGTGTACTGTTTATTGAATTCTGAAGGTAAACTCCGTACTGGTTTTCAAAAATATAGTTCCTCTCAATTGTGCAGTTTTCAACCTGATCAAGACAGATTCCTGCCTGAGGGCAGTCAAACCCGTTCGATCTCGAGATAAAGATCTCTCCTGACCCGGGCCCATAAGTATTTCCTGCCTCCTGTCCTTCAGTCACATCCGGCTCGCCTGAGTTTCCGGTGTTAATAGAATTTCTAAAGCTAGCAGCTCCGGAGGTGCTGAAAAAGTCTCCTGACCCGGTTATATTAAAACCGCTGATAGTTACATTATCAGCCTTAACCTGAAATACACTGGAATTTTCGTCTCTTGCTCTGATAAAAACGCCGGCAGGGTTTTCAGGTTCCGAAGTGACCGTTACCCCCGAGACATTGGCAACGATATTTTCCTCGTAGTCCCCGGCTTTCACAATAACAAAATCCCCGGTTGTAGAGTTATTTACTGCAGCCTGAATTGAAGCTCCGGGCTCAACATAAATAACCTCTGCACTCGCAACTCCTGCAGAAACCAGAAGTAAAGCAACAACCAGTGCAGCACTTATTAACTTGCTGAGACAATCTCCGATAAGCTTGACTTTCACAGGTGACCCTCCCCAGACAATTGCTAACCAATCGATTCAAGACAGGAAGCCCCTAAACCGATGGTTATTGCGTGTAACTGCCATAATTTATACTAATATACAGATTAAATTCATTATTTATATATCAATTTATATTAAAAATTGGGATCTGGAAGAAGATAACGTACAAACCTAACTTTAAAGGAGATAAAGTATGAAGGAACTCACCCTTACAGGTCTGTCATATGTGAGATAACATATGACAGAATATATTTGAAAGAATAAGACATAGAGAACAATGAAATGATCCCTGAGATTTATAAGCTGGAAAAAGAAACTCTGATATCCAGACTTGCAGAGTTTTTTAGATCTCAAGAGCACGTGGAGCTTGCATACCTCTTTGGCTCAACAGCCGAAGATCACATGGGGCCTTTGAGTGATATTGATGTTGGTATTTATCTTTCGATCAGGCTTACAAAAAGAGAAAGGATAGAAAAGCGCCTGGAACTAACAGCAGAGCTTGCAAGTCTTCTTAAAACAGATAGAATTGATCTTGTTGTAATGAACGATGCATTCACTGTTATTAATTTTGAAATTATAAAGCCCAATATCCCGGTATTTGTTAGAGACGAGGATTTCAAGATTGGTGTAGAGCAGGAGATAATGTCACGATATCTGGATAGAAAGTATCACGAAAACCTCCTTAACAAAGTTTTTTTAGAAAGAATTCAAGATAAGGGGGGATTTTGAATATCCGCAGTTGATAGAATTATCAGAAAGTTAAATTTCATGCAGGTTCCGGTAAACTACTTGAAATCAATTGATCCAGAAAGCGTCAACATTGAAGAAAATTATGAAGTGCGATCCGCAATTGAGAGGAACTTTCAGCTTGCTATAGAATGTGCCATAGATATCGGGGAAATAATCATTTCAAAAGAAGGATTTGAAAGACCTGAGGACTATAGAAGTGTTTTCTTGATTCTCGGAAAGCATGATATAATCCCTAAAGATTTTGCAGAAAAACTCTCAGCTGCAGCAGGTTTCAGAAATTTTCTAGTTCACATCTATGAAAAGATTGACTTGGACATAATTGAAAAGTATCTTGTTGAAAACCTTGAAGATTTTGATATTTTTGCATCTTATATAGCTGAGTATGTAGAAAAGGTTCAAAAATAAGTTGAAGGATCACATAAATCACTTGCACAGCTCAAACATGTCTAAATATCTTAATGAGTAAGGCCCGGATAGTCCTGTAAAATTTCCGATTCAGGCCAGTCCTTAGCCAGCAGGTCGATGATGAACTCGACTGCAAGGCGTGTGCCTTTGATTACGGGCTTTCCGGCAAGGATTTTTCAGGATCGATAATAATGCGCTCTTTCCAGGTCATGATCGTACCTGATTAGAATCTGAGCCTCCAAGGTAAATATATAAACCAATGAAAATCGACTGATCAAGGAGACTCTAAAAAAGCTAAGATCATCAGTGTTTTTCAGCGAAAGCTCAAAGTACAAGTCTGATGTTAATATGCATCATCGTGATGAGCAATCTTTTCTAATGTTACTGTCTTTGTTTCTTCATTAACAGAGAAAAGCAGTACAAAATGCGTACCAATGTGTACACGTTTCAGGTTGTTTAGTGGATAGTTGAGATTCTTATACCGATGTGGATCAACACGAATTTCTTCAGATTTCTTATTAATTGCAATCAGTAGTACACGATTCTTTTTCTTTAACTTTTCAAGTTCTTTTATTAAATTTGGTGAGATATCCAGATGGTATCTATCTTCACTCATTTGTCGTCTTCATCCGGCAAACTATCAATGTATTCTATTAAACTCATACCATCAGGAATGTGTATATGATCTTCCGCCATTATTTCCTGCATTTCCTTTATAAATTCAGGACTATAAGGACGTTCAAGTATCTTTTCTTCATATTGGAGAGCCATTAAGTTAATAGCTTCACTCTGGTCTTTCAGGTTATACTGCTCCTTGATGATATTCAGAATCCGGCTAGTGTGTTCGTCTAGATTTAATACGGCTTCAGTCATACTTGTCACCAGGATATAACAGGTATATTTTAAAAATATATATACTTGATTCAGTATGCTGTTTTTCTCTAGCACTTATTTTCTCAAGATTGTACAACATAATTGAAAAAAGGTTTCTGTTTATATATCATATGACTTTGACCATATGTTAACAAGTCTCAAACTTAAATAACTAACTTGAAGAAGTATTTTCTGATTTGAGCAAATCACTTGCGTAACTCAGGCAAGCCTGAATATCTTCATGTGTGAGGCCTGGATAATTCCGCAGGATTCCAGATTCAGGCCAGTCCTTAGCCAGTAACTCGTTGCTAAACTCTACTAGCCAGGTGCGTGTCTTTGATTACAAGGCTTGCCTGCAAGAATGTCAGGTCAATAATGATATGCTTTCTACAACTCATAGATTGCACTTGATTGGAATATGAGGCTGTCAGGTATTTAGGTTTAGGGTGGGATATTAGACTGTCTGCGAGAAGGAAGTGTCATAAATTCAAAAAAAGCAGAACAGAAAACCAATTGCAAGAACCGCTTTTACTGAACAGCCAATTTATCTAAGACATTTAGAGCCTGCTTAGAATTCATATGGATACTATAAACGGTTTTCTTAATTGCTTGTTAATAAATTTTAATCTCAAGTCCCAGCACTTCTTTTAATGATTACCTCTAATAGCTATCTCGTCGTAATAAAATGTTGTTGAATCTATGGATTAATTGAATACGCTCTCATGTCTCTGGAAGTTTTTTCGATTGCATCAGCAAGTTCAGGGTTAGGGCCTATTTCTGAGAGCACTTCCGAGAGCTTTCTTTTTTTAGGATAGTACTTAAGGATCACATCCGAGAAGCTGTCTTTTTCTGAGGTTTTGAGGCTTTTGAGCTTTTCGTAGGCTTCATCGCTTATGCTGATCGTTCTTGTTGGCATAATATTATCTGTGTATGTATGTGTATTTAAGATTTTTCGGGTTTTCTCGATCCGGTGAAGATAAATAATACACTGAAAAGAACGCAAAAATTTCTCAAAGAATCTGAATTTGAGTATATTCTTCTAACTGGAAGCTATTTCACAAGAGCATATGTACAATAATCAAAGAAATTACCGCCTTGGCCAAATATTCAAACATTTGGTGAAATCAGACTTTTAAATCCAAAATTATACTAAAAAATAAATAACAATGGTAAATATTCAACCTATTCAAAATGGAATAAATCAGCAAACAGCTTTATAGAAGATATAATGGAAGTTCAAATAATCAATTTGGATAAAAATATATGAAAAATAACACGATTGATAGGAGGATTTTGTGAAAATACTGTTTTAAAAATACCTGCAGAAACTCGGTTCAATTGTAACATCTAATAAAAATTGGCTACTTTATCTTCTAATATGTCACTTACCTTCAAGTGTATTATTTGTGCTCTCAGGGCCAGACGATACTTTAACTTCAGTCATAAAGCCTGCACTGTTACCTTGTAAAGTATTATTATGAGATTTCCCCAGCGTGATTTCAAATGAATACCCGATTGATTTGATAGTATTGTCAAGAAGTTTGTTATTATTTGAATCTTCAAGACTAATGCAGAAATAGTCATCTATAACTGCATTTTTGCTCAGTTCATTGTTTGAAGAATTTTCGAGGCGTATACCATCCCAATTTCTCGATACATTATTACCTGTTAGCTTGTTGTTATTTGAATTTCTAAGAAGGATACCGTTTCTATACTCCTCCTCATGGAGCCAATTATGACTCACCTCATTATTTTTCACGATATTTCGACTGGAGTCTCTCAAGTAAATTCCACGCCCATTTTGAGATGCATTATTGTTTTCAACTGTGATGTTCTCGGCTTTTTTCAGGTAAATTCCGTATTTGTCAGAAACCAGTTTATTGCCAGCGATAATGCCACAAGATCCGGTATAACATATGCCTGCCTGGTCTGTTCCTATCACATTAAACCCGCAAATTGTTACATTGTCAGCAGCTACATAGAATATATCATCTTTCGGATCTGCAGCCTGAATTATAGTCTCAGTTGATTCTCCAGGCTTTGAAATTATGATGAGAGATTTGTTCACAATCAAATTTTCCTTATATAATCCCGGATAAACGGCAATAATATCGCCGGAGCTTGAATTGTCTATTGCCTGCTGGATCGAGTCTCCTGGGTGTACGTAGACATCGATTGAATCCTCGCTAATATTATCGAGAAAATTACTTATCGAATTATTGCTGAAATTGTCAGAAAGGCTATTTATTGGATTATTGTCAACATTATCCGAAAAATTATTGGGATGTATCCAGGATATAATTACAGAAATTGTAGAATCAATGAAAGATTTATTTTTTATATCCTGATTTTTAGTCTCATTCTTAGAAGTACGATTAGGTGAATCATCTGGTAAATGATCCATATCTGAATTCCCAATATTACCTCTCAAAGTGTTGTTATCTGAGCCAGCAAGTTCAAAGCCATGTTCCCTGTTTGAATTTGCAATATTATCAGTTAGAATGTTGTCTCTTGAGCTCCCTAGATCAATACCTGCATACCTGTTTGAATTTGCAATATTATTGTTTAGCAAGCTGTTACTGCAATTGAATAACTTGATTCCGTCATTATTGTGATTTGCAATATTTTCGTTTAGCTGATTTTTGGTAGAAGAACTTAAAGCTATACCATTAGCTTTATTATTATTTGCAGTGTTGTTGTTCAGTTCAGTGTTATCCGAATCTATAATCTCAAATCCAACACCATTAAAATTTGCCATATTGTTGCTTAAATAATTATCAGTGGATGCAACTATCGCAATGCCAACAATATTATTAACTGCAATATTATTCAACCCAGTGTTATTATCCGAGTTAACCAGAATGATTCCGACATAGTTATTTGATAGGATATTGCTGTCATACCTTGAATCGCTTGTATTATGTAAAAAAACACTCTGGATGTTATTTTGGAGAATCTGATTTTTTATTGACATATTCTGGCAGTTGATACAATAAATAGCCCCAGCATTTGAGGCCGAATTTAAAGTAATATTCGAAACGTTTACAAGATAATAGATAGGTTTCCCATTTACAGTATTGGTAGTATCGATATTGTTTTGCATACTCGCATTTATATACACAGTATCAATCGCAAAATTATATGTGTTATTAACCATCGTGTTATTAATAAGCGTATTGTTGCTGGCAAGCTCACTGTCGTTTGGGGATAATCGGATTCCTGCCCAGTTATTGTCTGATACTGTGTTATTGATCAGTATATTGTTGTTAGCATGCCAGAGATGTATTCCTATCTCATTAGCTTGTAAATGGTTGTTTGCAATAGTGTTATACTGCACACTGTCCAGATAAATTCCACTTCCTGAACTGGAATTTATCAAACTAAAACCTTTGATGGTCACATTGTTCGCAGTTACATGAAAGATGTGATCACCTGGACTAAGAGCTTGAACGATTGTATCTTCCGGATTTCCCGACTTTGAGATTATTGTTAACTTCTTATCTACGTCTACGTTTTCTACGTAAACTCCTTTATTTACGAGTATTGTATCTCCATCGACAGAGTTGTTTACAGCTTGCTGTACAGAGGTATAATCTCCTTCTCCGCTGCTATCAACAGTAATCGTATCCGCTGCAACAATATTTGTATTCATTAATAGAAAAGAAAACGCGATCATAAAATAGGTTTTAGTTTTCAGTTATGTCACCTTCTAGGGTGATTCATTTCTTACATCTTTACATTTTTTTCATAACACCTACATTTTTATTCTAAACTTTTTTTACTCTTTACTTTTTGTATTCATACCCTTATATGGAAAAATGTAAACAAGAACTAACCTTAGTGTCAAAACCATGGAAATAACGAATTGTCCTTTTCTTTTTTATTCCCTATCTTTAAACCGTCAATTTTTCCTTCTTCATTAGACATATAAATGGATTCTGCAATCAGTTTTTTCAGCTCTGGTGTTTCCTCAGTGAGATTAGTTAGGCCCATGATTCCGTAATAAACTATGAAATAATCTTCTCGAGTTTCAAGGAAAGGTCTCTCATACACTAGAAAATATCCTGACGTTTCAGGGCTTTCATATCCTGTTACGTTAAAAGAGGTGATATTACAGAAATTTTCAACTTCACGCCTTTCAATTTCTTCTTGAAGTTCTGCACTAATATTCAGTTCCTCCTGAAACACATTACCGTTTTCTTCCAGATACCGATAAAGGGTATCTTCCCCTTTTAAAAATTCAGACTCATCGTCAAAGTACCAGACGTTTATATATTTTCTTCCAGAGTAGTTTCCTGCATTACAGTAAGGAGAAATCTCCGGAAAAGATGAAGTACAGCTCTGTATATTTCCTTTCCAAGTCTCCGGGATATACCATTCTGGCATGCCTTCTGAAGGTGGCAGTCCTGGACCTATCCGGATGGAATCAAGCACAAGCCATATTCCAATAAAGATAACTATAAAAAATATTAGAAATACTATCTTTTTATTCATTCTTTTGTAAAACATTTACCTGCCCCAGATTCAAGAAAATAAACATGCTTCACCTTCGGGCGCCTGTATGGGAGTTCTGCAAGAAGTCTTCAATTTCTCGGGCTCTCATATAGTATGAAAAAAAGTAAATTTTTTTCACACAACTGTATGATTTTTTATTATAAATTATTTATGGCCATATCATCAAACTACTAGAAGAATATGACTTTTTAAGGAAGAACTATGCTGAAAAATAAATAATAGTGGTAATTATTCAAACAATCAAAAATAATAATAAATCAATAAACAGTTTTATATAAAATACTGAAATCGTTACATAAGTCTGAAAATAGATGAGCAAAAATGAGGACATTCAAAAAGAGCTAAAAAATAATAAAAAATAAAGCCGCAAGTGCAGCTTTACTCAATGATGCGGGTGTACGTGTTCGTGCCCGTGTATACGTCCCTCTTCGTCGATTTTTGTCTTTTTATACCTTATATAAGCCTCATCGACTGATTTCAGGCACCTGTAGCAGAGGTCCACGTCTTTTCTTACGACTTCTTTTGAGAAGTCGGGGATCTCAATTTTCACCGGGAAAACTCCGGTCTTGTCTCCGCAGAGGGCGCATTTGCCTTTTCTGCATGAGGTATTGTTTTTGTTTACTGTTAAGTAAGTTTTCTGGGCGGAATCCAGGCAGGGTTCACAGAGCCCTTTCCAGACTCCTTCAGGGTAGGCGAATTTGAGGAGAGGGCGGAAGACCCTGACCGGGATAACGGTAGGGATTCCGCGTCCGCAAAGATCACAATCTGTCATTTCTCATACCTCCTTAGACCAGTACCATTGCTGCTTTCATAGCCAGCTCCACGAAAGGCTCGGGCCAGAGACCCATTGCCAGCACACCTGCAACTGCAACCAGAAGGGCTGCTGCATATGGGAAAGGAACGCTGACCTTTTCACCCTCAGGGGGCAGGAAGTACATGTATTTCACAAGCCTTGCGTAGTAGAACAGTGAAAGGGCACTGTTCAGGATGGCGATTACTGCAAGCCAGGTCATGCCTGCCTGAATGGTTGAAGAGAAGAGCACGAACTTGGCCATGAAGCCTGCAGTCGGGGGGATGCCTGCAAGGGCAAAGACGAAAACCGTCATACACAGGGCTGCCAGTGGCATTCTCTTACCAAGGCCCCTGAAGCTGTCCAGGTGGTCAGGGATATCGAGGTTTCCTTTCTTTTCCGAAGCTACCATCCAGACAACGGCAGCAGCTGCGATAAATGCTCCTGCTTTCATAAAGGCATGGGCAAGAGTGTACATGATGCCGCCTCCAAGAGCTACAGGAGTCATTACAGCAAAAGCCATTGCAATGTATCCTGCCTGTGCAAGGGAGGAGTAGGCAAGCATGCGTTTTACACTTGTCTGGGCAACTGCGACCACGTTTCCGAAGGTCATGGTTACCACTGCCAGAAGGGCAAACATAAACTGCCAGTCAGGCTGAAGGGCTGCAAGGGCTATTATGAAAACCCTGAAGGCTGCTACAAATCCCATCTTCTTGGACCCGGCTGCAAGCAGGGCGGAAACAACTGAGGGAGATCCCTGATATGTATCTGGAGCCCACATGTGGAAGGGTACAAGAGCCATCTTGAAGCCGAAACCCGCAGTCAGAAGCACGATTGCTACAAGCCCTATAGGGTTTCCTATCAGAAGACCCGGGTTTTTAGCAATCAGGGAAATGCTGGTAGTGCCGGTTGCTCCGTAGACAAAGGAAAGCCCAAAGAGCATGAGCGCTGCGGAAACCGAGCCTATTATGAAGTATTTCATGGCTCCTTCGAGGGACCTTGCATTCTGTTTTTCAAAACCTGCAAGGGCAAAGGTTGCAAGACTTGCCAGCTCAAAGGCACAGAAGAGAAGGATCAGGTCATTTGCAGAGGCTACAATCATCATCCCGAAGGTTGCAAAGAGCACCAGGGTGTAGAACTCTTCTGTGTGGTCGCTGTTTTCGGTATACTTTATCGAGGCAATCGAAACAATCAGGGCAACTGCAAGGAAGACCAGTTTGAAGAACTGTGAGAGGGCATCGATACTCAGGGTCTCTGAGAAAATCGCATATCCTACCTGGAAACTTCCCATTGTCAGAAGCTCGAAGCTGTTAACCGTCAGAATACCGGATGCAAGGATTCCCAGGGTTGCCAGGTAGCCCAGCACATTCTTGGACTGGGGGGACAGGAAAACTCCGGCCAGAAGCACTACCAGGCCGGTTGCAACCAGAACAATTTCAGGTGCAAGATACATTATTTCATCCATTTCTTACACCCCCACAGCAGCCACCAGGCTGACTATTGCTTCTGAGTTTTCAATCATCATATTAAGCACCGGACTCGGGTTCAGGCCGAAATAAAGCACAAGAAGTGCAATTACAGCCATTGAAAAGACCTGGAGGGAATTGATGTCTCTTACATCCCCGAGTTTCTCATTGTACACTCCGAACATTGCTCTCTGCATTGCCCAGAGGTGGTAACCTGCAGTAATCACTATTGCCAGCAGGGCAAGTAAGACAAATCCAGGCAGGTTCACGAAGCTGAAGGTCAGCACCAGGAACTCGGCAATGAAGCCTGTAAGTCCAGGAAGGCCGAGGGATGCCATAAAGCCGACCATCATAGCCACGGTAAGCATAGGCATTTTCTTTGCAAGCCCTCCAAGCTCGTTAATTATCCTTGTGCCCGTACTGGTCTGGATTGCTCCTGCGGACATGAACATGATGCTCATGATGAGCCCGTGGGAAAACTGCTGGAACATAGCGCCCGAAACCGAAAGGGCGACAAGGCCGGCTGAACCGAGGGTTACGTAGCCCATATGGCTCAAACTGGAGTAAGCAATCATGCGTTTGAGATCTCTCTGCCGCAGAGCCACAAGAGCCCCGTAGAGGATACTGAAAGAACCTAGTAGGCCAAGCATCATGATCATCATGTCAGGATTGCCGGTGTTCGGGAGCATTGGGAGCGAGATCCTGAAAAGCCCGTAACCTCCGATTTTGAGCAGGATAAAGAGTACACTGCCTGCTGTGGGAGCCTCGGTATATGCATCCGGAAGCCAGGAATGGAAGGGGAAGGTCGGCAGCTTTGCCAGGAACCCGAAGAGGATTGCAAGGAATATTCCGTCTCTTACCAGGCCGGATTCGAAGAACTGGAACTGTGCGACCAGCTCTCTTATGTCAAACGTAGCAACGCCTGTCTGCTGCAGGGCGGTGTAGAAGAGCCCGAAAATCCCGAGCAGCATAACGAGTGAAGCAACGTGTGTGTAGATAAAGAACTTGTAGGAGGCATGGGCTCGCTTTTCTCCACCCCATATATTTACTATGAAGAAGAGAGGGACAAGGGTAAGCTCCCAGAAGATATAGAAGACTACAAAGTCAAGGGCAACGAAGACTCCTATAACTGCAGCCTGCATGGTAAGGATCAGCCCATAGAACCTGTTCGGGGCTTCCATGTCTTCTTTCCAGGTGAAAAGAATCAGAAACGGAATCACAATCGCATTCAGAAGGATAAGGGGCATGGAAATGCCGTCAATTCCTACCGAATAATTGACTCCGAGGAAAGGAATCCAGCTTACAGATTCATAGAACTGCATTGCAGCAGTACTGCTGTCAAAGTTCAGATAGGCATAAAGGGTAAGCCCGAGAGTCGCAAGAGACCCGAGAAAGCCCAGCCCTGCAGCCAGTTCTTTTGTTTTTGTGAAAAAGGTCACGACTGCGAAAATCAGCGGCACCAGAATCAACAACGATGCGACCGGCAGCATCAGAGTACCTCCATTATCAATTTAATAAGTATTATCAGCAGGCTCACACCCGCAATTACTGCGGTTGCATAGGTCTGGACAACCCCGGTCTGAATCTTCCGGAGTTCTTCTCCCACTCCAACCGTGAGAATTCCGATTGCTTCCACAATGCTGTCAACGATCACGTCAACTACCTGTGTCAGGAAAGCAATAACTCCGTAGACAACACCGATTGAGAAGAACTCGGTGTAGATCTGGTGCTGGTAGTAGCGGTTGTAGAGCAGTTTGTAAATCGGGTTCTTCATGGAAGCGAGGGCTCCGAGTTTTACTGCTCTCAGATAATAGATCACGAAAGCAATTGCAAGACCTGCAAGTGCAACTATTAACGGAAGCCACAGTACAATTAGAGGTTCATGACCTGCTGCCTCTACGAGTTCGTTTCCACCTATGCCTGCAAGGTTTCCTATGTTCAGGTTCACAAAGCTGTTGGCAAAGGTTTCTTCAAGGAATTCCATAAAACCGGTTCTTGTCAGCGAGCCGAACACAAGGGCAAAAAGGGCCAGAATGGACAGGGGGATGGTCATAATGGCAGGGGACTCGTGCCCGTGATAGTTGCTTCTCGGCTTCCCTGTGAAGGTCATGAAGATCAGCCTGAAGATGTAAATGGATGTAAGGAGAGCTGCAAGAATTGAGAATACATAGGGGATCCAGTTGCTGCTGTGTTCTCCGAAAAGGTATGCAGCTTCAATGATGGGGTCTTTAGACATGAAACCGCTTGTCCCTATTGAGGTTCCTGGGATACCGAAACCTGCAAGGGCGAGGGCTGCAATGGTCATTGTGGCAGCGGTAATTGGCATTACCTTTCCTACGCCTCCGAGCTCCCTCATGTCCTGGGTGCCAACTGCATGAATTACACTGCCTGCACAGAGGAAGAGAAGTGCTTTGAAGAAAGCGTGGTTAATCAGGTGGAAAAGGGAGATTCCGACCGCTTCAAGCCCTATTGCGGTCCCCAGACCAAGGCCCAGCATCATGTACCCGAGCTGGCTGATGGTTGAGAAAGCAAGCACACGCTTGAGGTCGTTCATCACAATGCCCATAGTGCCTGCAAAGAGAGCTGTAAAGCCTCCGAAGTAAGCAACTACCATGAGGGAATCAGGGGCTGCAATAAACATCGGGAAAGTCCTTGCGACCAGGTAAACACCAGCAGTAACCATTGTTGCTGCATGGATGAGGGCTGAGACCGTTGTCGGACCTTCCATTGCGTCGGGCAGCCACACATGGAGGGGGAACTGCCCTGACTTTCCTACGGCTCCTCCGAAGAAGAGCAGGGTGATAATAGTAAGGTGGCTTATTTCGAAGCCCAGGATGTTTATCTGAAGAACTGCAAGCTCGGGGATATAACTGAAGATTTCATCGAAACGCAGCAGGTATGTTCCGTCCTGGAACCCGCCTGCAACCCTGAGAAGATCGGAAGTAAGTACTATTATTCCTGTAAGGAACATTACGTCTCCGATCCTGGTTGTCAGGAAAGCTTTTTTGGCTGCGGCTGCTGCTGAAGGCTTTTCAAACCAGAATCCTATCAGCAGGTAGGAACACAGACCTACAAGTTCCCAGGAAACAAAGAGCTGAAGAATGTTATCGGAGAGGATCAGGGAAAGCATTGCCGCCGTAAAAAGTGCGGTTTCTGCAAAATACCTGGCTTTTCCGGGATCATGGGACATGTAGCTGACTGCGTAGATATGGATTAACAGGCTCACAAAGGAGACCATTGACAGCATGACTGCAGCCAGGGGGTCGATTAATACTCCTATGTTAAGCACTGCAAACCAGGAATAGGACTGGCTTATGACCTCTTCGGGGTTTGCCAGCAGCCCGAGGGTAATCGCAAAAGAGATTACAAAGGAGGCAGCGATGGCAAGGATGGGAACGATTGCCCCTCCTGAAGGCATTTTCTTGCCAAAGAAGAAGGTGATCGCAAAAGCCAGTGCCGGAAGCAGGGGGATTAAAAATGCAAATTCTTCCAGAGCCGTTTTTACCACCTCAGAATGTTAAGCTCGTCAAGGTTGATCTTATCATGCATTCTGTAGATTGCCATGAAGATTGCAAACCCTACTGCAGCTTCGGCAGCCGCAAGGGCAATCGAGAATATGGCAAAGACCTGACCATGAAGGGTGTCAGTATAGCTTGAAAAAGCTACAAGGTTAATGTTTGCGGAGTTCAGCATGAGCTCGATACACATGATCATCCTGATACCGCTTTTATGTGTCATTACGCCGTAAAGCCCTATTGAAAAGAGCAGAGCTGCAAGACCCAGATAAAATGTTAATGGAATAGCAGTCATTTGTTGCCCTCTCCTTTTGCTATATAAATTGCACCGATAAGGGATGCGAGCAGGACAATTGACAGGACCTCGAAAGGTGCGACAAACTGAGTAAAGATAAGCATACCTATGCCCTCTATGTTACTCGGGTCAGCCGGGTTCTCAGGAAGGTCCGGAACCGTATGCCAGGAAGTCCCGAAAGCTCCTGTCACTATAACCGCTACAAAGAGCAGGGATACTAAAAAAGCCAGAGCCCTGTTAATACGCACGGGACCCACCTCCAAGTTCTCGCTTTGTCAGCATGACTGCAAAGAGAATCAGTACTCCGATTGCTCCTATGTAGACCAGCACCTGGATAATTCCAAGGAACTGGGCATTTAAGAGGATATAAAGCCCTGCAACTCCGAACATGCACATAATCAGGGCAAGTCCGGCTCTTACAACGTCTTTTGCAATGACCACAAAGATTGCAAAGAAGACCGTAACAAGCGCAAGGAGTCCGAAAACGGCGAGTTCCAGAGCCGTTCCAACGGTTTCAAGGATCATCTCTTATCACCTTCTTTGATATCTACTTCCCTTGCAAGCTTTTCAGGAGTCATAAGCAGGTCTTTGTGCGTCCATTTTACCACACCTTTGCAGTACTCTTTCCCGCTGGAAAGGGCGCCTTTGGGGCACTGGTCAATGCAGAGCCCGCAGAAAAGGCAGTGTCCTATGTCTATTTGAGGGAACCACCTCTGCTTTTCACTGCCAGGAGCAATCGGGGCTTTTACGATCTTGATTGCGGCGTTAGGGCAGGTGTTGGCACAGATCCCACAGCCTATGCATTTGCTTTTGTCAAGGACCTGAAGGCCTCTGAACCTTTCGGAGAGCGGGCTTTCCACTTCCGGACACAGCCTGGTAACGCGTTCTTTAGGGATGTTTTTTATTGCGTATCTGATGTTTTTGAGAACCATATTCTTAAGCCCCCAGATAGAGTCCAAGGCCCACTGCCCAGACAAGGTTCAGGAGGGACAGGGGCAGGAGTTTTTTCCAGCTCATATCTACTACCTGGTCGATTCTGAACCTCGGGACAGCCCACCTCATTCCTATAATAGTCATAAGCACAAGCACGGTCTTAAGGAGCAAGAACCCTGTAGGGGCAATAAGGCCAAGCACCGCGTTGTTTGCAATAAATGCGGGGACATTCCAGCCGCCAAGGAAAAGGAGTGCTACGAGGAAAGAGCCAAGGATCATGTGAATATATTCGGCAAAGAAACCGAGCCCGAAACGCATCCCGGTATATTCGGTAATCCAGCCTGCAACGAGTTCTTCTTCAGATTCGTTCTGGTCAAAAGGAAGCCTTCCCATATCAGCCATAAGAGCGATGAAGAAAACAATGAACCCGATCGGCTGCAGGAAGATGTTCCAGAGCAGCCCCTGAGACTGGGCAATTTCCACGATATTCAGGGAGCCTGTCATTATAGCAACACTGACAACAGTGATTCCGAGAGGCACTTCATACCCTACCATGCGGGCAAAGTTCCTGAAAGCACCAAGCAGGGAATACTTATTGTTTGAACCGTAGGCAATCATGAAAATACCAAAAATTGTAATCGCGGACATTGCTTCTATGTAAAGTACGCTGATGTCCATCTCGGTTACAGCCAGAGGGTACTCGACCCCGTTTATGAAAACTGCGCCCACCGGGATTGCAACAAGCATAAGGAAAACCGAACTCATCATGAAAATAGGAGCGTTGTCAAAGAGAAGACGGTCAGCATTACTCGGTCTCATGTCTTCTTTCGTGAAGAGTTTTATGGCATCGGCTACCAGCTGCAGGAGCCCGAACTTGCCTACCCTTGACGGTCCGTGCCTGAACTGGATGTCTGCTGAGAGCTTTCTCTCAATCCAGACAGCACCCATTGCTCCGAGGAAAATTGCTCCCACGAGAGAGAGGCCTACAAGCCCGCGGATCCAGGGTATAAAAGGAACTATGAATTCTGGAATTTCTATAACCATTATAATCACCTGTCCGCTTCACTGGTGCAGCCGTCCATACTGCCTGAAATAGCTGCTACGTCCGCAACTGTCGTGCCTTTGATGAGAGGAGGCAGAGCCTGAAGGGTAGGGAAGTAAGGTCCTCTGACTTTTACCCTGTAAGGTTTGTCCGAGCCGTCGGAAACCATGTACATTCCCATCTCGCCTCTCGGGTCTTCGACCCTGTGGAATACCTCACCTGCAGGAACTCTCATTACAGGAGTCCTTCTGCCGTAAGGAGTGCCTTCCGGAAAGATAGGTCCGCCTGGGATTCTGTCAAGGCACTGTTCGATGATGTAAATGCTTTCGCGCATCTCGTTAAGCCTGACCTGCACCCTTGCAAAACAGTCTCCTGCAGTTTCAGTACAGACCTTAAAGTCCAGGTCCTCATACACAAGGTAGGGTTCATTCTTCCGGATATCGAAAGGAACGCCTGTCGCCCGCAGGGCTGGCCCGGAAACTCCAAGGCTCTTTGCAACGTCAGCAGTCAGGATGCCGACTCCTACTGTCCTCTCCCTGTAAATTCTATCGGAGTTGAACATTTCCTCGTAGTCACTGATGACTTTCTTGAGGTTGTTCAGGACAGGAAGGGCTTTTTCTTTAAATCCTGCAGGGAGGTCGTCACGCACTCCTCCGAACCTCAGGTAGCTGTGAGTAATCCTTGCTCCTGTGACCATGTCGATCAGGGTAAGTATGTCTTCCCTTTCTTTGATGGTGTACATGAACATGGAAACGAAGCCAATGAATTCCCCGAATTCTCCCATGCCGAGCAGGTGGCTCTGGAGTCTGGAAAGTTCTTCTAAAATGACTCTTATATACTGAGCTCTCTCTGGAGGTTCGATACCAAGAAGCTTTTCAGCGCAGCCCACAAAACATTCTTCATTTGTCAGAGCTACTAGGTAGCAGATTCTGTCAACTATAGTGATACCCTGAAGGTAGGTT
This sequence comes from Methanosarcina horonobensis HB-1 = JCM 15518, assembly GCF_000970285.1. NCBI lineage: Archaea > Methanobacteriati > Methanobacteriota > Methanomicrobia > Methanosarcinales > Methanosarcinaceae > Methanosarcina > Methanosarcina horonobensis. The sequence continues at coordinate 3,459,448 of NZ_CP009516.1, read as the reverse complement.
TTACTCTCCAGAATTTTCTCAATGCCTTTGTGAATATAACCCAGTTCCACTTCGGCATCCATTACAGTTTCTCCTTTCAACCTCAGGTTTAACCTGAAGGGTCCGGGTTGCATGGGATGCTGAGGGCCCAGGTGTACGATCATTTCGTTTGGTCCGATAATTTCTTTTGGTCCAAGCATTTCGTCCATTTTTCACCCCTCACACCAGGTTTCTTGCTGTCTTGTTCGGGAAACCCTCGTAGTCTTTCCGGAGAGGCCACTCGCCCAGCATATCTTCGGGAAGCACAAGAGGCTTCAGATTCGGGTGGTCTTTAAAGAATATCCCGAAGAGTTCGTAAGTTTCTCTTTCGTACCAGTTTGCGTTCCAGTATACCGGGACGATGGATTCTATTTCCGGAGAATCCCTTGGTAGCCTTGCTTTAAGCATAAGGACTACAGGATGGTCATATGATGCTATATGATACACTGCTTCGAGCTCGTTCCTCTGAGGATAGTCAACTCCGCACACCGAGCAGAGGTGGTCGAACTGAAGGGAGTCTTTAAGGTACTGGCAGACCTCTTTTGCTTTTTCACTGTCAACATATGCCCGGATACGGATTGGAGATTCGATCCCGGCTTCGGAAATTGCCTCCGGAAATTTCCCGGTTAATGATTCTATGATTGTTCTGGCATCCATTATATTCCCTCAAATAAGCCTGAAATCTTCTCAGTATTCCGTTCCCCGGTCTTTTTTGGCTTTTATTTTCTCCTGCAGCTCCACAAATCCCTGGATAAGGGCTTCGGGTCTGGGAGGACATCCCGGAATGTAGACATCGATAGGGAAAATTTCATCGATGTTCTGCACAGTGCTATAAGACTCATAAAAAGGACCGCCGCTGATTGAACAGTCTCCCATGGCGATAACCCATTTGGGCGCAGGCATCTGGTCCCAGAGCCTCTTTAAGGCTGGCAGGTATTTTTTTGTCACATAGCCGCTGATGATCATGACATCCGCATGCCTTGGAGAGTTCCTTGGGATAATACCGAAACGGTCTGTATCATAATGGGCACAGCCCGTAGCAATCATTTCCACACCGCAGCAGCCCATTGGCTGGGTCATGAACCAGAGAGAGTTTTTCCTCCCCCAGTTGATAAGGTCCTGAGCCTTGGTTTTCTTAAGGAAATTGTGGATTGCACTGGTAGTTGTTGTGATAACGCCAGGGATTTCTTCTTCCGGGGTTTCTTTTGAGTTATTCGTTTTTGTCTCCTTCATTTCACCCATGTAAGGGCCTCCTTCTTCCAGAGATATACGTATCCGAAGAGCAGTATGAAGATAAATACAAACATCTCAACCACTGCAATTGAGGTAATCCCATGCCCCTTATAGACTGTAGCCCAGGGGTAAAGGAAAAGGACCTCAATATCAAAAAGGACAAAAGCAATTGCATAGAGATAATACTCAACATTGAACTGGATCCTTGCAGTCCCGGTAGGAATGGAACCCGATTCGTATGTTGTGTATTTGCTGGCTGCTTTGCTCCTCGGACTCAGTTGCTTTACCATGAACATTGTCATGGGAGGCATAATCAGTCCCACGGCAAGGAATATAGCAACCGGTATATAGCTATCAATTATTCCAGACATCGTATCACCTATCAAAGTGCAGCAATCTGAAATTGCAGCGTCGCATGATCCTGATTCTCAGTTTTTAAGATGTACGGACAAAAAAACTGTATCGGACTCCGGTTGTTAAAAAACCATTTGATCCGAATACAGGTCCTGTGGGATATCTGCATCCAGGCTCCTATTTTCTGAGGGTAGGGATCCCGGATATTGATATCCTGACTCCCGAGCTTTGAAATATTTACTTTTCATTGCCCGAGATATATGATAAATTGCCGAAAGTCAGGAGACATCCATCCTTCCGGCGACTTGGATTCAATTAGCGCGAAAGTAGTATAATTAATAATTAAGATTACAGGTAGCTATGCTAGTTCTGCAAATGAATCAGGGGTTATTTATAGCTATTTGCTAGATAATTAATATTATATAAATATTAAGTCTAAATAATTAAAACTCTATTTTTAAAATATATGTATGTTAAAAAAAATTAGAGGAAAAGCCCTGATCTGCTGACGAAATTATATATACACCATAAATATGTTATTATTTTTGAACAGCCTTAGAATTCCTGAAAGTTAATTTCCTGAAACTACAAATTTTCTCCGGGAATAGCGAGGAATTATATATCTCAATTATAATCTTAATCCCCGTAAAAAATCCTTTGAATACAACACAAAAAATAATGATAAATATAGAGATCTCAGGCTTCTGGAGGCAACTTCTGGAATGAAAATAATAAGGAACTTAGAGTGCTGAAAATTTTCTACGTGATGCTTTCTCTGAAGCTGTATTATATTCCGAAGGGGATAATTTCATAGTATATTACTTATTACATATTACATCCGGCGCATTATCATCAGGGAAGCCCTGATCGCCCTGATGCTGAGAATACATGAGCGACACGCTATACCAACACATTATAATAAGTCTTTTCACGATAGAAAAGCTGGTGGATCGCATGAAGATAAACGATAACTGTGTAGGGTGCGGCCAGTGCGCTTCTTTTTGCAAAAAAGGAGCAATAGAAGTAAGGGGAAGAGCACGGGCTACTGATGCCTGCGTAGAGTGCGGGTTGTGCGTTCCCTACTGTCCTGTAAAAGCCATAGAGGTACCGGCATGAAAACAATCGTTATAGGTGCAGGGCTTGGAGGGCTTTTAAGCGCTGCCCGTTTATCAAAAGCAGGGCATGAGGTTGAAGTTTTTGAAAGGCTTCCTATTACAGGAGGCAGATTTACAAACCTCAGTTACAAAGGATTCCAGCTTTCTAGCGGAGCTTTCCATATGCTTCCTAACGGACCCGGAGGTCCTCTTGCCAGGCTACTCAGGGAAATAGGAGCTGATGTAGATATAGTGCGGTCAGAAATGACCACCATACGCGTACCTCTCAAAAAAGGGAATGCCGATTACGTGAAAGGCTTCAAAGATATCTCTTTTAATGATTTTCCTTCGCTTCTTTCTTATAAGGACCGCATGAAAATTGCCCTTTTGATCGTGAGTACTAGAAAGAACCGCCCCGCAGGAAGTACACTTCAGGCCTGGATAAAGACTCAGGTCAGTGACGAGTGGCTGATAAGATTTGCCGATTCTTTCTGCGGCTGGGCTCTCAGCCTTAAAAGCGACGAAGTCCCGGTAGAAGAAGTTTTTGAGATTATTGAAAATATGTACCGTTTTGGAGGCCCAGGTATCCCTAAAGGAGGGTGTAAAGGAGTCATTGATGCCCTTGAAGCCGTTATTCTTGCAAACGGAGGAAAAATTCATACCGGGCAGGAAGTCTCAAAAATCCTGATTGAAAATGGAAAAGCTGCAGGAGTGGTTGTTGGAAGCAAAAATCACGAAGCTGACCTTGTCATCAGCAATCTTGGTCATGCTGCAACCGCTCTGCTCTGCGGTGAAGCACTTTCCGGAGAGGCAGGTTACCTTAAAATGCTTGAGACCCTTCAACCCTCTGCAGGCATAAAGATCTGCCTTGCCGCAGACGAGGCTCTTGTCGGTCATTCCGGAGTTCTGTTGACTCCCTATACAAGGCGCATAAACGGGATCAATGAAGTAACTCAGGCTGACCCGAAACTGGCTCCTCCTGGAAAGCACCTTACCATGTGCCACCAGTATGTTGCCCCTGAGAATGTAAAGAACCTCGAAGCGGAAATCGAGATGGGGCTTGCTGACGTCAAAGAGATTTTTTCGGATAAAAGGTACGAAGTCCTTCTTATCCAGTCATATCACGATGAATGGCCAGTAAACAGGGCAGCTTCGGGTACGGACCCGGGAAATGAAACTCCTTTTTCCGGACTCTATATTGTCGGAGACGGAGCTAAAGGAAAAGGAGGCATAGAAGTCGAAGGAGTGGCTCTTGGCGTGGTGTCAGTTATGGGAAAAGTCCTGGGCTAAAGCCAGAGCAAGAAACCAGAGTTCAGCAGGTGTTTTTCATTCCATCGGAAAAAATTCCTTTCGTAACTTATTCAAAAAACGTTTTCATCCCTGTAACCAATATCTGTAGAAACCAGTGTGGTTACTGCGGCTTTCGGCGGGAACCCGGGCAGCCCGGAGCCCGGCTCATGAAGCCGAAAGAGGTTATTTCTATTCTTGAAAACGGGGTAAAGGCAGGATGTACCGAAGCTCTCTTCACATTCGGGGAGCGTGCAGAAGAAGTACCGGGATACGGCACAATGCTTGAAGAGCTTGGATACTCCTCTACTCTTGAATATGTCCTTTTTCTCTGTGAAACAGCAATTGATATCGGAATTCTTCCCCATACGAATGCAGGAATAATGACCCTCTCGGAACTTAAAGCTTTAAAACCCCTGAATGCGAGTATGGGGCTTATGCTTGAGAGTACGGCAGTTCTGGACGCCCACAAAGACTGCCTGGGAAAAGTTCCGGAACGCAGGCTTGAGACCATCCGGGATGCCGGAAGACTGGAGATTCCTTATACTACAGGCCTCCTTATAGGGATAGGGGAGAGCAGGGATGACAGAATAGAATCACTTGAAGCAATTGCAGCTCTTCATACAGAGTACGGGCATATTCAGGAAGTAATTATTCAGAATTTTGCCCCTAAGCAGGGAACTGCTATGGAAAATTTCCCTGAACCTGGTGTGGAAGAGATGATGGATGCTGTAGCTCTTGCAGCCCGGATCCTGCCTCATGATGTAGCAGTCCAGGTTGCCCCGAATCTCATAGATCCCAGATCCCTTATTGCAAAGGGAGTAACGGACCTTGGAGGCATATCCCCTCTTACAATTGACTGGATCAACCCCGAAGCAGAATGGCCCGACGTAAAGGACCTTCAGAAAAGGCTCGGGGATATTCCGCTTAAAGAACGTCTGCCAGTTTACCCTCAATATGTGAAAAAAGGGTGGTATTCGGAACGAATAGGCAGCCTCATTGAGCGGCTCTCAGATAGGGAAGGCTACAGAAAGCAGCCCGAAATAGAGAACGCGGAGGATTTAGAAAAATGAACAGCAAAATTCCCGAAGACCTCATAGAACGCGCATACCAGGGGAAGAGCACAAAAGAAGATGCTCTTTTGCTCCTGGATGTACCTCCTTTCGAACTTTTCAGGTTTGCAGATGAACTCCGCGACCTGGCAGTAGGAGATACAGTGACTTATGTTGTAAACAGGAACATAAATTTCACAAGTCGCTGTGTAGGTACCTGTGGGTTCTGTGCATTCAGGACAAATAACGGAAAGGTCCTCAGCATCGAAGAAATTATGGGAAAGGTTAGAGAAGCCGAGAAGGCAAACGCCACCGAAGTCTGCATCCAGGGAGGTTTGCTTCCGGATGTTGGCCTGGACTTTTATCAGGGGATTGCAGAAGCCATAAAAGCCGAATTCCCGGAAATGCATATCCACTCTTTTTCGCCGATGGAAGTTTACCACGCCTCACGCATCAGTGGAATTACTGTAAAAGAAGCCCTCAGGAGACTCAAAAGAAGCGGTCTTGATACCATGCCCGGGACAGCAGCAGAAATTCTCTCGGACCGCGTGCGGAAAATAATCTGTCCTTCTAAAATCAGGACCGCAGAATGGGTCGAAGTGGTCAGGCAGGCTCATGCTGCAGGAATCCCTACCACTGCAACCATGATGTACGGGCATGTTGAAACTCCTGAAGAAAGAATTGACCATATGCTGATCATCAGAGAGATTCAGAAAGAAACAGGAGGAATTACGGAATTTGTGCCTCTACCTTTTATGCCCTACAACAATCCCGTGGGAGAAAAGATGATTAGGGAAGGCCGATATGCTACTCCGGGCCTTGAGGACCTGAAAATCTATGCAGTATCCCGTATCCTCTTACACGGACATGTGGACAATATCCAGGCAAGCTGGGTGAAACTGGGAAAGAAACTTGCCCAATTTTCTCTTCACTGTGGAGCCAATGACCTGGGTGGCACACTCATGGAAGAAAGCATCTCCAGATCTGCAGGGGCCTGCCACGGGGAAATGATAACTGTGGATGAACTGGAATGGATGATCCACGGAGCCGGCAGAATACCTAAAGAGAGGACAACCCTGTATAAAGGGGCGCACGAGCTGGCTTCCCGAAGTCATGGAAGGACTGCCGGGTGCGGAGCTTTTGAATAAGCCGACAGCCAGGTAACAGTCAGGGAAATGATGGAATTTAAAAAGGATGATCGGATGTACGTGAAAAAACCGACAACTCCAGAAGACGTAATTGAAAGGGCATACCGGGGAAAATGTACTAAAGAAGATGCCCTTCTCCTGCTTGAAGGAAACCCATTTGAGCTGTTTGAGCTCGCAAATGACCTGCGTGCCAGTACGGTAGGCGATACTGTCAGCTATGTTGTGAACAGGAATATCTATATCACAAACAAATGCGTCGGAAACTGCGGGTTCTGCGCCTACAGGACAGATAAAGGATATATCCTGAGCGTTGAAGAGATCCTGAAAAAAGCTGAAGAAGCAGAAAAAGCCGGAGCTGTTGAAGTCTGCGTCCAGGGAGGGTATACCCCGGAAGCTGACATGGAGTTCTATCTCGAGATTATAGAATCAATAAAGGCTGAATTCCCTGACCTGTGCATTCATGCCCTGTCCTCTATGGAAGTAAATTATGCAGCAGGAATTTCAGGCATGTCGGTTGAAGAAGCCCTGCAAAGGCTTAAAAAAAGCGGGCTTGATTCTCTCACAGGAACTTCAGCCGAGATCCTCTCCGACAGGGTAAGAAAGATTATCTGTCCCTCAAAAATCAATACTCATCAGTGGATTGATACCATAACTGCGGCACATAAAACAGGGATTTCCACTAATGCCACTATTATGTACGGGCATGTCGAAACCCTTGAAGAACGCCTTGACCATGTTTTTACCATCCGCGAGATCCAGAAAGAGACAGGCGGATTTACGGAACTTATCCCTATGTCCTTTTTGCCCTACAATAACCCTGTAGGGGAAAAGATGCTTGCATCCGGAAAATTCACAAGCACAGGACTTGAGGACTTGCAGCTCATAGCTATTTCCCGCGTAATTCTACATACCCACGTTAAAAACATTCAGGCTACCTGGGTAAAATTAGGAAAAAAGCTCGCTCAGGTAGCCCTGCAGTGCGGAGCAAACGACCTTGGAGGCACACTTATGGAAGACCAGATCTCCACAGCATCAGGGGGCAGCCACGGGGAATATGTGTCGCCTGCAGAGTTTGAATGGATGATAAAAGGAGCAGGGAGGATTCCCATGCAGAGGGACACCCTTTATCGAAAGGTCGAACCCGGGTTCTCGGGACAGGACGGTTCACTTCCGAATTGTACAAAATCAAGAATTGGCAGCAAAGAGTAAAACGCCTGAAAAAAGAGTTTTCCTGATATCTAAAAAAATTCCCCTGAATAAAAAAAGAAAAAACGAAAACGAAAAACGAAAATATGCAGGAGTCCAGATGAGAGCCGTAATCCCCTATAAAAAAGCCGGCGCAAAATCCAGGCTATCGCCTGTCCTGAGTTTACAGGAAAGGGAAGAGTTTGTAGAACTCATGCTGAACCAGGTGATAGACTCGCTCAAAGGAGCCGGAATAAAAAAAGTCGATATCCTCAGCCCTTCGGTCTACGGGCTTGAGGTCATGACGAAAGCGAGAGTTCTTCTGGACGAAAAAGACCTGAATGAAGCCCTTAACAGGTATCTTGCAGAGGCAGAAGAACCTGTTTTGATTGTTATGGCTGACCTTCCTCTCCTTTCTCCGGAACATGTAAAGGAAATAACTTCAACTAAAAAGGATATCTGCATCGTTCCCGGAAAAGGCGGAGGAACGAATCTCCTTTTTATAAAGAATCCTTCGAACTACCGGGTGAGGTATTACGGTTCGAGTTTTTTAACTCACTGCTCGATTGCAGCAGACTCCGGACAGGATTTCGAAGTCTATGACTCCTTCCTAGCAGGTACGGATATAGATGAGCCTGAAGACCTGGTAGAACTTCTCATACATGGGAAGGGACCTGCAAAGGACTACATTAATAGTAAATTCAAGCTTGAAGTTAGCAGAGGAAGGGTCGGACTGGTCCCACTTTGAGTCCTGTAGGAAAAGGTATCTCAGCAGCTTTTCTGCTGGCTCTTCAATTAAAAAGAGATGGAAGGAAGAAGCTTGGAAAAACCGTAAAAAGTAATAAAGCAGACTTAAGCTGCTATCCACATATTCTCTTTTTTCTCTTCTTTTTTTTGCAAGCCCGCCCTCCTGTGTCGAGCGCGACGAAAAGAAAAAAGATACTTAAAAACGTAGTTTCAGGTGGGATCTTATAATCCTTCCTAAAGATTTTCTATCCTTTTTCTGTTTTTCAGTCAAAAATTTTAAATAAACGACGTGTACATTAAGCTATGAACAAAGAAATCGATTATTCATTGACATAATTGATTTTTAATTTTTGACCAGATAAACTCGGATTTATAGACTCAGTAAAAATCGGGAGGCTATTTCCGGAAGAGGTGAGCCACTGAGATCCTTTACAGATGAAGAAAGAGAGATCATAAAGCGAAATATTATGGACCGAGGGAAAGACTGTTTTGCCAGATATGGGGTCAAAAAAACAGGTATCGAGGACCTTACTGAGGGCCTGGGAATTGCGAAAAGTTCTTTTTACTCCTTTTTCGACAGCAAAGAGGATCTCTTTCTCCAAATCTTTAAAGAAGAGCGGGAAGCTTTAAGGGAAAGCATACTCGAAAATTCCTTCCTGAAATACAGGACCGAACCCGATAAAGCTATCAGAGCTTATCTTCAGTATGTGCTTCATATTGTTAATAACCACCCGATCTGGAGAAAAGTTTTCATTGAGAAGGAGCATCTTGAACTGAAAATCTCCCGGTCTTCAGAGGAAGAAATCAAAAAGATTTGCAGAGATAATGTGGCAACGATTCTGCCTTTCTTTGAAGAGTGGGCAGCTTCGGGTCTCTTAATAGATAAACCAGCCCGTATCCTTGCCGAAACTACACAGGCAGTTCTTTCCCTTATACATTTCAGGAATGAAATTGAAGATGAAGATTTTCCGGAAATTATGAATATTCTTATTGATCTCCTGGCAGAGAACATCGTAAAAAGGAGTGATTAGAATTTCA